>NZ_JBEXLS010000010.1:108365-327739 GCF_040610055.1 Streptomyces sp. NPDC004539 | reverse complement strand
TCCACCGGCAGCGCGCCCACTCGGCATCGAGTCCGGCGAGCGCGGCCGACGACACTCGGAGCCGGTAGGTGTACCGGGCGCGCCCGGTACTGTCGACTTTCAATGGTGTCGCCATGCCTCCTTAATAGCACCATGGACAACGAAGTACGGATCACGCTCCGCCTCCCCGAAGAACTCCGTGACTGGCTCCGCGACCACGCTCAGCGCGAGCACCGGTCCCTCAACTCGGAGATCGTCCACATACTTGAGGCCGCTCACGCCACAGTGGATGGCAACGACCAATCGCCCTGACGGCGATCGTTCCTTCCTCGCCCCGCTCCGCAGGGGTCCGATTCCTCCCCGGCCTGAAGGCCGGGGCATCCTCGGAGGTATCAGGTGAACTTTCCCTCAGTCGGCTACGGCATCACCGATACCCGGACACATCCGCCGGTTTCCCCGCGTCCTGGACTTCCACCAGGTAGCGCCAGGCGTCGGGGCGGCTCCCGTCGAGATCGGTGAAGCCGTACTCCTGGGCCAGTCCCCCGCTGGACAGCGAGTGGCCGTTGAACCGGGAGACGTCGGGGTCGGCGGCCAGGGCGGCGACCGCGCGGCCGACGTAGCGGGTCGTCTCGGAGATCGCGAAGTGCGGGACCTTCTCCAGGGCGTCGCGCCAGTTGTCCTCGCGGACGCCGTAGTGCTCCAGCATGATCTCGGAGCGCATCCAGCCCGGGGTGAGGACGAGGGCGGTCGCGCCGCGCGGGGCGAGTTCGTGGCCGAGGGCGAATCCCATGCGCAGGACGGCCGTTTTGGCGAGGTCGTAGTAGTAGTTCACGCGGTAGTTGTCGCGGTTGTAGTCGGCCGTGCCGTCGGTCATCTCGACGACCAGGCCGCCGGGGCGGCGCAGCAGGAGCGGCAGGGCGTGGCGGCTGGTGATCGCGTGGGTGTCGACGGCGAGTCGCAGGACACGCAGCCCCTTGTCGAGGTCGTGCTCCCACATCGGGGTGTCCCACTCGACGAGGTTCTCGGCGCCCCAGATGTCGTTCACCAGGACGTCCAGGCGGCCCTGTTCGGCGTCGATCCGCTCGACGAGCGCCTCCACCTGCGCCGGGACCAGATGGTCGGTGGGGACGGCGATCCCCCGGCCGCCCGCCTCGGTGACGAGGTCGGCGGTGTCCTCGATGGTCTCGGGGCGGTCGTACTCGGAGCGCCGGCCGCGGGTACTGCGGCCGGTGACGTAGACGGTGGCTCCGGCGGCGCCCAGCTCTACGGCGATCCCCCGGCCGGCGCCTCGGGTGGCGCCGGCGACCAGGGCGACCTTGCCGTGCAGAAGGGGGCCCGGCTTCTCGTTCTCTCTCATGTGGACGAGGGTTCCCGAGAAACCGGACACCTTCTGTCGCCTTTTACGGCGCGTCCGGAGTTTCCGCCGGGAAGGTCAGCCGGGAAGGTCAGTGACCTCGGGCGATCCACTCCTCCAGGTGCGGCACCTCGGCCCCGATCGTCGTCTCGTCGCCGTGTCCGGTCAGCACCCGCGTCTCGGCGGGCAGCGCCAGGAGCCGGTCGCGGATCGAGTCGATGATGGTGGGGAAGTGGCTGTACGACCGCCCGGTGGCGCCGGGTCCGCCCGCGAAGAGGGTGTCGCCCGTGAAGACGGCGCCCAGCGCGGGGTCGTACAGGCAGACCGCGCCCGGGGCGTGTCCCGGGGTGTGGATGACCCGCAGGTCGGCTCCGGCGGCCTCGATGACCTGGCCGTCGGCGAGGTGCTCGTCGGGGTCGCGGTCGGGGTGGGCGAGCTTCCACAGGGGAAGGTCGTCCGGGTGCAGCCAGATCCGGGCGCCGGTCAGTTCGGCGAGGGCGGGGGCCGCGTTGACGTGGTCGTTGTGGGCGTGGGTGCAGACGATCGCCGTCAACCGACGGTCCCCGACCGCGTCCGCGATCGCCCGGGCGTCGTGCGCGGCGTCGATGACGATCACCTCATGGTCGTCGCCCACGATCCAGACGTTGTTGTCGACGTCCCAGGTGCCCCCGTCGAGGCTGAACTGCCCGGACGTGACGAGGCGTTCGATGCGCGCGGCCATCAGAGGACCACGACCGAGCGCAGGACGTCGCCGTGGTGCATGCGCTCGAACGCCTGCTCAACCTGGTCGAGTTGGATGGTCTCGGTGACGAACGCGTCGAGCGGCAGGCGCCCTTGGAGGTGGAGGTCGATGAGCATCGGGAAGTCCCGCGAGGGCAGGCAGTCCCCGTACCACGACGACTTCAGCGAACCGCCTCGCCCGAAGACGTCCAGCAGCGGGAGTTCGAGCTTCATCTCCGGTGTCGGGACACCGACGAGGACGACCGTCCCCGCCAAGTCCCTTGCGTAGAACGCCTGCTTGTACGTCTCCGGCCGCCCCACCGCCTCGATCACGACGTCCGCCCCGAACCCGCCCGTCAGTTCCTGGATCGCCTCGACGGCGTCCGTCTCCTTCGAGTTGACGGTGTGGGTGGCGCCGAGTTTCCGGGCCGTGGCGAGCTTGCGTTCGTCGATGTCGACGGCGATGACCTTCGCGGCGCCGGCGAGGCTCGCCCCCGCGATGGCCGCGTCACCGACACCGCCGCAGCCGATCACGGCGACCGTGTCACCACGGCCCACGTTCCCGGTGTTGATCGCGGCGCCGATCCCGGCCATCACGCCGCAGCCCAGCAGCCCGGCGACGGCCGGGGACACCGACGGGTCGACCTTCGTGCACTGGCCGGCGGCGACGAGGGTCTTCTCCGCGAACGCGCCGATCCCCAGCGCCGGCGACAGCTCCTGGCCCGTCGAGGCGAGGGTCATCTTCTGCTTGGCGTTGTGGGTGTTGAAGCAGTACCACTGCCGCCCGCGCAGACAGGCCCGGCAGTTCCCGCACACCGCACGCCAGTTGAGGATCACGAAGTCACCGGGAGCGACATCGGTCACGCCCTCCCCGACCGACTCCACGATCCCCGCCGCCTCGTGCCCGAGGAGGAACGGGAACTCGTCGTTGATCCCGCCCTGCTTGTAGTGCAGGTCGGTGTGGCAGACCCCGCACGCCTGGATCTGGACGACGGCCTCCCCGGGCCCCGGATCGGGGATGACGATCGTCTCGACCCGTACCGGCTCGTCCTTGCCCGGCGCGATCACTCCGCGCACTTCCTGTGCCATGGGGCTGCCCTTTCTTCGGCGACTCCGTCCCACCCCCGACCCTACGCGCCCGTGATCACCCCCGGCACGACATCGCGCCACCGTAGCCTGGGTGGGTGTCCCGTGAACCGAGGAGCGACGTGCAGCAGACCACCCCGCCCTGGCGGCTTCTTCTCGGGTACGTCCGGCCGCATCGCCGGACCTTGTTCGCCGGGGCCGTGCTCTCGCTGCTGACGGGGGCGGCGGGGCTGCTTCTGCCGCTCGTGGCGCGGGAGTTGATAGCCGACCTGTCCCACGACCGGCCGATCGGCGGCGCGTTGGCTCTGATGACGGCGCTGGTGGTGCTCAACGCCGTGCTGGGCGGGCTGGGTTCGTACGTGCTGCGGCGGACCGCCGAGTCGGTGGTGCTCGGGGCGCGCAAGGCGTTGTCGTCGTACCTGCTGCGGCTGCGGATCACGGCGGTGGACCGGACCGAGCCGGGTGATCTGATGGCGCGGATCACGTCGGACACGACGCTGCTGCGGGAGGTGACGACGGACTCGCTGGTGGGGCTCGGGACGGGCGGGCTCACGCTGGTGGCGACGGTCGTGATGATGGGGTTCGTGGACCCGGTGCTCCTGGCGGTGACGCTGGGGGTGGTGGTGTGCACGGCGCTGGTGATCGGGCTGATCGTGCCGCGCATCAACCGGGCCAGCCGCAGGGCGCAGGACGCGGTCGGGGTGATGGGGGCCTCGCTGGAGCGGGTGCTGGGGGCGCTGCGGACGGTGAAGGCGTCGGGGGCGGAGCACCGTGAGGAGAGGGCGCTGCACGCGGCGGCGGAGGAGTCGTGGCGGCAGAGCGTGCGGGCCGCGATGTGGTCGGCGGCGGCCGGGAACACGGCGGGGCTCGCGATCCAGGTCGCGTTCATCACGGTCCTCGCGGTGGGCGGGGCGCGGGTGGCGACGGGGGCGATCGGGATCGGGACGCTGGTGGCGTTCCTGCTGTACGTGTTCTATCTGATGTCGCCCATCCAGCAGTTGGTGGGCGCGGTCGCCCAGTACCAGACGGGTTCGGCGGCCCTGACCCGTATCCAGGAGGCCCTGGCGCTGCCCGCCGAGCCGGTGTCCCGTCCGGCCCCGCTGCCCGCGTCCGACGCGCGGCCGGCCTCGGTCGCCTTCGCGGACGTCCGCTTCCGGTACGCCGACGACCTGCCGTTCGTCCACCACGGCGTGACGTTCGCCGTGCCGCCGCGCGGGATGACGGCGTTCGTCGGCCCGTCGGGCGCGGGGAAGACGACGGTGTTCTCGCTGATCGAGCGGTTCTACGACCCCGAGGACGGCGTGGTCACCCTGGACGGCCGCCCGCTCGCGGACTGGGACCTGTCCGAACTCCGGTCGGCCATCGGGTACGTGGAGCAGGACGCGCCGGTGTTGTCGGGCTCCCTGCTGGACAACCTCCTGCTCGGCAACCCGGACGCGGACGACGACTCCGTACGGCGGGTGCTGAAGACGACCCGGCTGGACGGGCTGGTCGGGCGGCTCCCCCAGGGTCTGGAGACGCTGGTCGGCCATCGGGGGACGAAGCTGTCCGGCGGCGAGCGTCAACGGGTGGCGATCGCACGGGCGTTGCTGCGGCGGCCCCGGCTGCTGATGCTGGACGAGGCGACGTCCCAGCTGGACGCGGTGAACGAGGCGGCGCTGCGGGACACCGTCGCCGATGTGGCCCGTTCGACGACCGTGCTCGTCGTCGCGCACCGGCTGTCGACGGTGACGACGGCGGACCGGATCGTCGTCATGGACGCGGGGCGGGTCCGCGCGGTGGGCACGCACCGTGAACTCGTGGGCGCGGACCCGCTGTACGCGGAGCTGGCGGCGACGCAGTTCCTGTCGGCGGCGGATTCACCGCCGCAATCGGTGAACTAGCCGATCCTGCGCAGGCGTTCGGCGTCCGGGGTGCGTGGGCACGTCCCGCATGCCTCGGTCGGGCGGATCGCGTAGAACATGCAGCATCCGGCGCGGGTGCGGGTCGGGTGGCAACTGCCGTCCGGGGCGGTGAGGTTGCGGAAGGCGGCGCCCGCCGGGAAGCGTCCGACGGGGCCGGGGAGGAGTTCGCTCGCGGCGCGGATGCCGTCGTCCTCGCGGTCCAGCACCCGGCCGAGGTACCAGAGTCCGGAGACCAGGTCGTCGCCGGCCATCCCCCACAGCGCGCGTGAGCCGCGCCGGGTGAGGGGGGCGAACGCGGCGAGGACCGGTTCCAGGTGGGCGGTGAGGGCGCCGAGGAGGTCGTCGCCCGCGTCGCCGGCCGGGCGTACCTGGTAGGAGGCGGTGGCGAGGTCGGCGCGGAGGTCCTGGGGGCGGACGAGGGGGACGCGGCGTTCGAGGAACCAGGGGCCGCTCATCAGCAGGGCGGCGGACCAGGCGTAGTCGTGGAGGGCGCGGGAGGCGGCGACGTGGCGGGGGACGCGGACGCCGTAGCGGGTCTCGATGCGGGCGGCCTCGGCGTCGACGAAGGCGCCGGGGTCGGTGAGGAGGTCGACGCCGGCCGGTTCGTCGTCGGTGACGTGGACGTCGAGGACGTCGCACAGGCCGGTGAGCCTGCGCAGGACGTCGGTGACGGGCATGGGGGGCTCCACGGGGAAAGAGTGTCCGGCACAAGGGTGTTCCCAACCGCTACGTGAGGTGTGAAGATCGCAAGAGCGAGCACAGCGGCCCCACAGGCGGTTGAAAAGTAAACCAAGCCTAACCTAAGCTCACCCCTCGTGACTGCGACCCGTCAGGGCGCACCCCCCACAGGTGTGCCCTCCCGTGCCCTCCGGCACGTCTCCCTCTTCGCCCTCGGCATCGGCGCGTTGGCGCTGTGCGCGGCGCTGAGCCTCGCGCTCGGCGCCCGCTCGATCCCCCTGTCGACCGTGACCGGCGCCCTGTTCGGCGACGCGCACGGCCGTGACGCGCTCGTCGTGACCGGGCTGCGCCTGCCCCGTACGGTGATCGGCCTCTTCGTGGGCGCCGCGCTCGGCGTCGCCGGGGCCGTCGCCCAGGGCGTCACCCGCAACCCCCTCGCCTCCCCCACCACCCTCGGCATCAACGCGGGCGCGGGCTTCGCGGTCGTCGTCGCGATCTACGCCCTCGGCCTCGACAGCCCCCTCCAGTACGTCTGGTTCGCCTTCGCCGGCGCCGCTGCCGCCGCCCTGTTCGCCCAGGCGCTGGCCCGCCGCTCCGGGGACATCGACCCCGTACGCCTGGCCCTCGGCGGTACCGTCCTCCAACTCGTGCTGCTGTCCTGGACGTCGGCCGTGATGCTGCTCGACCAGCGCACCCTGGACGAGGCCCGGTTCTGGCTCGCCGGATCGCTCGCGGAGCGTCCGCTGTCCGCGCTGTGGCAGGTCCTGCCGATGCTGCTCCTCGGTCTGGTCCTCGCGCTGGCGGTCTCCCCCGCTCTCAACACCCTTGCGCTGGGCGACGATTCGGCGGCGGCGCTCGGGGTCCCGGTCGGCAGGGTGCGGCTCGCGGGCGGGATCGCGGTCGTCCTGCTGGCGGGTTCCTCGGTCGCCGTCGCGGGCCCGGTCGCGTTCATCGGGCTGGCCGCGCCGCACCTCGTCCGCCCCCTCCTCGGCGGCGACCACCGGCTCCTGGTACCCGGCTGTCTCCTCGCGGGCCCGGTCCTGCTGCTCTCCGCCGACGTGCTGGGCCGGCTCGTGATCCGGCCCTCGGAGCTCGAAGTCGGCATCGTCACCGCCTTCCTGGGCGCCCCGCTGCTGGCCCTCCTCGCGCGGAAGGTGGCCCGGTGAGCGCCCACCGCCGACGCGTCCTGCTCTTCGCGGGCACCGGCCTCGTCACCCTCCTCGTCCTGCTGACCGTCTCCCTGACCACCGGCACGATGCCGATCCCCGCCGGTACGGCGCTGCGCGCACTGGTCGGGCTCGGGGACTCCGGAGACGTCCTGGTCGTCCAGGAGTTCCGGGCGCCCCGCACGTTCGCGGCGATCGTCGCGGGCGCCGGGCTCGGCGCGGCCGGGTGCGTGCTGCAACGCCTGTTCCGCAACCCGCTCGCCTCCCCCGACGTCATGGGCGTCACCGGCGGCGCCTCCCTCGGCGCGGTGTCCCTCCTCGCGACCGGCGCCGCCCAGACCCTCATCCCGCTCGGCGCGCTCGGCGGCGGCCTCCTCGCCGCGCTGCTGCTCGGCGTCTTCAACTGGGGTTCCGGGCTCGCCGTCACCCGGCTGGTCCTCACCGGCCTCGCCGTCCAGGCGGCGCTGGCGGCGGCCGTCAACCTGATGATCGTCCGCTTCCCGGCGGAGCTGGCCGGGTCGGCGCTCCAGTGGACGACCGGGTCGGTGTACGGCCGGACCTGGACCGAGGTGTGGGGCGGGGCGTCGGCCATGACCGCCGCGCTGGCCGTGGCGCTGGTGATGAACCGGCGGCTCGCGGTCCTGGACCTCGGGGACGACTCGGCGGGCGCCCTCGGGCTCAACACGTCCCGGGCGCGGCTCCAACTCCTGCTGCTGGCCGTGGTGCTGGCGTCGCTGGCCGCCGCGCTCGCCGGGCCCGTCACGTTCGTCGCGCTCGCCGTGCCGCACATCGTGCGGTTCCTGACCGGGCCGCCGACGGCCGTGACGCTCGCGCTGGCCGCGCTCACCGGGGCGGTCCTGCTGCTCGCCTCCGACCTGGTCGTCCAGCATCTCCTGCCGGTCGAGGGGCTGCCCGTCGGCGCGGTCACCGCGACCCTGGGGGCGCCCTGGCTCCTGGTGCTCATGCTCCGCCAGTCCTCGCCCGTGAACGTGAAGAGGAACTCCTGATGACCAACCAGCTCACCACCCAGGGGCTCGGGCTGCGCTACGGCGACCGGACCGTCGTCGAGAACCTCGACCTCACCCTGCCCGGCGGCGCGGTCACGGCGATCGTCGGCCCCAACGCCTGTGGTAAATCGACCCTGTTGAGGGGGCTGAGCCGGCTCCTCGCACCGGCCGCCGGGACCGTCACGCTCGACGGCGCCGACATCCACCGCATGGACGCGCGGACCCTGGCCCGGCGCCTCGGCCTGCTGCCGCAGCAGCCGGTGACCCCGGAGTCGATCACCGTCGAGGCCCTCGTCCGGCTCGGCCGATACCCGCACCAGCGGCTGCTGAGCCAGTGGTCGGCCGCCGACCAGAAGGCCGTGGACGACGCCCTGGAGCGCACCGGCACGACGCCGCTGCGCGACCACCCCGTCGACCGGCTCTCCGGCGGCCAGCGCCAACGCGCCTGGATCGCCCTCGCGTTGGCCCAGGACACCGAGCTGCTCCTGCTGGACGAGCCGACGACCTTCCTGGACCTGCGCCATCAGCTCGACGTCCTCGACCTGGTCTCCGCGCTGCACGCGGAGGCCGGCCGGACCGTCGTCATGGTCCTGCACGACCTCGGGCAGGCCGCCCGCTACGCCGACCACATGGTCGTCCTCAAGGACGGCCGGCTGGCCGCCGCCGGGCCGCCGTCCGAGGTGCTCGACGCGCGGCTCGTGAAGTCCGTGTTCGACGTCGACTGCCGCATCGTCCCCGACCCCGAGACCGGCACACCGCTGGTCGTCCCGAAGAGCAGCGCGGTACGGCACTCCGCCGCCTCGCGTGACTGATTCCCACTAGAGAAAGTCCACCCCCCATGTTCACCTTGCGCTCCCCCCTGCCCGGAATCGGCCGTCTCAAGGCCGTTCCCGTCGCCGTCGTCCTCGGCGCGGTCGTGCTGACCGGCTGCGGCAGCAGTGACAGCGGAAACGATTCGGCCAAGGCCGCGTCCGACGCTCCGGCCTCCGCCGGGTTCCCCCGAACCGTCAAGACGGCCATGGGCGACGTCAAGATCCCGTCCAAGCCGAAGCGGGTCGTCGTCCTCGACACCGGCGAGCTGGACGACGTGACGCTCCTCGGGCTCGACCCCGTCGGCGCCGTCCCGCCGCACTTCAAGACCGAGGGCGGCTTCCCCACCTACCTCAAGGGCGAGCTGGGCGGCACCCAGGACGTCGGCCCGCTCCTCGAACCGAACCTGGAGAAGATCGCCGCCCTCAAGCCCGATCTGATCCTGTCGTCGAAGGTGCGGCACGAGAAGATCTACGACAAGCTCAGCGCGATCGCGCCGACCGTGTTCACCGCGACGACCGGCGGCGTCTGGAAGCAGAACCTCGCCGTGCACGCGGAGGCCCTCGGGCGGGAGTCCGAGGCGAGCGCGGCGCTGAAGAAGTACGAGACGCAGGCCGCCGCTCTCGGCGCGGAGATCAAGAAGAAGGACGGCGGAAAAATGCCCGTCGTCTCCGTCGTGCGGTTCATCGCCGGGCCGACGCGGCTCTACCAGACCAATTCCTACAGCGGGGTCGTGCTGAAGGACATCGGTTTCGACCGGCCGTCTTCCCAGGTCTCGAACGACCCCTCGGTGACGATGAAGGACGTCAGCCCCGAGCAGATCGACCAGGCCGACGCGGATCTCATCTTCGTGACGACCGCCGACACCCCGGACAAGACCCAGGAGAAGCAGGTCACGTCGAATCCGGTGTGGAAGGACCTGCCGGCCGTGAAGGCGGGCAAGGTGTTCAACGTCCCGGACGAGACGTGGATGTCCGGCATCGGGGTGCAGGCCGCCGAGCAGATGCTGAAGGACGTGGCCAAGGCGACGGGTGTCGCACTGCCGGCCGCGCAGTAGCGACACGCGACACCGCTCACCCCCCACTCACAGCGGAAGCCCCCCACCTATGCGTCTCTACCTGCTCGCTCTCAACCCCACCGATTCCGTCACCGAGGGTTTTCTCCCCGCAGCCGAACGGCTCGGGATCGAGGTGACCGTACTCACCGACCAACCGAATTCGTACTCCGGTACAGAAGTATTGGCGTGTGACGTAAGGGATTTCCGGGCCGTCGTTTCCCGGATATCCGGTCATCACCGTCCGGACGGAATCTTCACCAACAGCGACCATCTCCAGGTCCAGGCCGCCCTCGCCGCCTCCTATTTCGGGCTTCCCGGAAAGGACTGGCGGGCCGCGCTCCGCTGCAAGGACAAGGCGGAGATGCGGCGGTGGCTCGGGGACGGGGTCTGGTCCGCCGAGATCAGCGCGCCCGTCGCCCTCGACGCGCCCTACCCCTGCGTCCTGAAGCCGCGCGAAGGCGTCGCCAGTGAGGATGTCGTCCTGGTCGACGGCCCGGAAGAGTTGGCGGCCCGTTCGGAAGAGATCCTCGTCCGGCGGCCGGGGAGTGTCCTGGTCGTCGAGGAGTATCTCCCCGGCGAGCTGTACACGCTGGAGACGCTCGGGGACGGGCGGGTGCGGCATGTCCTCGGCGGGTTCCACACCGAGGTGTCGGACCCGCCGGGGTTCGTCGAGGAGCGGATGACGTTCGTACCGGCGCACCCCGAGCCGGTGCTCAAGCAGGTGCTCGCCCAACTCGACGCGCTGGGCGTGGGGTTCGGGATCTGCCACACCGAGTTCGTCGTGCACGAGGGGCGGGCGCGGCTCATCGAGGTGAACTACCGGGCCATCGGCGACCAGTGCGATCTGCTGCTGGCCCGCCTCCTCGGCGTCCCGCTGTTCGAACACGTCCTCCAGGTCCACCTCGGTACGGCGCTCCCGGCCGGCCTCGGAGCCCGGCGGGACGGCGCCGCACTGGTCGAGTACCCGTGCGCCGATCGCGCCGGCACCCTCGTCGCGGCGCCCGAGGCGGCCGACCTCGACGTGGACGGCGTACATCTGACGTACCGCCCGCTGCGGCAGCCCGGCTCGACGCACCCGCTGTACCGGACGAACCGTGACTACCTGGGGGTTCTCCGCGCCACGGGGACCGACCAGGCGACCGTGGACCGGGTGTCGGCGGAGTTCCTGGCCCGGCAGCGGTGGGAGATCCAGCCGTGAGCGCCGAGTTGCTGCTCAGGGTGCTGAGCGCGCTGCTGCGCGAGGACGTCGTGGGGCTGCGGTCCCTCGGCTCCCTGGTGGAGCGCCCCGACGGACCGTGGATCGCCCGGGGCGACCTGCTGATGCCGGTCCGCGCCGACGGCTTCCAGGGCGACCACGCCGCCCGCCTCCCCCTGCTGACCCGCACCGACGGCACCGAACTGACCTCGTACGACACCGTCCTCGCCGCCCTGCGCGACCTCGCCGCCCCGCAGGACCGGGCAGGGTTCGACGCGTTCGCGGAGGAATACCGGCAGACGGCACAGACCGTCCGGCTGCACGACGAGACCCGGGAGGCGGTGCTCGGCACCCTCGCCGCACGGTACGGCGCCGATCCGGCCGACTGGCCCACGCTCCCCCTCGACACCCTCGCCGCCCGCCTCGACCACCCGGTGTATCCGACGGCGAGGGGACGCGCCGGGCTGACTGCCGGGCAACTCCGCCTGTACGCACCCGAGTTCCACCCCAGGTTCACGCTGAGGTGGGTCGCGGTCCCCCGGGGGACGGTCACGCTCAGCGGAACACTCCCCTCGCTCTGGCCGACGCTCGAAGCGCTGGGGCTGCCCGAGCTGACGGAGACCCATCTGCCGTTCCCCGTGCATCCGTTGACGGTCGACGCCGTCTCCGCGCTGGACGTGGTCCTCTCGGACGTCCCGTACCTGGAGGTCGTCCCGACCCTCTCCATGCGTACGGTCGCCGTCGTCGCCGATCCCACGCTGCATCTCAAACTCCCCCTGGCCACCTCGACGTTGGGCCTGCGCAACAAGCGCTCGATCAAGCCGGGCACGCTCGTGGACGGGGTGGCCGGGCAGCGGCTCGTGGAGTGGGTGCTGGAGCGGGAACCCCGGTTCCGGGACCGTGTGCTGCACGCCGACGAGACGACGTACGCGCACGCGGGGCACGAGTTGCTGGCGGTGCTGTGCCGTCGCCTGCCGAGCGAGACCGCCGTGCCGCTCGCGGCGCTGCTGGCGGAGGCTCCGGGCGGCCGGCTGGTCGTCGACCGGCTCGCGGACCGGCACTACGGCGGCGATCGACTCGCTTTCTTCGACGCCCTGTTCACCCTCCTCCTCGACTGGCAGACCACCCTCTTCGGGTACGGCATCGCCCTGGAGTCGCATCAGCAGAACGTCTCGGTCGTCGTCGAACCCGGTGGCCGTATGAGGCTGCTGTTCAAGGACGACGACGGGCCACGCGTCAACACCGGGCGGCTCGGGCACACCCCGGCCTTCGACGACCCCAGGACGTTCACCATCGACGACGGGCCGGTGGCCGACGTCTTCACGACCATCACGCTCCATCTCTGCGCCGCCGCCTACGCGTTCGGGCTCGACGACCCTGCTCTGCTGGACCTGGTCCGGGACCGGCTCACGGAGGCCGTCGAGCGGCTGGGCGGAGACGCGGGGGCCGTGCTGCGCAGGCGGGTGCTCGAAGCGCCCCGGCTGCCGGTGAAGGCGATGGTGTCGGCGGGGACGCTGCTGGCCAAGGAGCGCTCAGGGGCGGCCGACGTGAACAAGCACTACACCGACGGGCCCAACTACCTGCTGCGGGGCGGCTCATGAGCGCCGGGTTCGGGCGCCCCCAGGTGTACGCGGTGGCCGGATGCTACTTCGTCGCGTCGTTCGCGGCTCTCGGGCTGCCGCCGTATCTCACCGAGATCCTCCCGGAGTTGGGGGACCGTCAGGCGCGGTGGGCGGGGGTGCTGTACGTGGTGCCGACGGTGTTCGGCGCGCTGGGCGCCCCGCTGTGGGGGCGGCTCGCCGACCGGTTCGGGCGCAAACGGCTGCTGCTGCGGGCCCAGTTGGGGCTGACGCTGTCGTTCCTGCTCGCGGGGTGGGCGGACTCGCTGCTGACGTTCACGCTGGCGCTGGTGCTCCAGGGGATTCTGGGCGGGACGTTCGCCGCGTCCAACGGCTATCTCGGCGCGGCACTTGAGGGCCCGGCGCTGTCGCGGGCGCTCACGCTGATGCAGGGCAGTGCGCGGGCCGCGCTGGTGGCGGCGCCGATCGTGGTCGGTTCGCTGTCGGGCTGGCTGTCACCGCACCGGCAGTACGCACTGCTCGCCGTCCTGCCGCTGACGGCGGCCGTGCTGCTGGCGCTGCTCCCGGAACCCGAGCGGGGCCAACCCGCCGCCCAGCGGGCCGAGTCGGGCGTGGAGCACACACCGCTCGTGTCCCTGCGGACGCTGTACACGCTGGAGTGCGCGTTCGTGTTCTCCACCGTCATCTCCTTCCCGTATCTGATCTCCCTGGTCGACGAACGGGTGCCCGGCACGTCGTCGGCGCTGTCCGGGGTGCTGTTCGCGCTGCCTCATCTCTGCTACCTGGTGGCGGCGTTGCCGGTGCACTCCGTGTTCCGGGACCGGCCGCTGGCCGGGCTCGCCCTCGGGTTCGTCCTCATCGCGCTGGGGCTCGCCGGGCACGGGGTCGCGGGGTCGCTGGCCTCGCTGATCCTCGCCCGGCTCGTGCTGGGCGCCGGGCTGACCCTGGGGCTCGTCTGTCTCTCCGTCCTGGCCGCCGACTGCGCGCGCGGCCGGGCGCCCGGCGGGATGTTCGGGTCACTGGAGTTCTTCTCCAAGGCCGGCGCGGTCGCCGCCGGTGTCGCCGCCGCCGCGGGCAGCGCCCGGTACGGCCCCGCCGCCCCCGTGCTGACGGGCGGCGCAGCCGCCGCCGTCACCGCCCTCGTGACCCTCTTCCTCGCACCACGTACTCGCTGGAGCCGTTGATGCACTCCCTCACAGCCTCCGCCGTCACCCAACTGCCCACCGCCGACGAGGCGGTGGCCCACACGCTCCTCAACTGTCTGCTGCGCGAGGTCTCCGGGCCCGAGCACCAGAGCGTGGTCGACGACGGACACCTGCTGCTGCGCCTGCCGCGCCGGGGCACCCTCCTGCGGGTCGCCCTGCGCCGGACCTCCCTCCTCGGCGCGCACCGCTTCACCGGACCCGTCACCGAACGGCGGGCCGACGGCTGGGCGGAGATCGGCTGGCGCCGGCTCGCCGAACTCACCCAGGACGAACTGTCGCTCAGGACCGGCGTGCGCAACGAGGAGTTCCTCACGCAGGTCGCATCCAGCCACGAGGCGATCGGGACCGCGCTGAGTGACCTGTCCCGCAAGGAAGTCGACGCGCCCGGAGAGGATCTCTACCTGGCGTCCGAGCAGTCGCTGCTGTTCGGGCACCGCTTCCATCCCACGCCCAAGGCGCGTACCGGGGACCCCCGCGCCTGGGCCGCGTTCGCACCCGAGGCGGGGGCGGTGTTCCCGCTGCGGTATCTCGCCGTGCGGCCGTCGCTGATCGCGCAGGAGAGCGCCGAGGCGTGGGCGGCCGACGCGCTGGACGGGCTGCGGGAGGTGCCCGAGGGGTACCGGCTGCTGCCGGTGCACCCCTGGCAGTACGAGCATCTGCGCGAACACCCTTTGCTGCTGGCCGCGTCGGAGCGCGGCGACGTCCTGGATCTGGGGACCGGGGGCCGGGAGTTCGCGGCGACGGCGTCCGTACGGACCCTGTACGACGGGGAGACGTTCCTCAAGTTCAGCCTGAACGTGCGGATCACGAACTGCCTGCGCAAGAACAGCAGTTACGAGCTGACCGGCGCCGTGGCCCTGACCCGGCTGCTGGAGCCCGCGCTCTCCGACCTCGCCGGGCGCTTCCCCGGCGCCGCCGTGCTGCGTGAACCCGCCTACCGTTCCCTCGCGTTGCCCGGCCCCGACGGCACCCCCGACCGGGATCTGCTGGAGGGGTTCGGGGTGATCGTCCGCGAGGGGCTCCCCCGGCGGCTGGCCCCCGGGACCACCGCGCTCCTCGCTGCGGCCGTCGCCGACGAGTTCCCGACCGGCCGCGCCCAGCTCGCCCGGCTGCTGCCGGACGGGACTCCCGGGACGGCACTCGCCTGGTGGTCGGCCTACCTGGAGCTGCTGCTCCCGCCGGTCCTCGCCGCCTACTTCGACCACGGGCTCGTCCTGGAGCCGCACCTCCAGAACGTCCTGGTCTGCGTCGACGCCACGGGTATGCCCGCCCAGGTCCTCTTCCGCGATCTGGAGGGCACCAAGCTGCTCCCCGAGCACCACTCCGACACCCTCGCCGCTCTCCCGCCGGACGTCGCCGGGCCCATGACGTACGACGCGCTGCGCGGCTGGGACCGGGTCGTGTACTGCCTGTTCGTCAACCACGTCGCCGAACTCCTCGCCGCCCTCGCGGATCTCCACCCGTCCCTGGAGGGGGAGTTGTGGGCACGCGTCCGGGCCACGATCGAGACGTACGCCCGCCGCGACGGCTGTCCGCCGAGGCTCGCCGCGCTCCTCGCCGGGGTGCCGCTGCCCGCGAAGGCCAACCTCCTGACCCGGTGGGAACGCAAGGCGGACCGGGAGGCGGGGTACGTCCGCCTCGCCTCGCCGCTCGCGCAGGCGCTGCTCTCCGAGTCGCTCCTCGCGGGGAGCGTGGTCCGGTGAACCGGGTGCACGCGTACGCACTGACCCTGCCCGCCGCCGAACTCCCCTCGTACGTGTACGACTTGGCGGCGCTCCGGGAGCATGCCGCCGCCGTCCGGGCCGCGTTGCCGTCGCCCGTCGAGATCTACTACGCGGCCAAGGCGAATCCGGACGCGGAGATCCTCGGGACGCTGGGGCCGTACGTCGACGGGTACGAGGTGTCGTCCGGGGGTGAACTCGCCCATGTGGCGCGGGCGGTGCCGGGTCGGCCGCTGGCGTTCGGGGGGCCGGGAAAGACGCCGGACGAGGTGGCCGGGGCGCTGGACGCCGGGGTCGAGCGGTTCCATGTGGAGAGCGAGGGGGAGCTGCGGATGCTCGCCGAACTCGCGGGCGGGCGGCGGGTGTCGGTGCTGGTCCGGGTCAACCTCGCCGTGCCGGACGGCGCGTTGACGGGCAGTCAGCTCGCGATGGGCGGGCGGCCGACGCCGTTCGGGATGGACCCGGAGCGGGCGGCGTCCGTCGCCCGGCGGCTCGCCTCGGGGGCGTACGGGAGTCTCGAACTCGTCGGCGTCCACGCGCACTTGGCCAGCGGGCTGGAGGCCCCAACGCAGGTCGCGGTCGCGCGGGCCGTGGTCGGGTGGGCCACGGGGCTTGGGGTGCCGGTGGCCGAGGTGAACGTGGGGGGCGGGATGTCCGTCGACTACGGCGATCCCTCGCGGCGGTTCGACTGGCGGGCGTACGGGGAGGGGCTGGCCCGGATCACCGACGCGCACCCGGAGTTGACGCTGCGGATCGAGCCGGGGCGGGCGCTCACCGCGTACTGCGGGTGGTACGTCACGGAGGTGCTGGACGTGAAGCGCAGTCACGGGGAGGAGTTCGCGGTCGTCCGGGGCGGGACGCACCATCTGCGCACCCCGGCGACGAAGGGGCACGATCAGCCGTGTTCGGTACTGCCGGTCGAGGAGTGGGCGTATCCGTGGCCCCGGGCGGCGGCGGAGGGTGAACTCGTCACGCTGGCCGGTCAGTTGTGCACGCCGAAGGATCTGCTGGCCCGGAGGGTGCCGGCGGGCGGGCTGCGGGCCGGGGACCGGGTCGCGTTCTCGATGGCCGGGGCGTACGCGTGGAACATCTCCCACCACGAGTTCCTGATGCATCCGCGGCCGGGGTTCCGGTATCTGCGCTGAGCACGGCGAAGGCGTCCGGCGCGGCGGGGCGCCGGGCCTCGTACAGGCGTCGGGCACGGCGGAGGGCCGCCCGGAAGTCTCTCCGGACGGCCCTCGTGCCCTGGCCCTGGCCTTGCCCCTGGGGTCGGGTCCGCTCAGCGCTCGATGGCCGGGAGCAGCCCCGTGACGGGGGCGGCGAGGTCGGTGAGCTGGTGCAGCTGGCCGAGCTCGTTCGGAATGCCGCCGAGCTTCTTCACCTCGCTGACCTGGCTGGACACGCGCGGCATCTGGTCCTGGTGCTCGGCGGGGATGTCGCTCATCGCGAGGTCGTCGAGGAGGGCGAACGGGTTGAGCTTGCCGTCGGCCGGGGCGGCGTCCGCAGCGCTCGCCATCGGGGCGGCGAGGCCGGCGACACCGGCGGCGATAGCGGCGGCGGCAAGCATGCGTCGAGTGGAGATCATGCCCTCAGGAACGCGCCGGGCACCCGACCGGTAACGGGTGGTGAGCGGCGCTCACCCGACAGGCTGAGCGCTTGCCGGGGGCGGCCAGGCGGAGGAGGCTCGTAGAAGTGGGGGCCCTACGGCCCGTCCCCGTCTCGGCCCGCGGCCCTCCCAGGAGGTCATCACCATGGGCACCGCGACCACCTTCGACACCGAGACGCTCCGCAGAGGCATCGAGGAGTCGACCGGCTCCGCCACCCTGCTGTCCCTGTACGCCGACGACGCCGAGATCCGTGTCGTCGACCACAACACCCAGCCCAGCCACCCCCTCGTCCTCCACGGCCGCGACGAGATCGCCCGCATGCTCGACGACGTCTACAGCCGCGACATGACCCACAAACTGGAGCACTGCGTCGTCCAGGGCGACGAACTCGCCTACACCGAATCCTGCCGCTACGCCGACGGCACCCGCGTCCTCTCGGAGTCCGCGGTCTCACTGCGGGACGGGAAGATCGTCCGGCAGACGATGATCCAGGCGTGGGACGAGGAGCCGCAGGGCTGACGTTCAGAACCCCCGGTCGCAGACCGCCCGCAGCCAAGGTTCCCGGACGGCGGGGTGGCGTGCGAGATGGTGCAGGAACACCTCCCGATCAGGGCGGAAGGCGTGGGTGAGCCGTTCCGACACCGGGTGGTCCCACCGCACGCCCTCCGGCATCCCGCCGCTCACCGGAACCGGCAGGGACTCCCGCCCGACGATCCCCAGCGCCGGGTACAGCCACATCCGCGCGTCGAGCGGCACCACCTCAGCCGCCCGCCTGGGCCTCCACACCTCTCCGGTGCGCGGATGCCTGGGCACGACGACGATGTCGGCACCGGAGTCGACCCCCGGCCCGGCGAGTCCCACGGTGCGCGTCGGCGGACCGGCCGGAAGGAGCCGCCCGAGCGCCCACCCGAAGAGCTCCGCAAGAAGCCCGCCCCCGGGAAACCCGACGCGCTCTCCCCCTGCCGCGACCAGCAGATCGACCAGCGCCGCCCCGACCGCGGCCTCCCACCGAGGACTCCACCACTCGTCGAACACGTCCCCGCCCGCGTTCCAGGTCCGGGAGGGCTCGATCAGCGGCACGCACGCGTACTCCGCCGCGAGGGCGTCCCAGCCCGCCTCCACCCGCCCGGCACCCGGCACCCGCCGCACCTCGCCCGGTGCCAGCCGCACGGCCTGCCAGAGCGCACAGTCGTCGATCCGCGTGGCCACCGCCCGCCCGCAGGTCTCGCAGGCCAGGTTCGGCCCGTCCCGCCCGTCCACGCCCAGGCAGTACCCGTCGCACCGGTCGGGGATGAGCACCGTCCCCCGGACGTCCCCCGGCGCCAGGACCACCGTCCCCACGGGTCCGTCCGAGAGGGCGGGCACCGGCGCGAACACCCCGCGTTCCGCGGCCTCTTCGGGCCCCAGCTCGGCCCACGGCCGCCAGGGTGCCCCGAACGGCTCGGGGTCGACGGCGTAGGTGCCGGGGTCCATGAGCGCGGGGAGCAGGTCGTGTCCCACCCGCTGCCGCGCATGCACCGGCAGCACCCCCTCCTCCACAGGCCCCGTCAACTCGGCCCCGCACCCCTCGCACACGAAGACATCCATCACTCCGCATCCTCGCCCCCCACCCCCCGCCCGCCAACTGGTTTACCCTGGCCCCGAGCCGTGACTGGCGCTGAGGTGGGGTACCACCGGGGAGCGGCTCGGGATGGGGATGCCGCGCGCCTGGGCGACGACCGTGTAGTCGATCGCTCAAGGAGTTTGGCAGATGGCCCAGTTGATGGACGGTACGGCGCTCGCCGCGAGGATTGTCGAGGATGTGGCGAAGCGTGCGGCACAGTTGCCTTCCGCGCCCTGCCTGGCGACCGTGCTGGTCGGGGAGGACCCGGCGTCGGTGACGTACGTGCGGATGAAGCGCAACCGGTGCCGGGCGGCGGGGATCGAGTCGCGGTACGTGGCGCTGCCGGCGGAGACGTCTACCGCCGAACTCGTCGCGAAGATCAGCGAGTTGTCCGAGGACCCCGGTGTGCACGGCATCCTCCTCCAGCATCCGATGGGCGAACACATCGACGAGCGCGCGGCGTTCGAGGCGATCGCGCCGGAGAAGGATGTCGACGGGGTCACCTTCGCGTCGTTCGCGGCGATGAGTTTCGGGCTGCCGGGGTTCGTGTCGTGCACGCCGGGCGGGATCGTGCGGCTGCTGGACGAGTACGGGGTGGACCCGGCGGGGAAGCGGGCGGTGGTGGTGGGCCGGAGTGCCATTCTGGGCAAGCCTGTCGGGATGCTGCTGCTGGCGCGGGACGCGACGGTCACGTACTGCCATTCGCGGACGCGTGATCTCCCCGGGGTTCTCCGGGAGGCGGACATCGTGGTGGCGGCGGTCGGGCGGCCCCGGCTCGTCCAGGGCCGGGACCTCAAGCCGGGCGCGGTGGTGGTCGACGCGGGCTACAACCCGGGGAACGTCGGTGACGTCGACTTCGCGTCGGCCGTCGAGCGGGCCTCCCTGATCACGCCGGTGCCCGGCGGGGTCGGCCCGATGACGATCTCCGTGCTGCTGGAGCAGACGGTCACGGCGGCCGAACAGCAGTTGTCCCGCCGGTCGAACTGACCGGCGGGACAGGGTGGTTCAGTTGCGCGTCCACTTCTGGTTGCTCTGCCCGTTGCAGGCCCACAGCACCAGCTGCGCGCCGTTGGCAGTCGCCGCGTTGTAGGCGTCGAGGCAGATCCCGGCGTTCACGTTGGTGATCGTGCCGTCCGAGTTGACGTTCCACTTCTGGTTGTTCTGGCCGTTGCAGTCCCAGATGACGACCTTGGTGCCGTTGGTGGCGCCCTGGTTGTAGGCGTCGAGGCACTTGTTGCCGTAGACGACGAGTTCCTTGCGGGAGGTGTAGGTCCAGGTCTGGTTCTGGCCCGCGTTGCAGTCCCAGAGCTGGGCCTGGGTGCCGTTGCCGATCGTGCTGTCGTCGATGTCGAGACAGCGGCCGGACTGGGTGCCGATCACCTCGGTGCCGTTGGTGCCGGGCAGCGGGCGGACGGTGATGTCGGCGAGGGTCGGGGCGCCGGTGAAGGTGAGCGTGTTGGCGGAGCCCTTGGCCAGGGAGACCTGGAGGCTGACCGTGCCCTGGGAGGCGCCGGTCGGCGGGAAGGAGACGGCCGTGGTGTGCTGGCCGTTGACGCCGAGGGTGGCCGTGCGGGCGGCGGAGGTGTTGTTGGTGTAGGCGACGTCGACGACCTTCACGCCGCCCGAGCCGGCGGTGACACCGGAGAAGGACGACGTGCCGGTGTAGGTGCTCGACGCGGCCTCGGTGCCGCCGGTGACGGTCAGCATGACGGAGCCGCCCGCCGGGACGCTCGCCGTGTAACTCCCGGTGTAGCCGCCGATGTTCGAGCGCGTCCACAGGTCGCGGACGGTCGCGGAGGCGTCGGTGAGGCCGAGGTCGGACCAGCGGACGGAGATGTTCGCGGCGGCGGAGGTGCGGTTGAGGAGGACGACCGCGCGGTTCCCGGTGCCGGCGAGGACCTTGCCGTACGCCTGGAGCCCGGTCGTGTCCTCGGAGACCTTGACGCCCTGGAGGCCGCGCGGGTCCTGGTCGACGGCGACGACCTCGGGGTTCTTGAGGATGTTCGCCGTCTCCGTCGTCATCGTGGAGAGGTTGTTGCCGGCCAGGAGGGGGGCTCCGGAGATCGCCCACAGGTTCATGTGGGTGCGGTTCTGGGCGGCGGTGAAGCCGTCCATGCCGACCATCAGCATGTCCGCGTCGTTGTAGTAGCCGGTGTGCTGCGCGGTGGGGTGCAGGTTCCGGTCGAAGTTGGTCAGCAGGTTCGTCATGGACGGCTTGTTGCCGTAGATGATGATGTCGTCGTTGGTGCGCCACATCGCGCCCTGGCCCGGGGCCCAGTTCCAGGGGTTCTTGCGGCCCCAGTTGCACAGCGACAGCGTCATCGGGCGGCCGGTGGCGGCCGTCGCGCGGGTGATCGCGTCGCTGATGGACTGGTACGTCGTCGCCGGGTCGAGGCCCTCGGCGTCGCCGCCGCACCAGTCGACCTTGACGAAGTCGAAGCCCCACTTGGAGAACTGGAGCATGTCCTGGTCGTAGTGGCCCTCGCTGCCGGAGCCGGGGGCGGCGGGGCGGCCGGTCGGGTAGTAGTAGCCGCAGCCGTCCTTCCCGGCGTCGGTGTAGATGCCCGCCTTGAGGCCCTTGCCGTGGATGTAGTCGGCGATCGCGGCCATCCCGCCGGGCCACTCGGACTCGTCGACGGTGATGTTCCCGGCCGCGTCCCGCGTGCCCTGCCACCAGCCCTCGTCGATGTTGACGTGGTCGTACCCGGCGGCCGGCAGTCCGGACGCCACGAACGCGTCGACCTGCTGCTTGATCACGCTGTAGTCGATCTTCGCGGCGAAGCTGTTCCAGGAGGCCCAGCCCATCGGCGCGGACGGTACGGCGATCTGCCGCGAGGTGGCGGCCTGGGCGGGGGTCGGCTGGGCGAACACGAGGGCGGCCGACGCGGTCACGGCGAGGGCCACGGCGCGGACGGCGGTGGCTCTGCACCGGCGCAGGAAACGGGGGTACATGCGGCTCCGTAAGGGTCGGGGGGACGCAGCGGCTCATCCGATATTTCGAACGAAGATCGGAGAACCGAACATGCTGCGCGCCGAAACTAGAACCGGCACCTGCCGAAGTCAACGCCTGCGACAGGAGTGAACTGGCTGTTTCCCAAGGGTCGTTCACCCCCTGCCGGGGTTCCCGCCGCCATACTGTCCGTCGTGCGAGTCGCGATCATGACAGCGGGTTCCCGGGGTGACGTGGCCCCCTTCACCGGCGTCGGGCACGCCCTGGCGGGCGCCGGACACGAGGTCACCCTGGTGACCCACGCCCGTTTCGAGCCCCTCGTCGCCGGTTCCGGCGTCGCCTTCCACCCCCTCCCCGTGGACCCCCGCGCCGAGCTCGAGTCCACGCGCGGCAAGGCCCTGCACCACAGCACCAGCGGCCTCGGCAAACTCGCCCGCGTGGTGGGCCTGGCACGTTCCCTGGTCGCCGAGATGGCGTACGACGTCGTCGCGGCGGCCCGCGAGAGCGACGTCCTCCTGCTGTCGGCGTCGCTGTCCCCGCTGGGCCACGTCGTCGCCGAGGCGCTCGACCTGCCCGCGCTGGATCTCCCCCTCCAGCCGATCACCGCCACCCGCCACTTCGCCCCGCCCATGCTGGGCACCGGCTCCCTCGGCCCCCACCTCAACCTCCTCCTCGGCCACGTCGTCGACCGCTCCGTCGACCACGTCTTCGCCCCCGCGCTCCCCGCGGTCCGCGCCGAGCTGGGCGTCCCCCGGCCCCCGCGCCGCCTACGACGCCCCCGCCGCCCCATGCTCCACGGCTTCAGCCCCCACGTCGTCCCCCGCCCCACCGACTGGCGCCCCGGCCTCGACGTCACCGGCTACTGGTGGCCGTACGACACGGCCACCCGGCTCCCTCCGCACGTCCAGGACTTCCTCGACGCCGGTCCCCCTCCCGTCTTCATCGGCCTCGGCAGCGCCACCGTCCCCGACCCCGCGGGCCTGAGCGCCGAGATCGCCCGCGCCCTGCGCCTCGCGGGCCTGCGCGGCGTCATCCAGCGCGGCTGGGCCGACCTCTCGGCGGACGACGAGAACATCCTGACGATCGACGACGTCCCGCACTCCCTCCTGTTCCCCAACATGGCGGCGGTCGTCCACCACTGCGGAGCGGGCACGACAGCCGCCGGCATCCGCGCCGGAGTCCCGTCGGTCCCGGTCCCCATCCAGTTCGACGAGGGTTTCTGGGCGAGCCGCCTGGTCTCACTCGGGGTGGCCCCGGAGGCACTCACGCTGCGCAGGCTGACGGCCGAGAGACTGGCGACAGCACTGCGACGGGCAACCGGGGAAGCGGGATTCACCGAGCGGGCAAGGGAGTTGGGGGAACAGGTGCGGAAGGAGGACGGAGTGGCGAGGGTGGTAGATGCGGTGGGCCGACTCGACTGAAGAGCCGCACCCGAACCACTACCCCCACTCCCCCACCGGCCGCAGAATCCCCAGCAACTGCCTCACCAGCTCGTCCACCACCTCGTCCAGCCCCGCCTCCACCCACCCCGCGCTCCAGTCGTGCAGCAGCCCGTTCACACTCCCGATGAACGCCGTGGCCGCGAGCCGGTAGTCACGGTCGACCGCCTCCCCCCGAGCCGCCGCGGCCGTCGCCTCCGCGACGATCAGGTCGATCCACCGGGCCCGCCGTGCGAGCCGCTGGGACTCAAGGCGAGGGCTGACCCCCACGATCTCGACGAAGGTGATGCGGATACGCCGGGGATCGGCGGTGACATTGCGCGCGTACGCACGGAAGATCGCGGTGACCCGCTCGACGAGGGGCAGGCTGTCGACCGCGGCGAACGTGTCCAGGACCGCTTCCTCGGCCCAGTCGTTGACCTGGAGGTGGAGCGCGGCGAGGACGTCCTCCAGCGTGCGGAACTCCTCGTAGAACTGGCGGGTGGACAGGCCCGCGGCCTCGCTGAGCGCGGCGACCGTGGTGCCCCGGTAGCCGGGCGACCCGCCGAACAGCTCCAGCGCGGCGGCCAGGAACCGCCGACGCCGCTCCGCCTGCCGTTCCTCCGCGCTCTTTCCGCCGTACCGGCCGGTCGGCCCCTTGAGCCTGCCCGCCACTGGTCCTCCTCGTCCGTACCTGTGGCCAATTTTGTCGTGTCCACAGTCTTGTGGCGAACCCCGCCCCCTCCTTACTTTCCAGTAAGTCAGGTCTGAACCCGCACGTCTTCAGACCTGGCGGAGCCGTGTTCACCCACGTCAACGCCCTCGAAGGAGGGAACACCCCCCATGCCTGCTGTCAGATCCAGGCACCTGTGCACACTCGCCGCCGCCCTGACCCTCACCTTCGCCGTCCCCGCCGCCTCCGTGCACGCCGCCCCGGACGCGGCGGCCCTGCGCGAGGTCCTGTTCGTCGGGAACAACTGGGACGGGACCGCCGACGTCATCAAGTCGACGGGCGACTACGCGAAGATCGGCCGTATCGACGTCATCCCGGACAAGGCCCAGCGGATGGCCGAGATCCAGGCCGACCCCATCAAGTGGATCTACTTCACCGCGATCCGCAACGGCGTCGGCGAGGGCCACGACCAGTTCGTGGACGACATGTACACCACGCCCGACGGGTCGTCGGTGGTCGTCTCCCGCCCGAGCTTCGCGGACGTCGTCTCGATCGACCTGGCCACCGGGGCGATCAACTGGCGTTTCCCGGTGTCGGGTTACCGCTCGGACCACATGGCGGTCTCCCCCGACGGCACGCGCGTCGCGGTCTCCGCCTCGACCTCCAACACCGTCCACGTCCTGGACATCGTCACGGGCCGCCAGCTGGGGAAGTTCACGACCGGCGACAAGCCGCACGAGAACATCTTCACCAAGGACGGCAAGTACATCTACAACATGGCGATCGGGGACGTGAACACGGACCTCGACGCGCCCTGGCTGGACTGGACGAAGGGCGACCGGCGCATCACGGTCGTCGACGCGACCACGTACCAGCAGGTCAAGGTCATCGACATGCGCCCGAAGCTGGACGCGATCGGCCTGACCGACTTCTCGGACGCGGTCCGCCCGGCGGTGTTCTCGCCGGACGAGTCGAAGCTGTACTTCCAGGTGTCGTTCTTCAACGGCTTCTTCGAGTACGACCTCGCGACCGACCGCATCACCCGGACGAAGACCCTCCCGAAGAACCCGGCGACCAGCGACGAGCGCACGACCTTCGTCAACGACTCCCGCCACCACGGCATCTCGATGAGCCCGGACGGCAGCAAGCTGTGCGTCGCGGGCACGATGGACGACTACACGACCGTCGTGAACCGCACGACCCTCCAGGAGGGCCCGCTGGTCACCGCCTCCAAGCCCTACTGGGCGACGGTCAGCGGCGACGGCAAGGCGTGCATCGTCTCGGAGAGCGGCGCCGACCAGGTCACGGCGATCGACTTCGCGACCGGCCAGAAACTGACGTCGGTCCCGGTCGGCGACCACCCGCAGCGCGTCCGGCTCGGACACGTCGCCACCACGTGGACGAGCCCGTCCTGACCGCGTGAAGCCGCGCCCCTCCCCATGTCCGGGGAAGGGCGCGGCTCTCTGCTCAACTGAACTTCTGTGCGACCCAGTTGGCCAGCTCCGTACGCGCCGCCGCCAGCACCGAGGCGGACGGTGAGGTCGCCCCGTTGGTGACCAGCGCGTAGTGCAGGGTGCCCGAGTCGGCGGTGCTCAGCAGCAGTCGGCGGCTGCCCGTCCCGCCGGGCTCGACGGCGGCCCCGATCTTCGTGGAGGCGCTGTAGGCGGGCGGCCCGTACACCGTCCCGAGGTCGGAGACGACGGTCGTCGTCGCCGTCGGGAAGGACGCCGGGAGATGCAGCTCGGTGGGCGCGGAGCCCCCGTTGGAGCGCCACACCTGCACGCCGTACTGGCCCGAGCCGACGAGCGCCGACACGTTCGGCAGGGAGCTCGGTACCGGGTTCCAGGTCAGGACGGTCGAGCCGTCCCGGGAGCGGTCCTCGTAGGTGAAGGCGAGCGTCGTACCGGACGTGGCGCTCGGGTAGATCCGGTCGAGCAGCCGGGCGTCCTGCCGGAGCACCGCCACCCCGGAGTCGTCGAGGCGTACGGCGGAGAGGTCCTCGTCGTTCCAGGCGTCGCCGGTGGTGAGGAGTTTGTCGGGGTTGGCGTTCATGTACTCGCGGTGGCGGCCGTTGTAGATGTCCCACTGCCACTGCTGGCCGGACAGGACGGAGCCCGAACCCGCGGGCGTGGACCACCAGCCCGCGCCCTTCACCCGGGAGTCCATGGCCTGGTACATGGCCTTGAGGACGGTCGGCGCCTTGCCCGCGACGCTGCCGGACAGGGGGTGGCCGTACTCGCTGACGACGGCGGTGGTGCCGAGGGCCGTCGCGCGGTCGCGGATCGTGCCGTAGTCGGTGACGTACTGGCCGTCGGAGGCGTTGCCCCACATCAGGATGCCGGAGATGGCCTTCTGGTCGTAGAAGTGGGTGTTGAAGACGTAGCGGGTGCCGATGGCGCCGGCGTCGAGGAGGCCGCCCTCCTCCTTGGAGACGTTGCCGTTCCAGAAGAGGTTGGGTTCGACGAGGGCGGGCTTGTCCTGCCAGCCGGCCGCGTCCATGCGGGCGCGGAACTTGACGTAGAACGGCCAGAGCAGGTTCTGCTCCCAACTGCGGCTGTTCTGGCCGGAGTCGTAGGTGCCGGCGTAGGGCTCGTTGTAGGGGTCGAAGCCGAGGACGCCGGTGAACTGCTCCGTCGTGAGGTTCTGCTTCACGTACGCCATGACCTTCTGGGCGGTCGCGAGGAAGCTGTCCTGGAGGCCGTAGTTGTTGTGCCAGAAGTCGTACTGGGCGGCCTTGACGGCGTTGTTCTGGGTGATGTTCTGGCCCCACATGAAGCAGATGCCGCAGGATTCCTGGGGGTAACCGCCCAGGTCCACGGCCCACTTGGGGGCGCCGTCGCCGGTGTACCAGCTGCCGGTGTTGAAGAGGTAGCGGGAGTAGAGGTCCTGGTGGAAGTCGGGGTAGACGCGGATGCCGGCGTCCAGGAAGGCGGCCATCTGGGCGGTGGCGGCGGCGAGGTACGTGGCGTCGGTCTGGCCCTTGACCGGTTCGGCGTAGGCCCAGGAGAGGAGGAAGCGGACGGAGTTGCCGCCGCCGAGGGCGCGCAGCGCGGTGGCGGACTTCTTGGCGTCGGCGACGGAGGCGAAGGGCAGGCCCTTGTTCTCGGCGAGCTTGGTCTCGCCGGAGACGTTGTAGCCGCGCAGCACGACCTCGCGGCCGGTGCCGTCGACGAAGCGGCCGTTCGCGACGGTGAGGGCGGTGCCGTCGAACGACAGGGAGTCGGGGACAGAGGCGGCGGCGCCGGCAGGTGAGACCAGCGTCGCCAGGAATCCGCAGAGGACAACCAGAACAGCGAGCAGACGTGCCCGGATATTCGGCATGTTCATTACAGTCGGGCGTTTTCCGGACAGCGTCAATACTTATGACTCCTGAGTAAGTTTCACCTCTTGCGTCCCACCTGATCGTCTTCTCCGGATCGTGAAGATCCTTGACCCTCCCATGGCGAACATGAACGGCCGCCGACCCGTCTCTTTGGTACAGAAGTGGCAAAGTTGTCCGGTAAGGATCAGGAGGTGGTCATGTCGCTGACCGGCACGGCGTTCTTCGTCGTTCTCGTGGCGTCGACCGCGCTGGCGGTGGTGGTGACCATCGCGTTGTGGGCGAGGGTGCGGGGTCCCCGGGTGGTCCGGTGGGCCGTGCAGGCGGTCATGATCGGGGTGTGCCAGCTGACCGCGATCTCCGTGGTGGCCGTCTGGATCAACAACAGCTACGGCCTGTACGCCTCCTGGGACGACCTGATGGGCACCGACAACACCACGGCCCTGACCATGCCGGGGCCGCCCGTCGACCGCGCCAAGTTCAGCAAGGGCACGCAGGACGGGGTGCTCGACACGTACTTCCGGGGCAGGCGGTCGATGCTGTCCGGGCAGGTCCTGGTGTGGACGCCGCCGCAGTACGACGAGGCCGCGTACCGCACGAAGCGGTTCCCGGTGCTGATGCTGCTGCACGGCGTGCCGGGGTCCCCGCAGTCCTGGCTGGAGCACGGCGGGATGCCGGGGGACTTCGCGGACCTCCTCGCGCAGCGCGCCGTCCACCCGTTCATCCTCGTGATGCCGGTCGTCAACCCGGGCAGCGTCGACACCGATTGCAGCGACCTCCCGGGCCACAAGGTCGCGACCTGGCTCTCGGCCGACGTCCCCGACCTGGTCCGCTCCAAGTTCCGCACCCTCTCCGGGCCCAGCGCCTGGGGGGTGGCCGGCTACTCGACCGGCGGTTTCTGCGCGGTGAAGCTCCCCCTCCAGTTCCCCAAGGTGTTCGGCGCCGGCGCCGCCCTGGACCCCGACCCCCTGACCGGCGACACGTCCGTCCTCACCGACCCGGCCGTCCGCCGCCGCAACGCCCCCACCCACATGGTCAAGGGCACCAAGGCCCGCGTCAGCTTCTTCCTCGCGACCTCCCGCCAGGACCGGCTGAGCCCCGCCTCCTCCATCGAACAGTTCGTCGCGGCGGCCTCCGGCACCCCGGTGGAGATCCGCACCCAGCTCCTGAGCAGCGGCGGCCACAACTACAACACGTGGAAGGCGGAGTACCCCGAGGCGTTCACCCTCCTGAGCCAGTGGCTGAGGGCGCCCCGCTGAAAAACCCTCACCCCAGCAGCGGCTCTCACCCCAGCAGCATCTCGCACCACACCTGCTTCCCCCCGCTCACCGGCACCGTCCCCCACGTCTCCGACATGGCCTCCACCAGCAGAATCCCCCGCCCGCCGGTCGCCTCCCAGCCGAGCCCCGTCGGCTTCACCGGGGAGCGAGGGGACGTGTCGGTGACCCCGAGGCGCAGCCGGCGGCCCAGGAGGGTCATGTCGAGGCGGACCTGCCCGTCCGTGTGGACCAGGGCGTTGGTGACCAGTTCGGAGACGGCGAGGAGGGCACCGTCCATGGCCGTGTCGGCGATGCCCCAGCTCCTGAGCGTGCGGCGGGTGAAGCGGCGGGCATGGCGGGCCGCCTCCGGGACGCGCCACACGGTCCAGCCCTCGCGCAGCGGCTGGACGGCCATGCCGTCGTAGCGCAGCAGGAGCAGCGCGATGTCGTCCCCCCGGTGCGCGTCCGCGAGGAGCGTGTCGGCGACCAGGTCGAGGTGGGCGGCGTCGGCGTCGGCGAGCCCCGCGCACAGGCGGTCGAACCCGTCGTCCAGGGAGACGGTCGCGGACTCGACGAGGCCGTCCGTGGTGAGGACGACGACCGTGCCGGGCCGCAGCCGCAGCGCCGTCATCGGGAACTCGGCCTGCGTGAGGACCCCCAGCGGCGGCCCCCCGTCGTCCTCGACGACCTCGGTGGAGCCGTCCGGGTGACGCAGGGCCGGCGGCGGGTGGCCCGCGCGGACGCACCAGGCCGTCCCGGACTCCATGTCGACGTCGACGTACACGCAGGTCACGAAGAGGTCCGTCTCCAGTTCGAGGAGGAGCCGGTTGGCGTGGGCGACGACGACGTCCGGCGGGTGGCCCTCGGTGGAGTAGGCGCGCAGCGCCGTGCGCATCTGTCCCATGAGGGTCGCGGCGGCGGTGCTGTGGCCCTGGACGTCCCCGATGACGAGCGCGACGTGGTGGTCGGGCAGCGGGATCACGTCGTACCAGTCGCCGCCGACCTCCAGGCCGGCCGTCGCGGGCAGGTACCGGGCGACGGCGACGCCTCCTGGCAGGCGGGGCAGGCTGCGGGGCAGGAGCTGGCGCTGGAGCATGCCGACGAGTTCGTGCTCGGCGTCGAAGGCGTGGGCGCGGGTGAGGGCCTGTCCGGCGAGCCCGGCGGACGCGGTGAGCAGGGCCCGCTCGTCGGGGCCGAACTCGTGCGGGGCGTTCCAGCCGACGAGGCAGGCGCCGACCGTGCGCCCGGCGGCGGCCAGCGGCAGCACCGCGAGCCCGCCCGGCCCCAGCTCGCCGAGCGCCGGTTCCAGGGCGGTCCCGGCGGTCCAGATCCGTACCCGGCCCTCGCGCAGTACGGCGGCCAGCGTCGGCAGGGACCGCATCGGCGCGTCCGGCCACTCCCCGCGCCACTCCAGGCGCCACAGCTCGGGCCAGGACTCGGGGTAGGGCGGGTCGAGGACGGTGACGACGAGCCGCTCCCCCTCCAGCTCCGCGAGGGCGATCCGGTCGGCGCGCAGCGGGCCGCGCAGCGCGGAGACGACGGCGTGGCTGACGTCGCGGACGGTCCCGGCGGTGGACAGGGCGGCGGCGAGGCGCTGCACGCGGGCCACGTCGGTGACCTCGGGCCGGACGGCGGCGGCGTCGGCGATCGTCCCGACGAGCCGCGCCGGGCGTCCCGCCTCGGAGTGCGTGAGCCGACCGCGCAGCCGCAGCCAGCGGGGGGTGCCGCCGGGCCCGATCACCCGGAACTCCAGCTCGCGGTCGCCCAGGGACATGTGGTCGGCCTCGACGGCCGACATCAGCGCGGGCAGGTCCTCCGGGACCGCGAGCCCGAGCAGGGTCTCGACGCGTCCGTCGAACCGGTCCCGGGCCAGCCCGAACAGCTCCAGGAGCCGGTCCCCGACCTCGACGCGGCCGGTGTCCATGGCGAGCGCGAACCCGTCGCCGCCCACCTCGTCGGGCGGGGCGGTGGGCGGGGCGGGCCAGGTCAGGGCCTCGGCGACGAGGTCCAGGCAGGCACGGTCGTCGGCGTCGAAGGGGCGCTCCCCGACGGCCACGAGACAGCCGCCGGCCGCCGGCACGGCCGTCAGGTGGACCTCCCCGGCGGCCATCCGGCGCGCCTCCGCGCAGTCGGCCAGCTCGCCGGGGCCGAGCCGGACGGGCCGCCCGGTGCGGACGGCGACGGCGACCGGGGAGTTCCCGTCGGGCGGGTAGGTCTCGCGCAGTCCGAAGAGGGTGCGGGGCACGCCCGCGGAGTCGACGAGGCAGAGCAGGCCGTCGGCGCCGGGCGCGTAGCCGGCGGCGCAGGAGGCGCCCGCGAAGACGAGCGCCTGCTCCAGCGTCCGCCTCACCCGTTCGGGCGAGTGCGGCTGCGCCCCGACGGTCTTGAGGGCCACTTCGGCACGCGGCGCCCGCCCTCCCTGCCGCGCACCTCCCTCAGTCACCACGTCCGTATTACAGCGCTTACGCCGCCTTCGCGCAGCCCCTGAGACCGCTTCGGGGGCCTCGACGGCTTCCCCAGGGGCCGGAGCGGGCCGTTCCGTTCGGAGGGGCGCACTCCGGCGGACGGGACGGATCGAAACCCCCCGAACATGTCTTTACCCGTGCGTTCCGCATGTCCATCTCATGACAGCCGTGACTGTCGGCGACCCCCCGCGCCCTGGAAATCTCGTTGCCGGCCCACCAAGGGCCCGGAGGGGGACGGGACGCATGGACAACCGGTACGAGGTCTACGCGCTGGCCGACGCGCACTTCTACGAGACGCCGGACCGGCTGGGCGCCGGCCGGGACGAGTCCGCGGGGTGGTACGCGACGGCGCGCAGGCCGGTGCCGGCGGGCTGGGAGTCGGCGCGCGTCGGCGACTGGCTGGCCCTGACCCCGCAGCCCGCCGAGGGCCCGGAGCAGGGATGGAAGATCCACTGCTCGGCGACCCGCGAGAACGCCGAGCGGATCGCCGGCATCGTCTGGGACTACTGCGTGCCGCGCCGCGTCCCGTTCAAGTTCGTGCCCGGCCCGCACCTGCTGCACCTGCGCAACACGAAGTACGCGGGCCGCGACGGCAGCGGCAAGTTCGTCACCGTCTACCCGGCGGACGAGGAGCAGCTGCACGAGGTGCTGCGCGAGCTCGGCGCCCTCCTGGAGGGCCTGGAGGGCCCGTACGTCCTGACCGACCTGCGCTGGTACGACGGCCCGCTGTACGTCCGCTACGGCGCGTTCGCCCGGCGGTTCGTGGTCGACGAGCGCGGCTCGCTCGTCCCGGCGGTGACCGACGGCTCCGGCACGCTCGTCCCGGACCGCAGGGCGCCGTCGTTCCAGGTCCCGGAGTGGGTGACGCTGCCGAAGTTCCTGGAGCCGCACCTCGCGGCCCGCAACACGACGACGGTCGGCGAACTGCCGTACCGGATCGAGAAGGCGCTGCACTTCTCCAACGGCGGCGGGGTCTACCAGGGCGTCGACACGCGGACCGGGGAGAAGGTCGTCCTCAAGGAGGGCCGGCCGCACGCCGGGCTCGCCGCCGACGGGGCCGACGCGGTCGCCCGGCTGGAGCGGGAGATGCGGGCGCTCCAGGCGGTCGCCGGGACCGGGGTCGTACCGGAGGTGCGGGACTGGTTCGAGCTGGGCGGGCACCGGTTCCTCGTCATCGACTTCCTGGAGGGCCGCCCCCTCAACTCGTTCTTCGCGGAACGGCATCCGCTGCTGGTGCCCGACCCGGACCCCGGGGAGGTCGCCGCGTACACGGAGTGGGCGGTGCGCGTCCACGGCAAGGTGGCGGCGGCGGTGGCCGCGGTCCACGCGCGCGGCATCGTCTTCAACGACCTGCACGTCTTCAACATCATGGTCGGGCCGGACGAGAAGGTGAGCCTGCTGGACTTCGAGGCGGCGGCGCCGGTCTCGGCGGGCGGCCGGCAGGTCGTCGCGCACCCCGGGTTCTTCGCGCCGCCGGACCGCCGGGGGATCGACGTCGACCTGTACGCCCTCGCCTGTCTGCGGCTCGCCCTGTTCCTGCCGGTGACGACGCTGTTCGTGGTCGACCGGGGCAAGGCGGCGCATCTCGCCCAGGTGATCGGGGAGCAGTTCCCCGGTGTGCCGCGCGAGTTCCTGGCCGAGGCGGTCGCGGAGATCACCCGCGACCCCTCGTACGGCGCGCCGGCCCCGACAGGGGACGGGACCGGCGCGCGCCGCGGACCGGCGGACACCGCCCGGCCCGCGCCGGCGGACTGGCCGCACAGCCGGGACTCCATGGTCGAGGGCATCCTCGCCTCGGCCACCCCGGACCGCGCCGAGCGGCTCTTCCCGGGGGACATCGCCCAGTTCTCGGAGGGCGGCGGCCTCGGTCTCGCGCACGGCGCGGCGGGCGTCCTGTACGCCCTGCGGGCCGCGGGCGCCGACCGCTACGAGGAGGGCGAGCGCTGGCTCCTGGACCGCACGGCCCCACCGCCCCCGGGCACCCCGCTCGGCCTGTACGACGGACTCGCGGGCGTCGCCCACGTCCTCGCGCTCCTCGGACACCACGAGCGCGCCCTCGACCTGGTCGACGGCATCCTGCGCGAACGCTGGCAGAAGCTCTCCTCCGACCTGCACGGCGGCCTCGCGGGCCTCGGTCTCGCGCTCGGCGGACTCGCCGACCTGACCGGCGAGTCCAGGCTGCACGCGCACGCCGCCGAGGCCGCCGGCCTCCTCGTCAGCAGGCTCGCCGAACCGCGCCCCGACACGCCCCGGCCGCGCGCCGGACTCATGCGGGGCGCGACCGGACCCGCCCTCTTCCTGCTGCGGCAGTTCGAACGCACCGGTGACAAGACCCTGCTGGAGGCAGCGGCGACCGCGCTGCGCCGGGACCTCGACGGGTGCGTGATCCGCGAGGGCGGGGCGCTCGAAGTCGACGAGGGCTGGCGGACGATGCCCTATCTCGGCGACGGCAGCGCCGGTCTCGGACTCGTCCTGGACGACTATCTCGGGCATACCCCCGACGACGCGTTCGAACGGGCCCGCGCGGGCATCGTCACCGCCGCCACCTGCCGCTTCTACGCCCAGCCCGGACTCCTCCAGGGCCGCGCCGGAATGATCCTCCACCTGGCGCGCACGACGGCCCCGGGCGTCCACCGGCGCCACCTCACCGCGCAGATCGACGCGCTCGACTGGCTCGCCATGCCCTACCGGGGCCGGCTCGCCTTCCCGGGCCACCAGATGATGCGCCTGTCCATGGACCTCGCCACCGGAACGGCCGGCTGTCTGCTGGCGCTCGCCTCGGCCCTCGCCGACGAGCCGGACGCCGCCCACCTGCCGTTCCTCCCGCCGCCCTCCCGGCGGCCCCAGAGCACGACTCCTCATCCGACGGAGCCGTGAACCCACCCCCGTCCCCACGGGAATCGACGGGAAACAACCCGAAAGGAGCACACCATGGCCCTGCTCGACCTGCAGACGATGGAGTCCGAGGAGTACACCGGCGGCGTGAGCACCGTCAGCCTCCTGTCCTGCATCAGCGCCGCGAGCGTCCTGCTCTGTCTCTGATCAGGGAGACGACACCGCTCAGTCGTCACCAGCGCTAAGCCCTGGGGGCCGCTCCCGTTCGGGACCGGCCCCCAGGGTCGTGCGGTACGGGAAGGAGGTCCGGATGGGAGGGGGAGCCGACGAGGAGGTCACCGCGCGGACGCGGGGACTGCTGAGGGGGGCGCTGCGGCACAGCGGGGGGCGGTGTACGGCACTGGCCCTGGTGAGCGTGGCCGCGACCGGGGCCGGGCTCGCGCTGCCGGCCCTGCTGGGGCGGGCGCTGGATCTGCTGCTGACCGGGGAGCCCGCGGGACGGTGGGTGGGGTGGTGTGTCGCGCTGACGGCCGTGACGGTGGTCCTGGACGGGTGCGCGAGCGTCCTGACGGGGACCGTGGACGGGCGTACGGCCGCGTTCCTGCGGCGGGGCGTCGTCCGGCACGTGCTCGCGCTCGGGCCCCGGGCGCCGTTCGGGGCGGGGGATCTCGTGGCGCGGATCGTGGGGAGCGGGGCGCAGGCGGGGACGTCTCCGTCGGCGCGGGCCGCGCTCGTCGCGGCGTGTGCCGGGCCAGTCGGGGGGATCGTAGCGCTGGGGGTGCTCGATCCGTGGCTGGCGGTCGTGTTCCTCGCCGGGGCGCCCGTGCTCGCGCTGGTGCTGCGGGTGCTCGCGCGGGACACCTCGGCGTGTGTCGTGCGGTACCAGGAGGTCCAGGGGCGGATCGCCGCCGCGCTCGCCGAGGCCGTGGCCGGGGCCCGGACGATCCGGGCGGCCGGGACGGCGGAGCGCGACGCGACGCGTGTCCTGCGTCCGCTGCCCGAACTGTCCGAGGCGGGGCGCCGGATGTGGCGGGTGCAGGGGCGGGCCGCCGCGCAGGCCGTCGCCGTCGCGCCGCTGCTCCAGCTCGGGGTGGTCGCGGTCGCCGGGCTGCTGCTCGCGGAGCGGCGGCTGTCGCCCGGTGACGTCCTCGCCGCGTCCCGGTACGCGGTCCTCGCAACCGGGGTGGGGGTGCTCACCGGGCAGCTCGCGGGGCTCGTGCGGGCCCGTGCCGCCGCGCGCCGGCTGGCCGAGGTCCACGTCGAGGAGGCCCCCGCGCACGGCACCCGCCAGCTGCCCGCCGGGCCCGGACGGCTGGAACTGCGCGGGGTACGGGCCGCGCGGGGCGGGCGGATCGTCCTGGACGGCGTCGACCTCGTCGTACCGGGCGGGACGACCCTCGCGGTCGTCGGCGGGAGCGGTTCGGGCAAGTCGCTCCTCGCGGCCCTCGCGGCACGCCTAACGGACCCGGCGGAGGGGGAGGTCCTGCTGGACGGCGTCCCGCTGCGGGCGTTGACCCGCGCGGAGCTGCGGGCGGCGGTCTCCTGCGCGTTCGACCGGCCCGCGGTCCTCGGGGCGACGATCCAGGACACGATCACACTGGGCCTCCCGCACCGGTCCCGGGGGCGGGCGGAGGAGGCCGCCCGCAAGGCCCACGCCCACCCCTTCGTCACCCGGCTCCCCCAGGGCTACGACACCCGCTGCGCCGACGCCCCCCACTCCGGCGGCGAGGCCCAACGCCTCGGCCTCGCCCGCGCGTTCGCCCGCCCCGCCCGCCTCCTCGTCCTCGACGACGCCCTCTCCAGCCTCGACACCGTCACGGAACACCACATCACCGACTCCCTCCTCTCCCCGGCCACCCCCACCACCCGCCTCCTCATCACCCACCGCACCACCACCGCCGCCCGCGCGGACGCCGTGGCGTGGGTGGAGAACGGACGGATTCGGGCGGTGGGGACGCATGGGGAGCTGTGGAGGTGGGCGGGGTATCGGGGGTTGTTCGGGGAGGGGGACGAAGGGGGCGGGGGCGGTGGAGAAGGCGAGGCCGATGGGAACGCGGGAGGGAGGGGCAGTGAGGTGGGGGCGCCGGGGGGCGGGGCGAAGGCCGCCGGGGGGAGTGCGGAGGGCTGGGGTGGCGTGGCCGAGGGGAGCGCGCCCAGTGGTGAGGGGGCGAGGAGGCACGCCGGTTCGGGCGGAGGGGCTGCCGACGGGGTGGGGGGCGATGCGAGAACTCGGGGCGACCGGGGGGCGGGTGCGGGGGGTGGCTTCTCGGGCGATGCGCGCACGCATGCGGAGGCCGGCGACGGGGTCCGCGCCGAAGCGGTACGCACCGGGAGGAACGCGCGAGGTCGTGGCGGACCGGGTGTGGTGGACGGCAGGGCCGGGCCGGCGGGAACGGTGGCCCGGGGGCCGGGGGTCGAGGGGGTCCGGCCGGGGCGCGGCGATGCGGGCGGTCAGGAGCGGACGGCATCCGTCGAGTCGGGCGGGGACAGGAAGGGGCGCGGGTGAGCGGCGAGGGGACGGACGCGGAGCGTGAGGTCGATACGGGCGGCGCACTCGGCCGCCCGGCACACGGGCCCGGCACGAGCGCCGGCGAAGGTCCCCCAGCCACCCACCCACAGGCGGAACCCTGCTCCCCGCCCCCCACTCCCTCCGGCCCGAGCAACGGCCCAGGTGTCTCGCGGTCCGCCCACCCACCGGCGGAACCCGGCCTCCCGCCCGTCGCTCCCCGGCACCCCCTCCCCTCTCCCCCGCCCACCCCCAACCTCCTCCCCCGCGGCCTCCGTTACCTCCTCTCCCACCGAGCCGTCCTCCTCCGACTCACCCTCTGGTCCCTCCTCGAAGCGGGCCAGACCTTTCTGCTGGGGTACGCGCTCGCGCGGGCGTTGGACGAGGGGTTTCTCGCGGGGCGGGTCGGGGTGGGGATGGGGTGGCTGGGGCTGGCCGGGGCCGGGGTGGTGGTCGGGGCGTTCGGGACGGGGCGGGTGTACGGCGGGGTCGCCGATCTGGTGGAGCCGTTGCGGGACCGGCTGGTCAGGGGGGTCGTCACGCGGGGGGTGCGGGACGCCGAGCAGGGCGCCCTGTCCGGGCTGACGCAGCAGGTCGAGATCGCCAGGGACACGTCCGCCGGCCTCGTCCTCGTCTCCCGCTCCTTCGTGTTCACCTCGGCCGGCGCCCTCGTCGGCCTCTTCTCGCTCGCCCCGGTCCTCCTGGCCGTCGTCGTACCGCCCCTCGCGGCGGGCGTCACCCTCTTCGCCCTCACCCTCCGCCCTCTGGCCCGCCGTCAGGAGGCGTACCTCACGGCGGACGAGGCGCTCGCCGCCCACCTCGGGACCGTCTGTCCGGGCCTCCGGGACGTCACGGCGGCCGGCGCGGAGGAGGAGACCGGCGCGGAGACCGGCCGGCTGATCGACGCGGAGTTCCGGGCGGCCCGCGCGCTGGCCCGCTGGAGCGTCACCCGGGTCCTGGCCCTGGCGATCGGCGGCCAGCTCCCCGTCGTCCTCCTCCTGGCCACCGCCCCCTGGCTCCTGGCCCACGACGTCACCCCCGGCGCCCTCGTCGGCGCCTTCGCCTACGTCACGCAGTCCCTCCTCCCCGCCCTCAACGCCCTCGTCCACGGCCTCGGCACGAGCGGCTCCCGCCTGACGGTCGTCCTGCGCCGCCTGATGACGGGCACGGACCCGGAGGCCGAGGCAGCGCGCACGCCCTCCCCCGAAGCACCCGCCCCGGCCCGCCCCGCCCTCACCCTCACCGACCTCACCTTCGCCTACGGCCCCGCCTCCACCCCCGTCCTCGACCGCCTCACCCTCACCCTCCCCCCGGGCGCCCACCTCACCGTCGTAGGCCCCAGCGGCATCGGGAAGTCGACCCTCGCCGCCCTGGTCGCGGACCTGCTCACGCCCGTCGGGGGCGAGGTGCGGATCGGGGGGCGGGCGGCGCCCGAGGCGCGGAGCGAGCGGGTGCTGATCCCGCAGGAGGCGTACGTGTTCACGGGGACGCTCGCCGAGAACCTCGGGCATCTGCGCGAGGAGCCCGTGCCGGAGGCGGAGCTGTGGGCCGGCGCCGAGGCGGTCGGCGCGGCGGGGCTGGTGGCGCGGCTGGGCGGCATGCACGCGCGCGTGGAGCCCGCGAAGCTCTCCGCGGGTGAGCGCCAGCTGATCGCGCTCACCCGCGCCTACCTCTCCCCCGCCCCCCTGGCGCTCCTGGACGAGGCGACCTCGCATCTGGACCCGGCGGCCGAGGAACGGGCGGAGCGGGCGTTCGCGGCGCGGCCGGGCGGCACGCTGGTCGTCGTCGCCCACCGCATCGCCTCGGCCCGCCGCGCCGACCGCGTCCTGGTCATGGACGGCGCGCACACCTCGTACGGCACGCACGCGCAGTTGCTGGAGAGTTCGACTCTCTACCGGGACCTGGTGGGCCGCTGGTCGGCGCCGTAGTCCGGCCTCGGCGCCGCTCCCGGGTCTACAGCCACCCCTGCCCCTGCGATATCCGTATCGCGTCGATCCTGTTGCGCGCCCCGGTCTTGCGGGTGATCGCCGCCATGTAGTTGCGGACGGTTCCATGGGACAGGTGCAGTCGCCCCGCTATCTCCGCCATGGAGACGCCCTCGGCCGCGAGCGTGAGCACGCTCAGTTCGCGCCGGGTCAGCGGCATCTGGGCGGCCTTGAGGAATCCGAACCCGAGGGAGTCGTTGATGAAACGTTCCCCCTGGGCGACGGTCCGGATTCCGTCGAGTAACTGCTCGGGCGGTCCCGCCTTGTCGACGTAGCCGATCGCCCCCGCTTCGAGGGCCCGTTTCAGCAGGCCCGGCCGGTTCGCGCGGGCCAGCACCAGCAGGCGGGGGGCGGCCCGGTCGCCGCCCGGGGCGCACAGCTCGCCCAGCGGGGGGATGCCGTAGCTGTCCGTGCAGTCGAGATCCGCCACGCAGACGACGGGCCGTACGCTCCGCATCCGCGTGTACGCGCCGTGCCACGGCGTGTCGTGGACGCGCAGGTCGTTCTCCCGCGCGAGCCATCTCGCCAGCACCGTCCGCACCAGTCCCTCGTCGTGCACCAGAAGTACCCGGATCACTTACGTCCTTTCGGCTCGCCCGCCCGTCGGCTCGTCCTATGAGATGCCTGCCCCATTCTTGGCGCCGTGGTCGTTTTCCGAACGCGAAGAACCGGCCACGGCGATGCGCGGGGGCGCACGTGCGGCGCCCGGACCCCGCGCCGTGCTCCGATTCGGCCGTCTATGAACCCTTCGATCGGGTACGGGCGTCCGCTCGCCGTGCGCGCGGCGCCGGTTCGGGGGAGATTTGTTCCCGACCGCAGGGCCGGGCGAGGAGGTGGTCGCGGTGTACGGGACGCCGGCCGCGGGGCCGCCGCTGTCACAGGGGCTGACCTCGATGATGGACGCCGTGGGCGCCCACTCGGGAGCCGTGTATCTGCTCTCGGAGGAGGAGCCCGTCCTGGAGATGGCGGTCATGGCCGGGCTGCCGCGCGCCTTCGCGGCGCCCTGGGAGCGGGTCGGGCTGAGCGCGCCGCTGCCGGTCGCGGAGGCGGTGCGGGACCGGCGGCTGGTGTGGGTCGGGGGCGAGGAGGAGATGGCCCGCCGCTTCCCGCGGATCGCGGTCGTCCTGCCGTACCCGTTCGCCCTGGCCGCGCTGCCGGTCGCGACGCCGTCGACGGTGTACGGCGCGGTCTTCGTGACCTGGCCGGGCGGGCACCCCGCCGAGCTGTCCGAGGAGGAGCGGCGGCAGCTCACCGGGGGCTGCCGGCGGCTCGCGACGCGGCTGGAGCGGGCGGACACGGTGAACGCGACGGGCACCGAGCGGGACGTCCTCGGGGTGCGGACGGGCACCGCCCCGGAGGCGGCGCGGCTGGTGGCGCGGCTGCCGTACGGGCTGTGCTCGCTGGATCTGCACGGCCGGGTCGACTTCGCGAACACCGCCGCCGCGCGGCTGCTCGGGGTGCCGGTGGCCCGGCTGACGGGGACCCGGCTGTGGGCGTCGGTGCCGTGGCTGGACGACCCCGGGTACGAGGAGCGGTACCGGGCCGCGCTGATCGGCCAGATCCCGACGTCGTTCGTGGCGCTCAAGCCGCCCTCGGAGTGGCTGTCGTTCCGGCTGTACCCGGGGACGGACGGGCTGAGCGTGCGGATCGGGCGGGCGCGGGCGGTGGCCGAGTCGCCGCCGGACCGGGACACCTCGGACCGGCCGCAGCTGGTCACGCTGTCGCAGGCGCTGAGCCTGTCGGGGGCGCTGACCGAGACGGTGAGCGTCGAGGACGTCGTCCGGCTGGTCGCGCGGGAGATCGCGCCGGCCGTGGGGAGCCAGGCGCTGGCGCTGCTGGGGTCGCAGGCGGGGCGGCTGCACGTGCTGGGGCAGTACGGGTATCCGGACCCGGTGACGGTGGACCGCTGGGACGGCGTCCCGCTGACCGACCGGACGCCGGGCACGCACGCCCTGGCGACCGGGCTGCCCGCGTTCTTCGATTCCCGGCGCCGGCTCGAACACCTCTATCCGGAGCGCGACTCCACCCCGGACGGCTTCGCGGCCTGGGCGTATCTCCCGCTGATCGCCTCGGGCCGCCCGGTCGGCGCCTGTGTCCTCGCGTACGCGGAGCCGCACGAGTTCTCCACCCACGAGCGCGCCGTCCTCACGAGCCTCGCGGGCCTGATCGCGCAGGCCCTGGACCGGGCGCTGCTGTACGACGCGAAGAACCGGCTCGCGCACGGCCTCCAGGCCGCCCTCCTGCCGCACTCGCTGCCGGAGCTGCCCGGTCTGCGGGCGACCGCCCGCTATCTGCCGGCGACGCGGGGCATGGAGATCGGCGGCGACTTCTACGACCTGGTGCCGTCGAAGCCGCGCGCGGCGGCGGTGATCGGCGATGTGCAGGGGCACAACGTGACGGCGGCGGGGCTGATGGGGCAGCTCAGGACGGCGGTGCGGGCGTACACGGCGGTCGGGCAGGAACCGGGCGAGGTGATGCGGGGGACGAACCGGCTGCTGCTGGAGCTGGGGTCGGAGCTGTTCGCGAGCTGTCTGTATCTGCGGCTCGATCCGGCGCGGGGGCGGGCCGTGATGGCGCGGGCGGGGCATCCGCCGCCGTTGCTGCGCCGGCCGGACGGGCGGGTGCGGGTGCTGGATCTCGCCGGGGGGCCGCTGCTGGGGATCGACGCGGGGGCGTCGTATCCGACGACGGAGGTGGTGCTCGCGCCGGGTTCGGTGCTGGCGCTGTACACGGACGGGCTGGTGGAGACGCCCGGGGTGGACATCGAGGAGGGGGTGGCGGCGGTCGCGGGGCGGCTCGCGGAGCATGGCGGGCGGGGGCTGGAGGAGGTGGCGGACACGCTGGTGGGGAGGTATGCGGCGGCGGAGGACCGGTTGGACGACGTGGCGTTGCTGTTGCTGCGGGTGGACGAGGTGTAGGGGCGGGGACGGGAGGGGGCGGGGACGGGGGAAGTCCGGCCCTCCAGGGGGGAGAGGGCCGGACTTCGGGTCATGCGGTCGAGCGGTGGTGGAGCGGCCGGTGGGTCAGTTGTTGTTCTGGCCGCTGTTCTGGTTCTGCTTCTGGCCGCTGCCCTGGTTCTGGTTGTTCTGGTTGTTGTTCTGGTTGTCGCTCACGCCGTCGCCGCCTTCGAGGCCGCTGTTGTCGGCGGCGCCGTTCCCGGCTTCCTGGCCGTTGCCGTTGCCGGCCTGGTCGCCCACGCCGTTCTGGTTGTCCGCGGCGCCGTTGTCACCGACGCCGTTGCCCGCGTCCTGACCGTTGCCCGCGTCCTGGCCGTTGCCGGCCTCCTGACCGGCGCCGTTCCCGGCCTGGTCGTCCGCGCCGTTGCCCGCGCCCTGGCCCGCGCCGTTGCCCGCGCCCGCCTGGCCGTTGCCGAGGGTGGCGCCGGTCGCCTGGAGGGCGGTCGTCACGGGCTGGAAGAAGGTCTCGCCGCCGACGGTGCAGTCGCCGCTGCCGCCGGAGGTGAGGCCGATCGCGCTGCCGTCCTGCGTGAAGAGGGAGCCGCCGCTGTCGCCGGGCTCGGCGCAGACACTGGTCTGGATGAGGCCGGTGACGGTGCCCTCGGGGTAGTTGACGGTGGCGTCGAGGCCGACGACCTGTCCGTCGTTGAGGCCGGTCGTCGAGCCCATCCGGAACACCTGGGTGCCCACGGTCGCGTCGGCGGCCTGGAGGATCTGGACGTTCTGGCCGCCGCCGATGTTGACGTCGCTCGGCGCCTGCGTGGTGGCGTCGTCGTACTTGACGAGCGCGAAGTCGCCCGCGCCGGGGAAGACGGCCTGGTCGACGGTGGCGATCGGCTGGCCGTTCGCGGAGTCGGACCACTGCTCCTCGGCGACACCGCAGTGCCCGGCCGTGAGGAAGGCGGGCGAGCCGTCGCTCGCGGTGACGTTGAAGCCGGCCGAACAGCGGGCGCCGCCACCGAAGATGGCGTCACCGCCGGAGAGGAAGGTCTTGAAGGTGCCGGCCGACTTCTTCACGGTCGCGACGTTCGAGCCGAGCGCGTTCACGGTCGATTCGAGCTTGTCCCACTTGGCGCCGGTGACCGTGGAGTCGGCGGTGACGAGAACCTTGTTCGTTCTGGGGTCGACGGCCCACGACGTGCCGGTGATGGTGGCCTGCGCCTTGAGGGTCTGCGCGGCGGACTCCAGCTTGGCCGCGCTGTTGGCGACCTCGCGGACCTTCGCGCCGGCCTTCTGCGCCTGGATGACGACGTTGTTCTTGTCGCCGGAGACGTTCACGACGTTGACGACCAGCTGGCGGGCGTCGGAGTCGTAGTACGAGCCGGCGAACGCGTCGCCGAGCAGGTTCGACAGCTGAGCGGCGAGGTCCGAGACGTCACCGGAGGACTTCAGCGTCTTCGGGGTGATGGAGGAGGCGTTCGTGTCACCGTCCTGCGAAGCGTTCGCGTTGGGCAGCAGGAGCGCCGCCGCTCCGAGCGCGGCCACACCACCCACGGCTATCGCTGCCTTGCGCTTAGGGATTCGCTTGTGACTCAAGTTCTTCGACCTCCTGAGGGGACGGGGTCTGTGCTGCCTCGTCGGCAGCTCCGTACAGCGGCGCCTGGTTGGCCATGAGTACGCGGGTCCCCGAGGGGGTGTTCAAACCTGTTTCCGGTTTCTTTACGGGCGGCCGGGGAGCAGCGGGTAATCGGCCAACCCCCCATATGCCGCTGACCGGCACGGAAACCGACAGGACCTGTCCGGGCAACTCGCCCACCGGAAGAGGAAGGACGCCCTCCTGTACGTCCGCGCCACGCACGGCGGTTGGCTCAAAATCGCCCACCCTGGCGGGAATCCCGTTCACGCGACCCGTGAGTGATCGTCCGGTGGCTTTCCGTCGACAATCGATGCCCGAATCCCCGCTCCCAGGAATCTGCACATCGATTGCCCATCCGGGTCACCTCGGTCGCGCCTCCTGCACAACTCGGCAAGGGCGCCGCAACGTTTGGCGGAGGAGTGCCGGATTCGCCTCGACAGCGCACCTCGCTCATCCGAGCGATCAAGTGGCTTCGTGTGAAGAACTCGGCGGCGCGCTGTGGAAGCCCCTGCACGGTTCCCCACGCATCGGCCGTCAACTGCCCTCGGGTGACAGGTGATTGATTGGAAGCCGGAGTGCCGGACTGCTTTGATCCAGTCGTCCCCCCGAGGGGACCTGCTCCCCCGGCCCACGGGGGTCACCCCCTCAAGCACCTCCATCAGGAAGGGAAGTTCCACCATGGACTCCATCCAGACCGCCCAGATCTCCGACGCCGACCTCGACAACGTCTCCGGCGGCCTGACCCTCAACGCCCTGGGCACCGTCACCGACCTGGTCGACGGCGTCGTCCCGGTCTCCGGCGTCCTCAACACCGCGCTCGGCACGGTCGAGGGTGTCACCGGTCTGAGCGTGGCCCCGGTCACGAACCTGGTCGCCGGTCTCTGATCGTCGCCCCAGCGCAGCTGAGCTCCGGAGCCGTGACCCGGCTCCGGGGCTTTTCGCCGTCCTCCGACAGCCACGTCCTCCGACAGCCACTGAAGGTCGTATGCAGTTCCGCAGGCAGGCCCTGAGCAAGCTCCAGTCGCCGGAGGATCTCGACCTTCCGGTGCGTTTCGCGCGTCCGCAGGGCTGGCTGGTGCTGGCGGTGACGGTCGTCGCGATCGCCGCCGGGTCCGTGTGGGCGGTCACCGGTTCCGTCGCCTCCACGGTCAGCGCGCCGGCCGTCCTCACCCACGGCGAGGGCAGCTACATCCTCCAGAGCCCGGCGGCCGGACAGGTCACCGCCGTCCTCGCGCGGGAGGGTCAACGGCTCCCCGCGGACGCCCCGTTGCTGAAGGTGCGCACCGCCCAGGGCGAGGCCGTGGTCCGTACGGTCGCCGCCGGCCGGGTCACCGCGCTCGCCGCGACGATCGGCCAGATCATCGCGACCGGCGCGAACGTCGCGGCCGTCGAGAAGGTCACCGACGCGGACGAACCGCTCTACGCGACCGTCTACGTCCCCGCCGAGAACGCGGCCACGATCCCCGCGAACGCCGCCGTCGACCTCACCGTCCAGACGGTCCCCACCCAGCGGTACGGCGTGCTGCGCGGCCATGTGAAGTCCGTGGACCGCGCGGCCCAGTCGGCGCAGCAGATCGCCGCGTTCCTCGGCGACACGCAGCTCGGCGAGCAGTTCACGAGCGAGGGGCGGCCGGTGGCGGTGCTGGTGCGGCTCGACACGTCGTCGACGACGAAGAGCGGTTACCGCTGGTCGTCCGCCGAGGGGCCGCCGTACGGGCTCGACTCGATGACGCTGGCCAGTGGTTCGATCAAGCTGGCCGATCAGCGGCCCGTCGACTGGCTGCTGCCGTGAGCGCCGTGAAGACGGTCCGTACGCCGACCGTGCTCCAGATGGAGGCCGTCGAGTGCGGAGCCGCCTCCTTGTCGATGGTCCTCGCGCACCACGGCCGGCACGTCCCGCTGGAGGAGCTGCGCATCGCGTGCGGTGTCTCGCGGGACGGCTCACGGGCGAGCAACCTCCTGAAGGCGGCCCGCAGTTACGGGTTCACCGCCAAGGGCATGCAGATGGACCTGGCGGCCCTCGAAGGGGTGCAGACCCCGGCGATCCTGTTCTGGGAGTTCAACCACTACGTCGTCTACGACGGCATGGGCCGGCGCTTCGGCCGACGCGGCGTCTTCGTCAACGACCCCGCCAAGGGGCGGCGGTTCGTGCCGATGGAGGACTTCGACGGCAGCTTCACCGGTGTCGTCCTGGTCCTGGAGCCGGGCGAGGACTTCGCGAAGGGCGGGCGCAGGGCGGGCGTGCTCGGCGCGATGCCGGCCCGGCTGCGCGGTACGGCGGGGACGCTCCCGGCGGCCGTCCTCGCGAGCCTCCTCCTGGTCCTGGTCGGCGCGGCGGTCCCGGCGCTGAGCCGCCAGTACATCGACATGTTCCTCATCGGCGGCCAGACCTCCCTGCTGGGCGTCCTGTTCACGTCGATGGCGGCCTGCGTGCTGCTGACGGTCGCGCTGACCTGGCTCCAGCAGGCCAACCTCCACCACGGCAGGATCATCTCCTCGACCCTCTCCAGCGCCCGCTTCCTGCGCCACCTCCTGCGGCTGCCGGTGACGTTCTTCTCCCAGCGCAGCCCCGCCGACCTGGTGCAGCGGCTCCAGTCGAACGACGCGGTCGCCGAGACCCTGGCCCGCGACCTGGCCTCGGCGGGCGTGGACGCGGTGGTCGTCGTCCTGTACGCCGTCCTCCTCTACACGTACGACCCCCAACTCACCTTCGTGGGCGTGGGCGTGGCGCTCCTCAACATCGTCGCCATGCGGGTCGTGATCCGGCTGCGGGCGACCCGGACGGCCAAACTCCGCGCGGACAACGCCCGGTTGACCAACACCGCATACACCGGGCTCCAGTTGATCGAGACGATGAAGGCGACCGGCGGTGAGGACGGCTACTTCCGCAAGTGGGCCGGCCAGCACGCGACGACGCTGGAGGAGCAGCAGCGGCTCGGGGTGCCGAGCGCCTGGCTGGGCGTGGTCGCGCCGACGCTCGCGACCCTCAACAGCGCGCTCATCCTGTGGATCGGCGGCATGCGCGCGATCGAGGGACACATCTCGGTGGGCCTGCTGGTCGCCTTCCAGGCCCTGGTCGCCCGCTTCACGGCCCCGCTGACCCGCCTGAACGGCGTCGCGGGCCGCATCCAGGACTTCGCGGCCGACGTCGCCCGGCTGAAGGACGTGGAGAACTTCCGCACCGACCCGCTGTACGACCGTCCCGGCGGCGCCGACTCGACCCGCCGGCTGCGCGGCCATGTCGAGCTCCAGGACATCACCTTCGGCTACAGCCCCCTCGACAAACCCCTGCTGTCCGGTTTCGACCTCACCGTCGGCCCCGGTCAGCAGGTCGCCCTGGTCGGCGGCTCCGGCAGCGGCAAGTCCACGGTCTCCCGCCTCCTGTCGGGCCTCTACGCCCCCTGGGAGGGCGTGATCCGCATCGACGGACAGCGCCTGGACGACATCCCGCGCGGCGCGCTCGCCGCGTCGGTGTCCTTCGTCGACCAGGAGGTGTTCCTCTTCGAGGGGTCGATCCGCGACAACGTGGCGCTGTGGGACCCGTCGATCACGGACGACGCCGTGACGGAGGCGCTGCGGGACGCGGCCCTGTACGACGTGGTGATGCGGCGGCCGGGCGGCATCCAGAGCAAGGTCGAGCAGGACGGCCGGAACTTCTCCGGCGGCCAGCGCCAACGCCTGGAGATCGCGCGGGCGTTGGTGCGCCGGCCGAGCGTCCTGATCCTCGACGAGGTGACCAGCGCGCTCGACGCGGAGACCGAGCTGACCGTGATGGACAACCTGCGGCGGCGCGGCTGCGCCTGTGTGGTGATCGCGCACCGGCTCAGCACGGTCCGCGACAGCGACGAGATCGTCGTCCTCCAGCACGGCACGATCGTGGAGCGCGGACGGCACGAGGAGCTGGTGGCGCGCGGTGGCGCGTACGCGGCGCTGGTGAGGGAGCGGTGACGGCGGTGGAGGAGGGCGATCTGGTCCTGGGGGCGCTCGGGCAGCTGGGCACCCGGCTGGACTGCGCGGGGTCGGCGCGGCTGGACCTGGAGGGGCCGCAGGTGCTGTGGCTCGTCGCGTCGGGGGCGCTCGACCTGTTCGCGGTGGACGCCGGCCAGGAGGGCCACTGGCACCACCTCGGCCGTCTGGAGACCGGATCGCTGCTGCTGGGTCCGGTGGCGGGGGCGCAGCACACGCTGGTGGCGCGGCCGGTGCGGGACTGCGTGGTGCACCGGATCGGGCTGCGGGAGCTGTACCAGCCGGTTCAGTCGCCGCCGGAGATGTGGTCATATGACGAATACGGCAACCCTGTCCTGTCCACGAGTCCTTTGGAGTACGCCCTCTCCCTGGGCGTCGGCCGCAGCCTCTCCATCCTCTTCCAGGCCCCCATGGGCGCGGCGGAGGTCCTGGACGAGGACGTCTTCTGGATGCGGGTCCCGCCCGGCACCATCCAGTACGGCGCCCTGTACGGCCAGGAGGCCGCCGCCGACCTGCTGATGGACCCGGCCGTCTGGCAGAGCATGGTCGACCAGCAGTACCGCCTGCTCACCAGCCTCGACCGCTGGATCGAGCAGCTCGAACGCACCCACGAGACCCGGGCCGCCGCCGGGATCAAGGCCGGTGAGGCGGTCCGCGTCCAGGCCGACCGGACCCTGCTGGCCGCCATCGGGAAACCCTCGGCCCGCCGGACTACGTCCGCCGACGCGGACGCCACGTTCGCCGCGTGCAAGCTCGTCGCCCAGGCCGCCGGGATCACGCTGACCGAGCCCGCCCGGATGGGTGCCGTGGGCGGCCGGCTCGACCCGGTCGAACAGGTCGCGCTCGCCTCCCGCGTCCGGGTGCGGGCCGTACGGCTCGACGGGCGCTGGTGGCGGGACGACGTCGGCCCGCTCGTCGGCCACCGGGCCCTGTCGGGGGCGCCGGTCGCGCTGCTGTGGCGGCGGGGCGGGTACGTCGCCGTCCATCCCGGGACCGGGCGGGAGACGCCGGTCGAGAAGGCGAACGCGAGCGAGTTCGAGCCGCGCGCGGTGATGTTCTACCGGCCGCTCCCGGACCGGCCGATGGGCCCGCTCGGTCTCCTGCGGTTCAGCATGCGCGGCACGCGGGGCGACCTCGGGACGCTGGTGCTGAGCGGGCTGGTGACCGTGGCGATCGGGGCGCTGGTGCCGATCGCGACCGGGAAGGTGCTCGGGGAGTTCGTGCCGCGCGCACAGGAGGGGCTGATCGTTCAGGTGTGTCTGGCGGTCATGCTCAGCAGTGTCGTCGCCGCCGCGTTCATCCTGCTCCAGAACCTGACGATCCTGCGGCTGGAGGGGCGGATCGAGTCGACGCTCCAACCCGCCGTGTGGGACCGGCTGCTGCGGCTGCCGACGACGTTCTTCGCGGCCCGCTCCACCGGTGAGCTGGCCAGCGCGGCGATGGGGATCAGCGCGATCCGGCGGCTGATGGCGGGCATCGGCCCCTCGGTCGCGCAGTCCCTGACGGTCGGCGCGATGAACCTGGGGCTGCTCCTTTGGTACAGCGTGCCGATGGCGATGGCCGCGATCGGGATGCTCGTCGTCATCGGCGCGGTGTTCCTCGGGCTCGGGCTGTGGCAGGTGCGGTGGCAGCGGCGGCTCGTCGTCCTCTCCAACAAGCTGAACAACCAGGCGTTCCAGACGCTGCGGGGGCTGCCGAAGCTGCGGGTGGCCGCCGCCGAGAACTACGCGTACGCCGCCTGGGCGTCCGAGTTCGCGCGCAGCCGGGAGCTCCAGCACCGGCTCGGGCGGATCAAGAACCTCAACGCCGTGCTGAGTTCGGTGTATCTGCCGCTGTGCTCGCTGCTGATGTTCATGCTGCTGGCCGGTCCGGCGCGCGGCACCATGTCGGCGTCCGCGTTCCTCACGTTCAACACGTCGGTGACGATGCTGCTGACCTCGGTGACGTCGCTGACCGGGGCGTTCGTGTCGGCGGTGGCCGCGCTGCCGCTGTTCGAGGAGATCCGGCCGGTGCTGGAGGCGACGCCCGAGGTGCGGGGGGCGGCGACGCGGCCCGGTCCGCTCAGCGGGGCGATCGAGGCGCGCCGGCTGTCGTTCCGGTACGCCGACGACGGGCCGCTCGTCCTCGACGACGTGTCCTTCGAGGTGCGGCCCGGTGAGTTCGTCGCGGTCGTGGGGCCGAGCGGCTGCGGGAAGTCCACTCTGCTGCGGCTGCTGATCGGCTTCGACCGGCCCGTGTCGGGGAGTGTCCTCTACGACGGGCAGGACCTCTCGGCGCTGGACCAGTCGGCCGTCCGGCGGCAGTGCGGGGTGGTCCTCCAGCACGCCCAGCCGTTCAACGGGTCCCTCCTCGACGTCATCTGCGGCACCGAGTCCTACACGCCGGAGGAGGCGATGGCCGCCGCCGAACTCGCCGGGCTCGCGGAGGACATCAAGCGGATGCCGATGGGGCTGCACACCATCGTCTCCGGCGCCGGCGCGATCTCCGGGGGCCAGCGTCAACGCCTCATGATCGCCCAGGCCCTGATCCGCCGGCCCCGCATCCTCTTCTTCGACGAGGCCACCAGCGCCCTCGACAACGAGACGCAGCGCATCGTCATCGAGTCCACCCGCAAACTCAACGCGACCCGCGTCGTCATCGCCCACCGCCTCTCGACCGTCATGGACGCGGACCGGGTCGTGGTCATGGAGAACGGCAAGATCGCCCAGCAGGGGGCACCGGCGGAGCTGCTGGCGGATGTCGGGGGGCGGCTGCACGAGCTGGTGCGACGGCAGATGGCGTAGGGGGCAGTCGGCGTAGGGGAGGTGGTCGGCACAGCGGACGCGATTGCCGTGGTGGACGCCGGCTCGCGCCCCCGCCCCTGTCCCGGCCGCGCCGTCTCCCCTCACCCAACCCCTTCGCCTGTCCACGCCCGTCCACCCGAAACCCGCCATGGCCTGAATGGGTGTTGGACCCCATAGGCGATCACGTGGGGCCCGGGGGACGATGACCCCGTAGGGCAACGGGGGCCCGCTGCTTCTGCGTTGCCCCAGGTCAGGGCGCGTCGCAGGGAGGTGCGTTCGGTGGGTTCGGACGGGGGAACGGTGGGGGGACCGGGTTCGTGATCGGTGTCCTGGTGGTCGAGGACATGGAGGTGGTACGGGCCGGCCTGGTCGCGCTCCTCGACGGCGAACTCGGCATCGAGGTCATGGCCCAGGCGGGCGGCGAGGCCGAGGCGCTCGGCGTCATCGAGTCGGCCGTACCGGACGTCGCGCTGCTCGACATCGACGGCCCCGGACTGGACGGGCTCGCGCTGGCCAAGGAGTTCGCGTCACGGGCGCCGGCCTGCCGGACGATCGCGCTGACGGCACTGGACCGTCCCGGCCGGCTGCGGCAGGCCCTCGACGCGGGGGCCTCCGGATACGTCCTGAAGAGCGTGTCGGGGCAGCAACTCGCCCGCGCCGTCCGCAAGGTCGCGACCGGGGTGCGCGCGGTCGAGCCACGGCGGCTCGCCGACACCCCCTGGGAGTGCACGCCGCTGACCCTGCGCGAGGCGGAGGCCCTCAGGCTCGCGGCGGGCGGAGCGACCGCGCAGGAGATCGCGGGGGACCTCTATCTCGGCGTCGGCACCATCCGCAACCGGCTCTCCGCGGCGGTCGGCAAACTCAACGCGCGCGGCCTGGTCGACGCGATCCTCATCGCGGAACGGCAGGGGTGGATCTGACGCCGTGCCGCCCGCACCACACACAGGGAAGACGATGCCCCACCACAGCACCCGGTCACGCCTCGCGAAGACGCTGCTCGTCGGCGTCCCGCTCACGGCCGTGCTCGCCCTCGCATGCAACGCCCGGATAAGGGCGACGGCGTCCGCGCTGGCCACCAGATGGCAAGGCACCCGCTCCCCCGCCCCCACCCGCCCCGGCACCCTCTACGAGTTCGACGCGGCGAAGCTCTCCCAGTGGTGCGACTCCGACCAGCTCCGCGCCGCCGCCCCGCACACCCGCCACCTCCTCGCCCTGCGAACAACCCCGCAGGGAGAGGTGAAGTCCCTCCTCCTCATCGACTCCGGCACCCACACGGCCCTCCTCGAATTCAAGGCCCCCGCCCCCGTCATCCACACCCTCCGCCAGATAGAGGAACACGAGGAACAGCGCACCCTGATGCACCGTTTCGCCACGGCCCATCTCCTCCCCATGGACCACACCTGAGACATCCCGCACAGCACACCGGTGAAGATCTCACTTTTTCGGCCAATACCCCGGCTGCTCCAATGAGGCGCCCATTTCGGCAACTCTCAAAGGAACAAATGGAGATGAGACAGGAATCGCCCTCCCCCGAGGGCACCACACTCGCCCTGCACCGGCACAGACGGACCCTGTCCTCGATCGCGATCACAGCAGCCATGCTGCTGGCGGCGGACGCCGCGCTGATGGCGGGAGACTCGGGGACCGCCGTGGCGCTGGAGCTGTCGGAGCGGAGGATCGACAGCTCGGACGACACGAAGGAATCCGTCACTTCGGCCGCTGATATCCCGTCGGCGCGGGTGGCTGCGCGTCTGGCTGGTCGTCGGGTGGAGGCGCTCAGTGAGCGCACGGAGACCTCGACGACCTGGGCGAACAAGGACGGCAGTCTCACCACGGAACTCGCGACGGGTCCGGTGCGGTTCGAGCGGGACGGGGCGTGGACGGATGTCGACGTCACGTTGCGGGAGTCCGGTGCCGGGGTCGAGCCGGTCGCCCATCCGGAGGGTCTGAAACTGGCCGGGGAGTCCGGTGTTCCGGCGGCATCGCTGGAGGCGGCGCAGGAGTCGGCCGCGACGGATCTGGTCACTCTCGGAGAGGGCGACGAGCAGATCACGCTCCAGTGGAAGGGCGGCCTGCCCGCGCCGAAACTGGAGGGCACGCGCGCGGAGTACGTGAACGCCGTCCCCGGTGCGGACGTGGTCGTGGAGGCGACGCGTACCGGGTTCGAGCAGTTCGTCGAGATCAAAGAACGCCCCACGGACGGTGACTTCTCCTACACGCTCCCCCTCAAGGCGAAGGGCCTCACCGCGAAGCAGCTCGCGGACGGGAGTGTCGAGTTCACCGACGCCGAGAACAACAAGCGTGCGGTGATGCCGGCCCCCGTGATGTGGGACGCGTCGGTCGATGCCGTGTCGGGTGAGCACACGAACCGGGCGCGGGTCGGGCTGAAGGTCGTGCAGAAGGGGTCGTCGGTCGATCTGGTCGTCACCCCGGACCCGGCGTTCCTCACCGCCCCCGACACGCAGTATCCGGTCACGGTGGACCCGTCGACGTCGTCGCTGTCGAACGTCTTCGACACCTACGTCCAGCAGGGTGAGACGGTCGACTGGTCGGCGGACACGGAGCTGGACTTCGGGAATCCGGGGACGACGAACGCGGACGGTACGCCGCGGACCGCGCGGACGTACATGTCGTGGAACACGTCCCCGGTGCAGAACGCGCTGGTGCTGGACGCGAAGCTGTCGTTGTGGAACTTCCATTCCGGGAACGTGACCGGCTGTGGCCTGCACCAGTGGGACGTGTGGTCGTCTCCGGCGGCGTCGACGTCGAGCCGGTGGTCGAACCGGCCGACGATGACGGCGAAGAAGGCGTCGTCGACGGAGACGCGCGGGAACGCGTCCTGCACGGCGCAGCCGGACGGCTGGATCAATGCCGATGTCACGACGCTGGTCCAGGAGTGGGCGTCGGCGAGTGCGACGCGTGGTCATCTGGGTATCCAGGCGGCGAACGAGTCGACGGTGGGCGGCTGGAAGCGGGTGAACTCCGCGAACGCGGCGTCGAACCCGCCGAAGCTGACGGTGACCTACAACTACCGGCCGCGCACGGGGACGAAGCAGGAGGCGGGGCCGCCGTACTTCTCCTACTCCGGCGCCTACGTCGTCAACACGACGACCCCCACGCTGCGGGACACGTTCGTCGACGCGGACGGTGACAAGGTCAACGGGACCTTCCAGATCTTCGACTCCGCGACCGACACCCAGGTCGGCAACGTCATCGTGTCGAAGTACGTGCCCTCCGGCCAGGTCGCCTCCGTCACCGTCCCCTCAGGGGTTCTGACGAACGGGAAGACGTACAAGTTCCGCACGTCGCCGTATGACGGGACGCACTACAACACGGGCTGGTCGGCGTGGAAGACGTTCACCGTCGACACCACACCGCCGTCCGCGCCGACGAAGGTCGTCTCGACGGATTATCCGACCGGACAGTGGGTGAAGGGTTCCGGGCAGGCGGGCGCGTTCACCGTCACCCCGCCTTCGGGGACGGATCACAACTGGGTGGAGTGGTCGCTGGACGGTGTGACCTGGACGAAGGTCGCCACGAGTGGCGCCTCGGCGGCGAAGGCGATCTCGATTACGCCGCCGAAGAACGGCACGCACACGTTGCAGGTCCGTGCGGTGGACAAGGCCGACAACAAGTCGGATGCGATCGAGTACGTGTTCCACGCCGGGCCGGGTGGTTTCGTCCAGCCCTCGGAGGGTGAACGCACCGCGCGCAGGCTCCCGTTGGTGGCGGAGGCGGACGCGTCGAAGTACACGAACGTCTCCTTCTCCTGGCGCCGCTCCGAGGCCGACCCGTGGGTGCAGATCCCGCCCGCCCACGTCACCTCGGGCGGCACGGCTCTCACGGCCTGGCCCGTTCCGCTGACCGGCGGCAAGAACGCCCCCCTGGTCTGGACGGCGACGGACACCGTCGACCCCGACGGCACGGTCCAGATCAAGGCCGACTTCACCGGCACCGGCACCGTCTCGGGCAGCACCGAACCCCTGGCCGTCGTCGTCGACCGCAACGCGGACGGCGCCGCGACCAGCGAGATCGGCCCCGGCAACGTCAACCTCCTGACCGGCGACTTCACCACCAGCGCCACCGACGTCTCCGCGTTCGACCTCTCCGTCTCCCGCACCGCGTCCTCGCGCGTCCCGGAGAAGGCCACCACTCAGGAGGGCCAGGCCCCCATCTTCGGCAAGGAATGGGTGGCGGGAACGGCGGCCGACCTGACCGACTCGGACTTCAGCCACGTCCGCCGCATCTCCGACACAGCGGTGGCCGTCGTGGACGCGGAGGGCGAGGAGACCCACTTCACCGCCAACGCCGCGAAGACGTCCTGGATACCGGAACCGGGCTCGGAGGACCTCACCCTCACCGGCACGGTCGCCACCAGCTTCACCCTGACCGACACCGAGGGCACGGTCACCCAGTTCACGAAGCCCGACGCGGCGGCCACCACCTGGCAGGTCTCCTCCACCCTGTTGGACGGCCTGGCCAACTCCACCACCACGGTCGTCTCCGAAACGGTCACGGTCGGCGACAAGAAGCTCGCCCGCCCCAAGCGCGTGATCGCCCCCACCTCGGCCGCGACCACCGCCGCCTGCACGGCAACCCCCTCCACGAAGGGCTGCCGAGCCCTGGAGTTCGTCTACGCGACCTCCACCACCGCCACCTCCACGGCGTACGGCGACATCGCCAACCAGGTCAAGGAGATCCGCCTCTGGTCCACCGAACCCGGCGCCTCGGCGGCCACCTCCAAGTCCGTCCAGATGTACCTCTACGACGGCAGCGCCCGCCTGCGCCAGGCATGGAACCCCCAGATCAGCCCCTCCCTGATGACGGAGTACGCCTACGACTCCGCGGGCCGCATCACCCGCTACACCTCCCCCGGTGAACTCCCCTGGACCCTCACCTACGGCAAGGCGGGCAACGCCGCGACCGCAGGCGACGGCATGCTCCTCAAGGCATCCCGCTCAGGTCTGAAGCAGGGCACGACGGCCACCGAGGAGGGCACTGCCACGACGACGGTCGTCTACGACGTCGCGCTGAACGGCCCGCACAAGATGACCGCGACCGACGTCCGCACGTGGGGCCAGCTCGACGCCCCGACCGACGCGACGGCCGTCTTCCCGCCGGACAGCGTCCCCGCGTCGAACTCCGGCAGCGCGCTCGCCGCAACTGCCTACGCCCGCGCGGACGTCCACTACCTCGGCGTCTCCGGCCGCGAGGTCAACACCGCCACCCCCGGCGGCCACATCACCACCACCGAATACGACCGCTTCGGCAACACGGTCCGTGAACTGACCGCCGCCAACCGGGCGGTGGCCCTCGGCACCACGACCGCCGACAAGGCGACCCAGGCCGACCTGGGCATCGCCCAGCTCACCTCCGCCGAACGAGCCGACCTGCTGACCACCAAGTCCGTCTACAACGACACCGGTACAAGGGAGCTGGAGGAGTTCGGCCCCCTGCGCCGCATCGACCTCACCGCCGACCTGAAGTCGGGCACGACCACTCTGGTCCCCTCCGGCACCTCGGTGACGGCCCGTACCTGGACGGTCAACGAGTACGACACCGGCCGCCCCACCGACGGCACGGCCAAGGTCAAAGACCAGGTCACCAAGGCCACCACCGGCGCCCAGGTCCGTGAACACCCCACCGTCCAGGGCGAGTCCAGAGTCACCGAGACCGTCTACGACTGGCCCAAGGGCCTCACGACGAAAACCGTGAAGGACCCGTCGGGCCTGGCGATCACCGACACCACCGAGTACGACGCCCAGGGCCGCACCGTCAAGCAACTCCTGCCCGGCGCCACCGGCACCGACGCCGGCACCCGCGTGACCACCTACTGGTCCGCGACGGGCACCGGCACGTGCGCCGGCCGCCCCGAATGGGCCGACCTCGTCTGCCAGATCTCCGCAGGCGGCGCGATCACCGGCGGCGGCACCAACCCCACCGGCCTCGCCACGACCACCACCGAATACGACTGGTGGGGCAACCCCGCCAAGGTCACCGAGACCGCCAACAGCACCACCCGCACCACCACCACGACCTACGACAACGCCGGCCGCCAGACCAAGTCCGCCCTCACCGGCGGCACCGGCCAGGCCGTCCCGGAGACCACCACCGAGTACGACCCCGCCACCGGCCAGTCCGTCAAAACGATCTCCCCGACCGGCGGCACCATCACCAAGACCTACGACAAACTCGGCCGCCAGACCACCTACACCGACGCCGACGGCGGCACCACGACCACCGAATACGACCTCCTCAACCGCCCCGTGAAGGTCACCGACACCGCCCCCTCGACCGTGACGTACACCTACGACACGGCCGTCGAACCCCGCGGCCTGGCCACCAGCACCACCGACTCCATCGCGGGCACCTTCCGCGCCACCTACGACGCCGACGGCTCCGTCGCCACCGAGAAACTCCCCGGCGGCTACACCCTCACCACCACCGAGGACACCACCGGCTCCACCACCGACCGCACCTACACCCGCGACACCGACTCCACGATCGTCTACTCCGACACCGTCACCGAGTCGATCCACGGCCAGGTCACCAGCCACACCGGCTGGTCCGACCAGACCTACCGCTACGACACCACAGGCCGCCTCACCACCGTCGAAGACACCTCCGAAACGGTCTGCACCCGCCGCGCCTACACCTTCGACGCCCGCAGCAACCGCAAGTCCCTGACCACCGCCACCGGCACAGCGGGCAGCGACTGCCCGACCAGCGGAGGCACCGCCACCAGCCACACCTACGACAGCTACGACCGCCTCGTCGACACCGGCTACGTGTACGACGCGTTCGGCCGCACCACCGCCCTGCCGGGCGCCACACTCGCCTACCACACCAACGACCTGGCGTATCAGCAAACCGCGAACGGCAAGCGCCAGACCTGGCAGCTCGACGCCGCCCACCGCTACCGCTCCTGGACCGTCGAAACCGGCAGCGGCACCACCTGGACCCAGTCGGAGTCCAAGCGCAACCACTACGACACCGAGGGGGACAACCCCCGCTGGACCGTCGAGAACACGACCACCGGGGCCCTGACCCGCAACGTCGACTCGGCCTCCGGAGACCTCGCCGCCACGACCTCGAAGACCGGCGACACCGTCCTGCACCTCACCACCATCCACGGAGACGTCGCCCTCCAACTCCCCCTCGACACCAGCAAAGCACCCACCGCCCTGGACGCCGACGAGTACGGCAACCCGCGCGCAGGCCAGACGGCCGCCCGCTACGGCTGGCTCGGCGGAAAGCAGCGCTCCGCCGAGACGATCACCGGCCTCACCCTCATGGGCGTCCGCCTCTACAACCCCGTCACCGGCCGCTTCCTCTCCATCGACCCCGTCTACGGAGGCAGCGCCAACGCCTACGACTACGTCAACGCCGATCCCCTGAACCGCTTCGACCTCGACGGCAAGTGGTGGAGCTGGAAGAAGGCCAAGCGGGCGGCGCGGCGCGTCGGCCGGAACGTGCGGCGCAACTGGCGTACGTACGCGGGGTACGGGGCCACGGCCGCGTGCATCGTGGCGTCGGCCGGGGCGTGTGCGGTGGCCAGCGTGGCGGTGTTCGCCGCGACGGCGGCGGCCGACGGGCGTGGTGGTCGCTGGCGGACGCGTAAGTACTGGAAGTCCACCGCCCGTTCGGCCGCGTGGACGGCGGTCGGTGTGGGTGCCGGGCGGTTCGCGGCGGGTTCCTGGTGGAAGTCCAGCCGTGGCTTCACCCGGGCCGGCCGGCATGCCGCCGGCCGGGGCAGGCACGGGATGCGGGTCTCGTATCGCCGTACCGCCGCCAGCTACGCGTCCAACGTCTGGACCGGGACGCTCACCTGCGGGATGAGCTGGAAGATGCGCTACTGCTAGACCACCGACGTGAACCGGGGTGCCGCGTGCGAGCGCGGCACCCCCCGATCTCAGAGGACATCTTGACGTACCGAAACAGAGTCGTGTTCTGGGCCTCGCTGACCGGCATCGCCGTCCAGCCGGCCCTTCTCGTCTTTCTCCTGTCCTCCGGTGAGAGGCCGTCGGACGGGCTGGTCGACCTGTTCGCTCTGGTGTCTCTGACGTCGTGGTTCGCGTGGTTCCTGGTCCGGGTCGGGGTGCAGCCGAAGGTGGTGTGCGAGGACGGTCACGTCGTCGTCCACAATCCCGTGCTGTCGTTCCGCGCCCCGCTGTCCGCCGTCGAGTTCCTGGCGGTCGGCGGGCAGGTCGGACTGCGGATCGAGGGGGTCGGTGTCGTTCGGCTGTGGGTGATGTCCAAGTCGCTGTTCGACGGGCGGCGGGCGCGTGGGGCCAGGAGAGAGTTGCGTGAGCACATCGCCCGTGCGGCTTCCGGGGGTTCGGTGGGGGTCGGGCGCCGGTGGGTGCGGGTGGGGCCGGTGGACGTTTTGCTGCTGTTGACGTCGGGCTTCGTCATCTGGAACGTGGCCGACATTCTCCGCAACGGGTGAGAGAGCGATGGAAATGAACCCCGTGGAAACACCGCCGTCCGTCTACCGGAACCGGCCGCTGTACCTGGTGTCCTGGGCGCTGTGCGCCTGCATGGCCGCGCTGGCCGGCTACTTCCTCCTCGTCGAGGGCGCCCGCGACCCCTGGGAGGTCGTCCTGGCGCTGGCCGTGCCGGGGATCGTCGCCTGGATCGCCGTCCGGGTGGGCATCCTGCCCGGCGTCGCCTGGGACGCCGACCGTCTGACCGTCCGCAACCCGTTCGTCGAGTACGAGGCTCCCCTCGCCGACACCCGGCTGCTCGGCCGCTCCGAGAAGCACGGTGGCGCGCTCCAGTTGCCCGGTGTGGGCCCCGTCTCCCCCTGGGCGCTGTCCCGTTCGGTGTTCGACGGCACCCGTGCGAACACCGCCCGCCGGGACCTGCGGCACGCGGTGCTCCAGGCGGAGGCCACGGCGACGACCCCGACGGCCCCTGCGATCCGCCGTCCGGTGTTCGGCTGGTACGACCTGCTGCCGCTGCCCTTCCTGGCGGCGATGGTCTGGGCGTTCCTCCCATGAGCCGCTACCGCCTGACGTTCCTCCTCTTCTTCGTCCCCTTCATGCTGCTCAGCGGCGTGCGCAACCTCCGGGAGTCCGGCTGGTCCGTCCTGTGGGGGGCCGCCGAACTCGCGCTCGGGACCGCCATCGTGATCGGCGCGGCGCAGGAGATCCGGGCGGGACGGAAGTCAAGGCATGACCGATAGGTTCACCAGGTCGGGTGAACCGGATCTTGCGGACGGCCCGGGAGGGATGCTTGGCGTCGGGACGGGGTAGCTACCGGGACCGGACGAGCCCCATGCCGAGGTGGGACGAGATGACGCCACCGGCCAACGCGTACGCGCGGACGAGGTCGAGCGGCCGGTTCACCGTGGTCGAGGTGACCGGGGAGATCGACATGGCGACCGAGGGATCGCTGACGGAGCATCTGGACGCGGCGACGTCGGGCGAGGCGCCGGACGTGCTGGTGGATCTGGGGCGCGTGGAATTCCTCGACTGCTCGGGGTTGCGCGCGCTGTGCCGGGCGGAGGAGCGGGCGCGTACGCGGGGCGGGCGGCTGCGGCTGGCGTGTGTCCCGTTCGCCGTACGGCGGCTGCTGGTGGCGGCGCGGCTGACGGACCGTTTCCCGCCACTGGCGGAGCTGCCCGGTGAGCGTCAACCCTGAGCCGGGAAGTCGACCCGGACGAGTGAGCTCCGGGGACCGGCGGCGGCCCCACCCCGCCTTTCCGGTCCCCGGAGCGAAGGAGCCGCAGGCTCTCCCGTGTCCAGGACTCGCACTCCCCAGTCACGAGCCTCTCGTGGCGTCCACAGGGACCCCGCGACTCCGGTCTGAGACGAGCGGCCCGCCTAGAAGGCGAACACGCTGACCGCGCCCGCGTTCTTCACGCACTCGTTGGCGAACGTCCGCTCGTAGGCGACGCGTTTGCCCTGCCAGACGCCGTCGACGGTGACGACGACGGGGTCGTACTGCTTGGTGCAGGGCCCGCTGGCGCGCATCCGGAGCGCGTCGGGGTCACCGCCCGCGGCGCGCAGTTCGGCGCAGGCCAAGGCGGCGGCCGGGTGGGTCCCGGAGGCCGTGGGTGCGCAGGTCAGGGTGACGGCGCGGGCCGGCGTGGCGACCGCCGCGCGCTCGCCGTGCCCGACCGTCAGCACGAGTGCCGACGGCGCGTACAGGGATGCCTGGCCTGCGGACGGGGCGGCGAGTGCGGACCCGGTGAGGGGTCCGCCCACGGTGACGGCGACGAGGCCGCCGATCGCTGCCCAGCGCGCGGTGTTCCGCATCGTGTGCTTCCTTCCGCTCGGTTGGAGTCTGTGCCACCTGGTCACCGGTGGGTGCCGGGGCGGCGGACGCCACTCTGCCGGGTCCGGCGCCGGAGTTCACATCGACCCCACAGATTTCAGTAACCTTGCGTATTCAATCAGTGGCGTGAAGCTACAGGATTCGAACGCGAGAACGCCGAGAGCAAGCGCTTCATGATCCGCTTCCCGGCCCGGATGGCCGGTTCTCGTACGTTGGGCAATCGACCTGAAACATTCCCTTCACATTCCCCGGGCCGAGCAATGGTCGAACCATCCACTTCGGCCACCGCATGTGGATGAATCAACCTCTGGTCCGCACCCGCACGGGAGCCGTACGGTCACCGCACCCCCCAGAACCAGCCTCCGTCGCCGCCCCGTTGGAGTCCCCATGACGTCCCCGCAGCCACCGTCCCTCACCGAGGTCGAGCCGTACGGTGTGGAGCGCATCCCCGACGCCGAGCGCAGCGCCCGCCCGCTGGACCTGTTCCGGCTGGCGTTCGGCGGCGCCAACACGTTCTCGACGTGCGTCCTCGGCGCGTTCCCGATCCTCTTCGGCCTCTCCTTCTGGCAGGGCCTCGCCGCGACCCTCCTCGGGGTCGTCGTCGGCGCGCTGATCCTGTGTCCGATGGCCGTGTTCGGCCCGGTCAACGGCACGAACAACGCGGTCTCCTCCTCCGCGCACCTGGGTGTGCACGGCAGGATCGTCGGCTCGTTCCTCTCCCTGCTGACCGCCGTCGCGTTCTTCTCGATCTCGGTGTGGAGCAGCGGCGACGCCCTGGTGGGAGGCGCGCACCACCTGCTGGGCCTCCCGCGCGGGGACGCGTCGTACGCCGTCGCGTACGCGCTGTTCGCGGGTCTGGTGCTCGCGGTGTGCGTGTACGGCTTCCGGTTCATGCTGTTCGTCAACAAGGTCGCCGTGCCGACGGCGACCGTGCTGTTCCTGGTCGGGGTGTTCGCGTTCGCCGGGGACTTCGACCCGTCGTACGCGGGCTCGTTCGCGTCGACGTCGGACGCGGCGTTCTGGCCCGCGTTCATCGGGGCGGCGCTGATCGTGCTGTCGAACCCGGTGTCGTTCGGGGCGTTCCTCGGGGACTGGTCGCGGTACATCCCGGCGGACACCCCGCGCCGTCGGGTGGTGGGGGCGGCGTTCCTGTCGCAGCTCGCGACGCTGCTGCCGTTCCTGTTCGGCCTCGGCACGGCGAGCGTCATCGCCGCGAAGGCCCCGTCGTACGTCGACCCGGCCGCCCCGGACTTCGTCGGCGGCCTCCTGGCGATCTCCCCCGGCTGGTTCTTCCTGCCGGTCTGCCTCCTCGCGCTGATCGGCGGCATGGCGACGGGGACGACGGCCCTGTACGGTACCGGCCTGGACTTCTCGTCGGTGTTCCCGAGGCTCAGCCGGGTGCAGGCGACGGTGCTGGTGGGGGTGCTGGCGATCGCGTTCATCTTCGTGGGCCGGTTCGCGCTGGACGTCGTGCAGTCGATCTCGACGTTCGCGACGATGATCGTGACGTGCACGACGCCGTGGATGGTCGTGATGATGCTGGGCTTCTGGACGCGGCGCGGCTGGTACGACGCGGACGCCCTCCAGGTCTTCAACCGGCGTCAGCGCGGCGGACGTTACTGGTTCGCGCACGGCTGGAACTGGCGCGGCATGACCGCCTGGTGGGTGGCGGCGCTGATCGGCGTCCTGTTCACGAACATCCCCGGCCAGTTCGTGGGCCCGCTCGGCGATCTGGCGGACGGCGTGGACATCAGCCTGCCGCTGTCGCTGGCCGTCGCGGCGGTGCTGTTCCTGTCCCTGCTGCGGCTCTTCCCGGAGCCCCGCGCGGTCTACGGGCCCGAGGGCGCGCGGTTCGCGCGGAGCGTGGACGTGCCGGTGCCGCCGATCACCGGGGCGGGTGTCGTGCCTGGTCAGGACGGATTGTCAGACCCGTCGGCTACGTTGCGGGCATGACCGAATTCGTGTTGGTGGCGGGGGCTTGGCTCGGAGCGTGGGCGTGGGACGAGGTGGCGAAGGAGCTGCCGTCGGCCCGTCCGCTCACGCTGTCCGGGCTGGCGGAGAAGCGGGAGCTGCCGGCGGGCCAGGAGCGGCACGTCCGGGACGTCGTCGAGGAGATCGAGCGGCTGGATCTGCGGGACGTCGTGCTGGTGGGGCACAGCTACTCGGGTGTCCCGGTGGGGCAGGCGGCCGAGCGGATCGGGGACCGGCTGCGCAGACTGGTCCTGGTCGACGCGGGGGTGCCGGTCGACGGGGAGAACTTCTTCCACGGCTGGGACAGCGCCGGGGTGCGGCGCGAGATCGAGGAGAACGGCGGGTTCTGGCCGCCGCAGGTCGAGCAGTTCGCGGGCCAGGAGCTGTCCGAGGAGAGGATCGCCGGCATCCTCGCGCGCGCCACCCCGCACCCCGGCGCCTCCCTCTCCGAACCCGCCTCGCTGACCGGCTCCCTGGCCGACGTGCCGACGACGTACATCAAGTGCCTGCTCGACGGCGAGGAGCCGATCCCGCCCGTCGCCGCCCTGCTGCCGAGCCCGTCGTGGGAGCTGGTCCGGATGGACACGGGACACTGGCCCATGTTCTCCCGGCCCCGTGAACTGGCCCGTATCCTGCGGCAGATCGCCGAGTAGAGGAGCCACATGACCCAGCACCGGGCGGACTTCCAGTACGAGATCTACCTCAACGGCCTCACGGGCGCGGTCCCCCGGCTGCCCACCGATCTCACCGCACTGGAGGAGATGGCCGAGCGGCGCCTCGGCCCCGGCCCGGTGGGGTACGTCGCGGGCAGCGCCGGCGACGGGAGCACCGCGCGGGCGAACCGCTCGGCCCTGGACCGGCGCCGGATCGTCCCGCGCATGCTGCGGGACGTCAGCGAGCGTGACCTGTCCGTGGAGGTGCTGGGCCGCACGCTGTCCGCCCCGCTGGCGCTGGCCCCGATCGGCGTCCTGTCGATCATGCACCCGGGCGCAGAACCGGCGGCGGCGCGGGCGGCAGCCGCCCAGGGCGTTCCGTACATCCTGTCCTCGGCGTCGAGCACGCCGCTGGAGCAGGTCGCTGAGGCGATGGGGGACGCCGAGCGCTGGTTCCAGCTGTACTGGTCGAAGGACCGCGAGGTGACCCGGAGTTTCCTCGGCCGCGCGAAGGCGGCCGGGTTCTCGGTCCTCGTCGTCACCCTGGACACCCCGCTGCTGGCCTGGCGCCCACGCGACCTGGACCAGGCGTACCTGCCGTTCCTGCGCGGCGTCGGCACCGCCAACCACTTCACCGACCCGGCGTTCCTGGCGGGTCTGGCGAAGCCGCCGCAGGAGGATCTGGACGCGGCGGTGCTGCGGTTCGTGAGCCTGTTCGCGGACCCCGGGAAGACCTGGCCGGACCTCGCGTTCCTGCGGGAGCACTGGGACGGCCCGATCGTCCTGAAGGGCGTCCTGCACCCGGACGACGCGCGGCTCGCCGCCGACGCCGGGATGGACGGGGTGGTGGTCTCCAACCACGGCGGCCGTCAGGTCGCCGGTTCGGTCGCGGCGGCGGACGCCCTGCCCCGGGTCGCCGAGGCGGTCGGCGACCGGCTGACGGTCCTGTTCGACAGCGGGGTCCGCACGGGCGCCGACGTCTTCAAGGCCCTCGCCCTCGGCGCGCGTGCGGTCCTGCTGGGCAGGCCGTACGCCTACGGGCTCGGCCTCGACGGACAGCCCGGCGTGGAGCACGTGATCCGCTGTCTCCTCGCCGAGTTCGACCTCACCCTCGCCCTGTCGGGGCACGCCCGCCCGGGGACCGTCGGCGCGGGCGACCTGGTGGCGGACCCGGTGTGAGGAGGGTCAGGCGGGCCGCGTGGAGGGGCTGTCCGAGCCGTTGACCGCGAGGGAACTCGGGGTCGCCCGGGGCGCGTCGGTCAGCCAGCGCTGGGCCGCCGAACCGTCGCGGACCTTCACGGCGACGTTCGCGCCGGGCTCCTCGCCGACGGCGGCCAGCGGGAGCCGCTCGTCCCAGCGGGGCAGCAGCTCGCCCTGGACGGTGAGGTCGTAGCGGACGTCGTCGGCGCGCGAACTGTCCGCGTCCGCACAGGCGTTGGCGATGACGACGCCGGCGTCCGCGCGCGAGTCGACGCACAGGCCGGGTTCGGCGACGCTGCGCAGGAGGCCGTCGTCCTCGTAGGACCACTGCTGGCTCCAGTTCGAGGAGCACACCTCCAGGACCAGTGCCGTACCGGCGCGGGCGCCGACCGGGAGTTCCACGCAGAGGTCGGCCTCCGCGTTGCGCAGCCGGGTCTCGCGGGGGCCGCCGGGGAGGTCGACGCTGCCCTGGGCCCCTGGGGAGGGGGTGGGCGAGAGGGAGTCGGTGCCGGGGAGGGCGCCGCCGCCGCTGACGCTCGTCGAGGCCGCCGGGTCCGAGCCGCCGTCCGACCACATGCCGGCGGCGAGGAACGTCGTCAGCACCCCGGCGGAGGCGACGCCCACGCCGGCGATGAGCGCACGCGGCGAACGCCCCTTCCCTATCCGGCGGACGGCCCGTCGGGCGCCCCGCGTGCCACGGCTGCCCCGCACCTTGGCCCGCCCGGCGGCCCGCCGCGACCGGGGTCCGTCGTCCTCGGAGGGCACCTCACCGAAGGCCGTCCCGCCGAAGGCTGTCTCGCCGGGGGCCGTCTCACCGGGGAAGGTCTCCAGGGGGAACGCGTTGTCAGGATCGGGAAAAGCACCACCGGCCGTGGGGCCGCCGCCCGTGGGACCGCCTCCCTCGAAGCCGCCTCCCGTGAAACCGCCCCCCGTGGGGCCACCCCCCGTGAAGCCGCCTTCCGCGAGGCCCCCTTCCGCCCGCCCGGCCCCGCCCGTCGGCATCCCCTCGCCCCACGCCGCACCGGCGACAGGCCGCCCCGGCGCACCGAACGTCCCGGCGCCGGCGTCCTCGCGCGCGCCGAAAGCCCCCGGACCCGCGCCGGAACCCCCCTCGCCCGCGACCCCGTCGGCCCCCCGCCGTCCCCCGAACCGCCCCCGCGTCCTGCCCTCTCCGTCCCCGCGCCGGGCGGGCGACGGTATCCGGTCGAGCAGCCTGCGCCGCCCGGCCCCGCGCAGCCGGACCGGCTCCTGCCGGACCCGGTCGGGCCGGGACTCGAAGTAGCGGCGGGCGCCCCAGCCGAGCACGGCCTCGGTCAGCATGACCCCCAGCCGCCCGTCGAACAGCCCGAGCTGCTGGGCGGCGGCCCGGCAGTAGCGGCAGGCGTCGAGGTGGGTGCGGACGTCCGGCAGGAGTTCGCCGCCGCGCCGCAGCGGGACGTCGAGGAGCCGGTTGTAGAAGCGGCACTCCTTGCTGGGCGCGAGTTCGCGGTGGGCCCGGACGACGCCCTCGCGGAGTTTGTCGCGGGCGTCCTCCAGGCCGGCGGCAGCGGCGGAGGTGTCGATGCCGAGGAGGGCGGCCGGGACGCTGAGCGGTTCGGCCTCGACCTCGACGTGCCACAGGAGGCACCGCTCGGTCGCGGGCAGCGCGTGGTAGGCGTACTCGGCGAGTATCCGGTTGTCGGCGACCAGGCCCTTGGCGGCCCGCATCCCGCGCGCCCCGGCCGGTTTGCGCAGTTCGGGCAGGACGGCGGAGACCCGCTCGGCGGACGCCCACACGCGGACGGTCTCCCGGACGGCGAGCAGCAGCCGGGGCCGCAGATCGGTCCCGGACTCGCCCAGCTTGAGCCGGTCGAAGACGTGGTGGAAGGCCGTGCCGGTGGCCATCGAGGCGACCTGCCCGGAGCCGGCGAGGCAGATCACGGCGTAGTCGTGGACGGGCTTCCAGTGCCGGGCGATCAGCAGCGCGGTGGCCTCGGCGACTTCGCCGTCCGTGCCGCCGCGCACCCCTGACGCGAGCGCGTCGTCGGACTCTCCGGGGTCCCCGCCGGGGGGCGGGTACGGAGGACGCGGAGGGTAGGGGGTGGGCACTGGGCGGGTCCTTTGGTGCGGAACGGTGCGACCGGTCGAACCTCGGCGCACGGTAGTTCACCATTGCACAACTTAGTCGCGCACAACAAGGAGTTGCGCCGCTCCGCGGGCCGGTTTCCGGCCACACCCCGTGTGAACCGCGCGCCCGCGCCGTCTCGCCCCACACACTCCCGCCGCTCACCCGCGCGCGGTGCACTGAGAACGGCCCTCCTCGGGGTCCTCGCGTCGGACGGCGGCTCTCCCGCGCGAGCACGGCCGCCGGCCCGGCTCCTTCCCGCGCAGGCCGGCGGCCCCGGACTCACCTCATATCTGCCACGACCTCAGCCGGTCCGCCGCCCCGTAGACGTCGGCCTTCCCGGAGATCAGGTCCCGGGCGAGGTCGACTAACGCCCCGTAGGGCGGGTCGATGCCCGCGCCGCTGACGAACATGTAGGACACGGCCGTCGCGCAGGCGAACCGGGCGTTCGAGGCGGGCAGCGGTTTGAGGACCGCGAGGGTGTGCAGCAGGGCCGCCGCCCGCCAGGCCGGGTCGGAGTCGACACCGAGCCGGGGCGGATCGACGCGGTGCCGGGCGACGGCGGCGACGAGCGCGGAGAAGTCGTTGACGGTCGGCTGGTCCGGGAGGACCTCTTCATGGCGCTGGAGCAGCCACGGTACGTCGATATGGATGACGGACGTCATCGGCCGGCCGACCTGCCCCTCGCCCCGGTGGGGGTCTCGTCGTCGGGGAAGGCCGCCGCGAATTCGTCGGCGTGGGCGGCGAAGAACGTGCGGAACGCCGCCGCGCCTTCCTGGAGCGCCCGGTGGCGGGCGATGTCGGCGGCGGCGGCCTCCCGGACGAGCGCCTTCATCGACGTCCCGCGCTCCTTGGCGATCTGCCGCAGGTCCTCCAGCTCGCGTTCGCTGAACTCCACATTGAGGGCTGGCATGCGTCTCACGGTACCGCTCGGGTACTTACCCGTAAATATCCCCAGGTCAAGCAGGAGACCCAGCGGTACCGGAGGCGTACTGGTGTTCCTGTCTCAGCCCTGGTCGGCGACGAAGGAGGCCAGCCGGGTCAGGGCCGCGTTCCAGTTGACGGCCGTCTCGTTCGTCGACCACGACTGGATGTCGTCGATGTAGCAGAACTGGCCGACGCAGCCGAGGAGTTTGCTCTGCGCGTACGGGTCCTGGATCGACGAGTTGGGTCCGCCGGCGAGCGTCCCGGGAGGCGGCGACGGCAGGTTCGGGTCGAGTTGGTTGGCGTACCAACGGCTGTGCTGGCGGTGCGCGTTGGCCTCGCCGTAGCCGGTGACGTAGGACATGTTCAGCGCGTTGCGCCCGAGGACGTAGTCCATGCTCTGCACGGCTCCGTCACGGTACTTCGAGGCGCCGGTGATGTCGTAGGCGCTCGCGACGACGACCGCGTTGTTGAGGACCTGGTGCGCGGAGCCCCAGTCGTACATGTTGTTGTTGGGCGCGTACGGCATGCCGTACGCCTGGCCGGCGAGTGTGGTCAGGTAGCCGTCCGCGCCCTTCACGACGGACGCGCGGACCTTGTCGCGGCCGGGGAGCTTGTTCGGGACGAGGGCGAGGTCGAGGCGTCCGGCCGCCGCCGTGCCGCCCCAGTCGAAGCTGACGGGGCCGAAGACGTTCGCCGTGTGGAGCGGGGAGTTCAGGACGAAGTCCGCGAACTGCTTCTCGCCGGTGGTGAGATACAGCTCGGCCGACGCCCAGTAGAACTCGTCGGTGACGTTGTTGTCGTTGTAGGCGCCGCCGCCGGTGCCGTCGTTGGGGTCGGCGTAGATCGCGGGGTGCGCCTGCGCGGCGGCCCATGCCTTGCGGGCGGCGGTCAGGGCCTTCGCGGCGAACGCCTTGTCGTACGGCTTGTAGAGGCGGGCCGCCTGGGCGGCTGCGGCGGCGAGGTTGAGGGTGGCGGCGGTGGACGGCGGGTGCAGTTCGCGTTTCTGCGGGTCGTCGCTGGGCAGCAGGGGCAGGCCGGTCCAGTTCTGGTCGTGGATCTTGTGGTGGGCCATTCCGGCGAGGGGCTGTCCGTCCGGGACCTGCATCTTCAGCAGGAACTCCAGCTCCCAGCGGGCCTCGTCGAGGACGTCGGGGACCTTGTTGCCGCTCTCGGGCAGGGCGAGCTGTCCGTCGCCGAGGCGGGCCGGGGTGCCGGTGCGGGCGTGCAGGGAACGCTCGTAGGTGCTGAGCACCTCCCACGTCGAGATGCCGCCGTTGACGACGTACTTGCCGTGGTCGCCGGCGTCGTACCAGCCGCCGCTGACGTCCAAGGAGTAGTCGCAGACGCCGGGTTGGCAGGGTACGGAGGTGTCGCCCTGGTTGGGCGCGGTGCCGACGTGCCCTGCGGCCCTGCCGTAGCCGGGGCGCAGGTCGTCGCGGATCGGGGTGCCGCTGCGCTGCGTGTAGTAGTACTTCACGGCGTCGCGGCCGAGCGTCTCGTAGGCGGCCGTGCCGATGTCGAACGGCCGGCTGGTCTCGCCGTCGGCGGTGAGCGTGTAGCCGGTGCCGGCCTTGCGGTAGGCGCCGAAGTCGACGGTGTGGACGTTCTGCGCGGAGGACAGGTCGGTGCCGCGCGGGACGGTCCAGCCGTGCGCGACGGTCGTCCCGGCCGCGTTCTTGAGCTGCCAGGGCAGCCGGGTGGTCGCGTCGGTCACGAGGGTCGCGTTCTTCGGCCCGGCGGGCAGGTAGGCGACCTGGTTGACGCGGACGCGCGGACCGGTGTCCGGCTCGTACACCTCCGGCGGCACCCCGCCGAGCAGCGAGACGTCGTCCACGCAGAACCGCCACGGGTCCGCGCTGCCGCCGACCTGGAAGGCGACCTGGGCCTGCGTGGTGTCGACGGGCGAGGTGAAGGTGTAGGAGTACGCCCCGTCGGCCTCGGTCAGGGCGGGGCTCGCCTCCTGCCAGGTGTCGTACGGGGAGACGGCGAGGCCGACGATCGCGCGCACGACGTGCCCCTCGGGCGCGCCGGACGCCTTGAAGGAGAAGCGGTAGGACTCGCCCTTGACGAGGGTGAGGTCGTTCTGGCCGATCCCGGAGTCCCAGCGGTTGGCGGTGCCGCCGGGGACGTCGGCGCAGAGCCGTCCGTCGGCGGCGACGGGGGTGACGTTGCTGGTCCACCACGGGGCGGTGCCGTTGTCGAAGCCGCCGTTCCTCACCTGCTCGACCTCGTCGGCTCCGGCGGGAGTGGCCGGGAGGGCGACGAGGGCGCCGCCCAGTAACGCGGCCAGGGTCAGTGCGGCCGTTCTGCGTCGTTTCACGTCTGGCTCCTCGGGGTGCGGCTCCGGGCGTGGCTCCCACCGTGCTGCGACGTACCGATGGGAGCGCTCCCATATTGCGGACGGGCCGCCCATGCTCGTTGCCGCCGTGACCTCCGTCAACGGTCCGGACGAAACAGCTTCCGTCCGGACCGCCCGCCGGTTACGCCTCCAGCTTGCTGACCCTGACCGCTCCTTGGGCCTCACCCGGCCGCGCGCTCGTGAACGTGAGCTTCACGCGGGACCCCCGCAACGCGCCGAAGGTGACCACGGAGGGCGCGTCGGAGGCCGTGGCCCACTCGACGGCGACACCCGTGGCGGGCACGTACGCCCGCCCGTCCCACACCTCGACCCCGACCCCCTTCGGCAGGCTGTGTCCCGCGTCCACGGTGAACGACACCTCGACCCGGTCGTAGTCCCGCGTCCTCCCGTGGTCCACGGCGACCCAGTCCTTCACGCGCGCCCCGCTGAACGCGGGCAGCAGTGCGGTGGCCGCCTTGAGGAAGCCGTTGGACCAGCCGGTCGCCGGGTTCCCGTCGAGCATCGCGGCCGGGAGCGTGTCGGGGCGGCCGGAGTAACTGGCGTCGGCGTAGGGGTGGTTCGGCGCCTCGGCGGGCTCGGCGGCGAACGCGGGCGGCGGGGTCGCGGAGACCGAGCGGGCCCAGGTGGTGCGCAGGGCGACCGTCCCCGTCCGCAGCCCCTCCCCCGTGGCCGTGACCTTCAGCGTCCCGGCCCCGGTGCCCGACCTCACGATGGCGAGCGCCTTGCCGTGGAAGGCGGTCCGGGTGCTCGACTGGTACTTCTCGGCGCTCTCCTGGCGCCCGTTGTCGAGTCCGGCGAGGGAGCCGCCCTCGACCGTGAACGTCAGCAGGTGTTCGGTGCCGGGGACGACCGTGCCGCGCGCGTCGACCACGTCGGCGGTGACGAACGCGAGTGAACGCCCGTCGGCGGCCAGGGACTTGCGGTCGGCGGTGAGCCGCACGGCGTACGGGGCGCCGGCCGTGCGCAGGACGTCGGTGGCGACGGTCTTGCCGCCGCGCCGGGCGACCGCCTTCAACTCGCCCTCCTGGAAGGGGACTTTCCAGGTGAGGTGCAGTTTCCCCGCGCTGCCGTTCGGACTTGTGTAGCTCCCGGGGTAGGGGCCGTCGGTGAACGTCTTGTCGTCGCCGGTCGCCTCGGTCGTCTCCAGGTATCCCCGGCCGTCCACGGTCTTCTTCTCGTCGAACGACCTCACCCCCAACGACCTGCCGTTCAGGAAGAGTTCGACCTCGGGGACGTTCGCGTACGCCCAGACCTCGACGGTCTCCCCCGCCTCGTGGTTCCAGCTCGTGGGCAGCAGATGGACCATGGGCTCGCTCACCCACTGGCTGCGGAACAGGTGGTACATGTCCTTGGGGAACCCGGCGGTGTCGACCGCGCCGAAGAACGACGCCTTCACCGGGAACACGTCGTACGGCGTGGGCTCGCCGATGTAGTCGATGCCGGACCACAGGAACTGCCCCGCGAACCACTTCCGGTCGCGGTCCTTCTTGTGGCCGTACTCGCCGCTCATCGTCCAGGAGGCGAGGTTGTTGTCGTAGGAGGAGACCGCGCGCTTGCCCGGGGTGTGGTTCTCGCCGGTGTTGAGGTGTTCGGGCTCCTGATAGGCGCCCCGGGTCGAGGTCTCCGACGAGGATTCCGACTCGAAGAGGAACAGGTGCGGGTAGCGGGCGTGGAGGGCGTCGACCGACTTCGCGGTGTTGTAGTTGAGGCCGAGGCCGTCGAGTTTGGCGAGGATCAGGTCGGCCGGGGTGCCGGGGGCGGGGACGCTGCGGTGGCGGTGGGAGCCGATGACGACGGGGCGCGTCGTGTCGTACGCCTTGATGCCGGCGATCAGGCGGTCGGCGATCGTGAGGCCCGCCGTGGAGGTGAACTCGGTGATCTCGTTGCCGATCGACCACATGACGACGGCCGGGGAGTTGCGGGCCGCGAGGACCATCTCGGCGATGTCGCGGTCGGACCACTCGTCGAAGAAACGGCCGTAGTCGTAGCGGGTCTTGGGGGACTTCCAGCAGTCGAACGCCTCCACCAGCATGACGATCCCCAGCTCCTCGCAGATGCGGATCATCTCCGTGGAGGGCGGGTTGTGGGAGGTGCGGAAGGCGTTCACGCCCATCGACTTCATGATGGTCATCTGGCGCCGGATCGCGTCCGCGCTGACCGCCGCGCCGAGCGCGCCGAGGTCGTGGTGGAGGTCGACGCCCTTCAGCTTGGCGTGTTTCCCGTTGAGTTCGAACCCCTCGTCGGGGTCCACCCGGAAGGTGCGGAAGCCGAAAACCGTCGCGTACGTGTCCACCAGCGCGCCCCCGACCCGGAGTTCGGTCTCCAGGCGGTAGCGCTGCGGGTCGGCGAAGTCCCAGCGCTTCGGGTCGGGGACGACGACGGAGTGCGCCTCGGTCGCGCTGCCGGTCACCGTGAGGGTGGACGAAGTCCGGGCGGCCGTGCGGCCGCCCGGGGCGACGATCCGGGAGGTGACCTCGACCTCCCGGGGGATGCCGGAGGTGTTGGTGACCGTGGTGCGGATGTCGACGCTCGCGCGGTCGCCGGTGATCTCCGGGGTCGTGACGTGGGTGCCCCAGCGGGGAACGTGGACCGCGTCGGTGACGATCAGGCGGGCCTCGCGGTAGATGCCGCTGCCGGAGTACCAGCGGCTGCTGGGGAGGCGGTTGCGGACGCGGACGGCGAGGACGTTCTCCGTGGCGCCGTCGGCGTGGACGTGGCCGGTGAGGTCGTAGGCGAAGCCGGTGTAGCCGTAGGGGTGGGTGCCCAGTTCGGTGCCGTTGCAGAAGACCGTGGAGTCCATGTAGACGCCGTCGAACTCGACGCCGATCCGGCGGCCCTCGTACGCCTTCGGGACGGTGAAGGAGAGGCGGTACCAGCCGAGGCCGCCCGGGAAGAAGCCGGTGCCGCTGGTGGTTCCGTTCGCGGTGGTGGGGGCCAGCTCGATCGACCAGTCGTGCGGGACGGCGACCTCCCGCCACGCCGAGTCGTCGTACGCGGGGTCGGCGGCCCGGTCGTAGGCACCCGTGGGGTCGGTGATGCCGCCCGGGTTGACCAGGGCGAAGCGCCAGCCGTCCCGCAGGGGGAGGGTCTGGCGGCCGGTGGCGGGCGCGTGGGCGTGGGCGGCGGTGGACAGCAAGGCGCCAGCCGCGGGGGCGGCGGCGGACGCCAGCAGGACCGATCTACGGGTGAACGTCATGGCGGCTCTCCCTGAAACAGACGTCGGGAACCAGAACTACTCACAATTGATCGTCAAACAACAGAATGTGACGCCGACACGCGAGGAGCCGTCAAGGGTGCCTGACACACACCCGCCACCCGCGCATCGCGGCCCTCCCCCGGCAGCGCTTAGGCTGGGGCGGAAGTGGCGGCTGTGTTCACTGTGAGTGTCCGCGATGGAGTGGCGAGAATGAGCCCGGTCTATCCGTTCGACGATGCCGAGACGGCACGGGTGGTCGTCGGGGACGACGGTGCCCTCGTCGAGTGGAACGGCGGCGCGCGGGCCCTGCTCGGCTGGGCGCCGGAGGAGGTCGTGGGCGGCCCCGCCGCGGTGCTGCTGGCCGACGGCGCGCTGCCGGTCCCGTCCGCGGCCCGCTGGGACGGCACGGTCGCGCTGCGCCACCGCGAAGGGCACGTCGTACGGGTCTGGCTGCTCGCCCACCATCGCGCGCCCCGGGCCGGGCGGGCCGGGCACTGGCTGGTCGTGACGCCGCTGACCGGGACCGGGCCGCGCGCGGCGGACGATCCGCTGGCGCTGCCGGCGCTGGCGCAGTCGCCGTGCGCGCTCGCCGTGTACGACGACCGGCTGCGGCTGCGGCTCGTGAACGACGCCATGCAGGCGGCGATCGGGCTGCCCGAGGAGCGCATCCGGGGCCTCAGGCTCGCCGAGATCGGCGGCCGGCCGCAGAGCGACGAGCTGGAGGCGCACATGGCCGACGTGCTCGCCAGCGGCCTCGCCAAGGACGTCCAGACCTACACGCGCACCGGCGGCGAGGAGTACGCGCACGCCTGGCTGGCCCGGTTCGCGCCGGTCACCGACGCGGCGGGGCGGGTCGTCGGCGTCGCCCTGTCGGCGCACGACTTCACCGAGAACTACCTCGCGCGCGAGCGCCTCCAACTGGTCAACGAGGCGAGCGTACGGATCGGTTCCACGCTCGACGTCACCCGTACGGCGCAGGAGCTGGCGGACGTGTGCGTGCCCGCGCTCGCCGACTTCGTGAGCGTGGACCTGATCGACCCGCCGGACGGCACGGAGCCCCCGGCACGGTTCGTGTCGCCGGTGCCGCTGCGGCGGGCCGCGCACCAGTCGGTGAACCCGGGGAGCCCGGAGGCGGTGGCGAAGCCGGGCGAGGTGCAGACGTATCCGCCGGGGTCGCCACAGTCGGACTCGCTGACGGCGGGGCGCACGATCGTGGCGACGGTGCCCGGCGGGGCGCTGGACCAGTGGCTGGCCTGGGACGCGGCGCGCGGGGCGCGGGTGCGGGAGATCGGCGTCCACTCGGTGATGTCGGTGCCGCTGCGGGCCCGGGGCGCGACGCTCGGGGTGGCGGTGCTGACCCGCTTCCGCCGCCCCGACCCCTTCGCCCAGGACGACGTCCTGCTCGCCGAGGAGGTCACCGCGCGGGCGGCGGTCTGCGTCGACAACGCCCGCCGCTACTCCCGTGAGCGGGACACCGCCCTCGCCCTCCAGCGCAGCCTCCTGCCCCGCACCCTGCCGCGCACGGCCGCCGTCGACGCCGCGTCCCGGTACCTCCCGGCGGCCCGCGCGGGCGTCGGCGGGGACTGGTTCGACGTGATCCCGCTGTCCGGGACGCGGGTCGCGATGGTCGTCGGGGACGTCGTGGGGCACGGCATCCAGGCGTCCGCGACGATGGGCCGCCTGCGGACCGCCGTGCGCACCCTCGCCGACATCGACCTCGCGCCGGACGAGCTGCTCACCCACCTCGACGACCTCGTCGTCCGGCTCTCCGAGGAGGCCGGCAGCGAGGGGAGCCCCGGGGAGGTCGGGGCGACCTGTCTGTACGCGGTGTACGACCCGGTGACGCGGCGGTGCACGATGGCGCGGGCCGGGCATCCGCCGCCCGTGGTGGTGGCGCCGGGCGGGCCGCCGCGCCGGGTGGAGCTGCCGGCGGGGCCGCCGCTCGGGCTCGGCGGGCTGCCGTTCGAGTCGGCGGAGGTGCAGCTCGCCGAGGGGAGCGTCCTCGCGCTGTACACGGACGGGCTGATCGAGTCCCGCTCGCGGGACGTCGACGCCGGGTTCCGGGCGCTGTGCGCGGCCCTCACCGGGTACGCGGACTCCCTCGACGAGACCTGCGACCGGGTCCTGCACGCCCTGTTGCCGCCCGGCGGGAGCGCCGACGACGTCGCGCTGCTCCTCGCGCGCACGCGCGCGCTGCCCGCCGACCACATCGCGACCTGGGACGTCCCCTCCGATCCGGCGCTCGTCGCGCGGGTGCGCAAGCAGGTCGCCGAGCGGCTCGTCGCCTGGCGGATCGACGCGGTGTCCTTCACGGCGGAGCTGGTGGTCAGCGAGCTGGTCACGAACGCGATCCGGTACGGCTCCCACCCGATCAGGCTGCGGCTGATCCATGACGCGGCGACGCTGATCTGCGAGGTGTCCGACACCAGTCACACGGCCCCTCATCTGCGGCGCGCGAAGACCTGGGACGAGGGCGGGCGGGGGCTGCTGCTGGTGGCGCAGCTCACGGACCGGTGGGGGACGCGGCACACGTCGGAGGGGAAGACGATCTGGGCGGAGCTGGGGTTGCTCGGGGAGGACTGAAGGGGGAGGCGTGCGGGGCGAAGTGTGTTTTTCTTACCGCCACCTGTTTTCATAGGGGGTTGCCCGTCCCCCGTGGGGGTTGCTCGTCGCCTGTACGTCCCTTAAGGAACCGCCCTGAACACCGCGCTCGCCGTCACCCTGTCCTCCGTCCTGCTCGCCGCCTCCCTCGGCTGGGCGGTGCTGCGGCCTTCGGGGAAGTCGGAGGCGCTGGTGGCGGTACCGGCGGCCGTGCTGGTGGTGGCGTTGGGGGCGATCTCGGCGGGGGACGCGTGGGAGGAGGCGGAGCGGCTCGGCCCGGTCGTCGGGTTCCTCGCGGCGGTACTGGTGCTGGCGCACTTCTGCGCGGTGGAGGGGCTGTTCACGGCGTGCGGGGCGTGGCTCGCGCGGCGCGCGGCGGGGCGGCCCCGGCGGCTGCTGACCTCGGTGTTCGGGCTGGCGTCGGTGATCACGGCCGTACTGAGCCTGGACGCGACGGTCGTCCTGCTGACGCCGGTCGTGTTCGCGACGGCGACCCGGCTGAAGCTCCGGGCGCGTCCGCACGTCTATGCCTGCGCGCACCTCTCCAACACGGCGTCCCTGCTGCTGCCGGTGTCGAACCTGACGAACCTGCTGGCGTTCACGGCGAGCGGGCTGAGCTTCACGCGGTTCGCGGCGCTGATGGCGTTGCCGTGGGTGGTGGCGATCGGCGCGGAGTATCTGGTGATGCGCCGCTTCTTCGCCGCCGACCTGCCCGTCCGGGAGGCGGCCCGGGAGTCCGGGCCCGCTCCCGAGGTGCCGATGTTCGCGCTGGTCACGGTCGCGGCGACGCTCGCCGGGTTCGTGGTGGCGTCGGCGGTGGGGATCGAGCCGGCGTGGGTGGCGTTCGCGGGGGCGCTGGTCCTCGCGGTGCGGGCGCTGGCGCGGCGGCAGGCGGGTCCGGCGGAGGTGGTGCGGGCGGCGGCGCCGGGGTTCCTGGCGTTCGTGCTGGCCCTCGGCATCGTCGTGCGCGGGGTCGTCGACAACGGGCTCGGGGACGCGCTCGGGCGGGTGCTGCCGGGGGGTTCGGGGCTGCTCGCGCTGCTGGGGTTCGCGGCGGTGGCCGCGCTGCTCGCGAACTTCATCAACAACCTGCCCGCCGTCCTCGCGCTGGCGCCGCTGGCCGCCCCGGCGGGTCCCGGGGCGGTGCTCGCGGTGCTGCTCGGCGTGAACATCGGGCCGAACCTGACGTACGCCGGTTCCCTCGCGACGCTGCTGTGGCGCCGGGTGGTGCACGGGCACGAGGAGCGCGTGGACGTCGGCGAGTTCACCCGGCTGGGTCTGCTGACGGTTCCGGCGGCGCTGCTCGCGTCCGTGGGGGCGCTGTGGGTGTCGCTCCAGCTGGTGTGAGCCGGGGTGTGAGCGGGGCGGTCGTCGGTCAGCGGCCGTAGCCGCCGTAGCCGTACCCGTAGCCTCCCCAGCCGTAGCCGCCGCCGTACCCGTACCCCCCGTTGCCGTAGCCGCCGTAGCCGCAGGCGTACGGGTTGTAGGGCGAGCACTGTGACGTCGGCGCCGACGTGGAAGGCGTGGGCGTCGGGGTCGGGGCGGGCTTCGGGTCGGCCTTCTTCGGGGGCGCTGGGGTGGGGGTCGGGGCCGGCTGCGGGGCGGCCTTCTTGGGGGCCGCCTGCGTCTTGCCGGGGTTCTGGGCGGTGTCCCAGTTGACGATCTGCATCTGGAGATCGGGCTTGGACGTGTCGATCACCCAGCGCTGGGCGGCGCTGTCCGCGCGGTTCTTCGCGACGAGCGCCCCGGAGCCGTCGGTCGCGGCGGGCGCGAGCGCGAGGTCCTGGCTCCAGCGCGGGACGAGCGTGCCCTGGAGGGTGAAGTCGTAGCGGACGCTGTTCTCCTCGGTCTTCGCGTCCGTGCAGGACGTGAGGACGACGGAGTAGCCGAGGTGGGAGTCGAGGCACAGGTCGGGCGCGAGGCCGTTGCGCAGGAGGCCGTTCGTCTCGTACGACCACTGCTGCGAGGCGACCGACGAGCAGTTCCCGAGGACGGCTTCGGCGCCCGCGACGGCCTTGCCGCCCGCGATGCCGATGCACTTGCCGGAGAACACGTTGTGCAGCCGGCCGCGCAGGGTGCCCTGGACGGCGTCGCCCGCGTCGATCCAGGAGGGGCCGTTCGTGGAGGTGTCCTTGCCGGGGCGCGGGGTGTCGGTGCGCTCCGCCTGGCTGCCGCTGTCGCCGGAGCCCATCGCGGACCACATGACGAGCGGGAGGACGACGAGGCCGCTGACGGTGAGGACGGCGGCGGCGAGGTTGCGGCGGCGGGTGCGGCGGGCGGCCTTGCGGGCGGCGCGCACGGAGCTGCCGCCGGGGACGACGACGAGTTCGGTGCTCGGCGCCTGGAAGTCCTCGCCGGGCAGGGCGCGCTGCGTGGCGGGCGGCTCCTCGGGGGCGCCCGCGCGGACCTCCTGGTAGGCGTGCGCGGCCCAGCCGAGGGCGCCTTCGGAGAGGGCGGTGCCGAGGGCGGGTCCTTCGGCGAAGCAGGCGAGCTGGTCGGCGGTGTAGGCGCAGTGCCGGCAGCGGTCGAGGTGGCCGCGCAGGTCGGCGTCCATGCCGTCGCCGCGGCGGCTGGTGACGTCGAGGAGGCGGTCGTAGCGGTGGCACTCCTCCTCGACGGCGAGTTCGCGGTGCGACTGGAGGAGTTCCTCGCGCAGCCGGTCGCGGGAGCGGCGCAGTTCGACGCGGGCGCCCTCGGTGTCGAGGCCGAGGAGGGAGGCGGGGGCGGCGAGCGGTTCGGACTCGACCTCGACGTGCCACAGGAGGCAGCGGGAGGTCGGGGAGAGCCGCTGGAAGGACCTCGACAGGAGGCGTCTGTTGAGGGGCGGCAGGAGCCGGGCGGCGAGGAGGTCGGCGTCCTCGACTCGCAGGCCGGGGTGGAGGAGGTCGCGGCGGCCGTCGGTGGACCACTCCGCGGCTATGCGGCGGACGGTGACCAGGAGGTGGGGGCGCCAGGCGGCGGTGGGACCGTCGTGGCGCAGGGACTCGCCGAAGAGGCGGGTGAACGCGGCGGTGGTGAGCATGCCCGCCGCGCGTTCGCCGTCGGTGCACAGGCGTGCGTAGAGGAAGGCGGCTTCCCAGTGCCGGTCGAGGAGTTCGCCGACGGGGTGCAGCGCGGGCTCCGCTCCTCCCCAGCTTTTCAGTTCCGCGCTCAGCATTTCGTCCGTCGCGTGGGAACGCCGCGCCGAAGTCGGGGAATTCGACTGACCCGCTTCTGTCACAGTTGGATTCCTCCCGGGGGAGATACACGGAACCGGCCGTCTCGAACGTCCGCCGGAGCAGCTCTTGTGAAGCGTGGGGGAGGACGGGAGGGGTCTTCGCGCGTACGTGGAGAACGTGTCGGCGCGCGTTGACAAGGCACACCTTCGCACAGGCCGTGGAGATCGAACAAGGGATCTCGCGGATCGTGAGCTTTTTGTGTGTCAGGCCGTGAACTGCGTTTCTGTCCAAGGGGATCGGCGGTGCACACATCCCGTGCACACCGCCCGAATCGGTCGCTTTCCCTTTAGAGTCGCAGCACTTCATTGTTTGTTTTTCCGCCCGTGATGCCGGGTTCGGCATATTCGCCGCGCACTTCTCCGACTTCGGTGCGGTCGTATCGGCCGAAAGGCCGAGGCGGATTCAGCGGCCGGGGTGGGTGCCGAGGCGGCCGGGGGTGGGGGCGCCCTGGACCTCGCCGATGTAGAGGGTGATCTGCTGGCGGAGGCGTTCGGCGGCGGCGCGGTCGGCCATGAAGGCGGGGAACGCGTCGAGGCCGGCGTTCTTGTACTGCCAGACCGGCTTCAGTCCGGCGGGCGGGGCGACGTCGGTGCGGACGGACCAGGCGTCGCTGGTCTGGCGCTCCGCGGAGAGCTGCCAGTTCATGAACAGCTTGGCGGCGGCGGGGTGGCGGGCGGTCTTGAGGATCGCCTCGCGCTGGCCCCAGGCGACGAACGGGTCGGTGGTGTTCGGGATCATGCTGCCCTCGGCCCCGGGGGTGACCCAGCCGCCGAGGCCGACCGCCTTCTTCCCCTCGGCCATCAGGTTCCCGGCCGAGTCGGAGCCGCGCAGGTACTGGGTGTTGGCCGCCATGCCCTCCAGCCACTTCCAGCCGAACGTCTTCACGTACCGGCTGTACAGGAAGAGCGTCGCGTCGTCGTCGTTCGGGTAGGCGGAGGCGACCTTGCCCTTCCAGCGGGCGGCGGAGAGGTCCCGGACACTGCGCGGGGCGTCCTTGCCGACGGCCTGCTCGTTGTAGGCGGCGCCGAAGGCGAACACGTCGGTGGCGATCCAGGCGCCGTCCGGGTCCTTGAACGCCTTGTGCACCTTGTCGAACCCGGCGGGCTTGTAGGACATCAGCACGCCCTGCTTCTTCCAGCGGTCGAAGTCCTGGAGCGTCTGGAGCTGGACCACGTCGGGGACGAGGCTCTTCGTCGCGATCTGGTGGTCGATCCGGGCGTCGTGGTACTTGCTGTAGTCCACGACCATGTTCACCGTGACGCCGGGGAAGCGCTTCTCGAACGCGCTCTTGGTGTCGTCCTGCTGGTTCTTCCAGTCGCCGCCGGCGTAGACGGTGAGCTTGCCGCCCTCGGCCCTGGCGGCGGCGTACAGCTGGTCGAGGGTCTTGCTCTCCTCGGTGAGGGGTCCGGCCTCGGAGCGGCCGGCGAGGCCAAGAGTGAGGCCGACGGCCACGACACTGGTCGCGACGGTGGCGGCGATGAGCACGCCGCCCAGGCTGTTCGGCTTCGGGGTGCGGGCGGGCTTCGGCAGCGGGTTCAGCAGCATCGGTGGGACTCCAGGGTGAGAACAGGTGAGGGGTGTCGGTCAGCGGATCAGTTCGGCGGGTTTCGTGGCCTTGCCGAGCAGCCACTCCAGCGGCCCGCGCCGGAAGAAGCGCGACCACAGGGCGGCGAACACCGTCACGGCGACGATGAAGCCGAGCAGTACGTGCAGCGGCGAGCCGGGAAGCTCCTCGATGCCGAGGACGTGGATGCCGGCGATGTGGAAGACGTACGCGGTCAGGGACATCGAGCCGACGGCGATGACGGGCTTCACGAACCGGTGGAAGCGGGCGAAGGCGTCGACGGCGGCGAGGCAGCCGATGAGGACGAGGAGCGCGACACCGGTGTTCCCGACGACGGACAGGGTGGTCTCGCTGTGCGGGGAGGCGACGAGCAGGCCGTAAGGGGTGTCGCCGGTCGGGTAGCCCCAGGTGTCCGACCACCAGGCCGACGCCGCGGAGCCGCCGCCCCCGCCGAAGCCGCCGAATCCGTCTCCGCCCGAACCGCCCTTGCCCCAGCCGCTCTCGGCCAGCCGGGTCAGGGCGCCGGGTACGAGGTGCAGGGCGAGCCAGGAGCCGCCGTAGCCGAGGACGGTGAGCGCGGCGCCGGTGAGGGCGAGCCGGGTGCGGACGACGGTGGCGGCCAGGTCGAGGCGGGCCACGGCCATCCCGGCGATGACGAACGGAATCCAGGTCAGCGCCGGGTAGCTGCCGGAGAACAGCAGCGAGACGACGCCGCCCGTCTCGGCCGGCCAGGTCCACAGACCGCCGGGCTCGTGGTCGGCCAGGAGGCGCTGGACGACGTAGAGGAGCTGCGGCAGGACCAGGGCGCTCGCCCCGGCGATGACCGCCAGGGGCAGGGCGCGCAGCCGGTACAGCGGCAGGACGAGGAGGAAGTAGAGGCCGTAGAAGGCGAGGATGACCTCGACGGGAGTGCCGCTCATCGTCAGGAGCGTGCCGAGGACCAGCAGGATCGCCGCCCGGATCACCACCTTGGCGACCGCCTGGCGGCCCGCGCGCCCGGTCTTCGGGGTGCGCCGGCCGGTGATCAGCATGATCGAGAATCCGGCGAGGAAGGCGAAGAGCGCGGAGGCCCTGCCGTGCGCCAGCTCCATCACGTGGCCGACGAAGCCGCCCTGGGCGGGGTCGGGGCCGACATGGGCGGCGTACATGCCGAAAACGGCGAGGCCGCGCGCGAGGTCCACGCCGATCAGCCGGCCGGTGGAAGGACGGGCGGGCTGCTCGGCCCACCCGGGGGCCGGGTCGGCGGCCTGTTCCGTGAGCGTCGTGCGGTCTGCGTTCTGGGTCATGTACCCAGGCTGTTGCGCGGGCCGCCGCCGCAGTATCCGGCAGTCGTCCGGTCCGCCCCCGCCGGTCGGCTGGTCCTCTCCCCCCGACCGGCGGGACTGCACCCCGTACCCTCTGCCACAAGGCGTTTCAGGCTCTACGGTCGAAAGCGACGACCCGGACAGGGCGGCCGGACCCACCGGCGACGATTCAGAACGACGAGGCGGGACGCACGTGATCCGTGTGATGGTGGTGGACGACGAGGCGCTCGTACGGTCCGGTTTCCAGCTCATTCTCAACGCGGCCGAGGACATCGAGGTCGTCGCGACGGCGACCGGCGGCGAGGCCGTCGCCGCGGTCCGCGACACGCGGCCGGACGTGGTGCTGCTGGACATCCGGATGCCGGACGTGGACGGGCTGACCGTTCTCGGGCAGGTGCGGGCGCTGCCCGAGCCGCCGGTCGTGGCGATGCTGACGACGTTCGACGCGGACGACTACGTCGTGACCGCCCTCAAGTCGGGCGCCGCCGGGTTCCTCCTCAAGGACACCGAGCCGGACCAGCTCGCGCAGCTCGTGCGGACGCTGGCGGCGGGCGGGGTCGTCATGTCCCCCAAGGCGTCGCACGCGGTGTGGCGGGGCCGCCCCGGCACGGGCGCCGGCGACGAGGAGGCCGGCCGGGTCGGGCTGCTCAGCGAGCGGGAGCGCGAGGTGCTCGTGCTGGTCGCGGAGGGCCTGTCCAACGCGGAGATCGGCACGCGCATCCATCTCAGCGCGGGGACCGTGAAGGACCACGTCAGCGCGATCCTCACGAAGCTGCGGGTGGGCAGCCGGGTGCAGGCGGCGCTGCTCGCCCAGCGGGCGGGGCTGCTGGCGGCGCCGGACGGGGAGCCGGGGCGATGAGACCGGTCCGGTGGTCGCGGGTGCCGGCCCCCGCCGTGGACGCCCTCGTCGTCCTGGTGGCGCTGGCGGACTTCTGGATCAACCAGTGGGACATGGGCGACGGCGCCAAGGTGATCGCCGTCCTCGCCTGCGCGGGGCTGTTCCTGCGGCGCCGGTTCCCGCTCGCGGTGTTCCTGCTGACGCTGCCCGCGACGCTCATGCAGGACATGGTGTTCGCGCCGTTCGCCGCGCTGTTCACGCTGGCCGAGCGGTCCCGCGACCGGCGGCTGCTGTCCGTGTGCGCGGTGCTGTTCGGGGTGGTCGCGGCGGTGCCGTGGCCACTGGACGCGTGGGACGAGCACGGGCGTACGACGACCTTCGTCTACTTCTTCTACACGCTGGCGACCGCCGCCGCGCCGGTGCTCCTCGGGCAGCTCCTCCAGGCCCGGCGGGATCTCGCGCGGCGGCTCGTGGAGATCGAGGAGGCCCGGGAGCACGAGCGGCTGCTGCACTCCCAGGCGGTGCTGGCGCGGGAGCGGGCGCAGCTCGCCCGGGAGATGCACGACGTGGTCTCCCACCAGGTCAGTCTGATCGCCGTCCAGGCCGGGGCGTTGCAGGTGGCCGCCAAGGACCCCGCCTTCAAGGAGGGGGTGCGGGCCATCCGGTCGCTCAGCGTCGACACGCTCGACGAGCTGCGGCACATGGTGACGCTGCTGCGGGCGTCCGGGGGCCGGGCCACGGAGCTGACGCCGCAGCCGACGCTCACCGATCTCCAGCGGCTGGTCAGCACGAGCGGGATCGAGACGGAGCTGGTCGGGGAGCTGCCCGCGCAGGTCGGCACGACGGCCCAGCGGGCGGTGTACCGGACGGTCCAGGAGGCGCTGACGAACGTCCGCAAGCATGCGCCGGGGGCCCGGGCGACGGTCCGGCTCTGGCAGGACGCGTCGGGGTTCGGCGTGACGGTCACGAACACCCCGGCCACCCGGCCGTCCCTGCCGTTGCCGGGGTCGCACCAGGGGTTGATCGGCCTCGGGGAGCGGGCGGAGCTGCTCGGCGGGACGTTCACCTCCGGCAGGACGGCGGAGGGCGGCTTCGAGGTGACGCTGCGGGTGCCGGGGTAACGCGGGAGGGCGAGCGGTCTGGGGCACACGGCTGGAGGGACGCGCGCGGTCTACCGTTCGAGGTCCGTCCTGCTCACCGCGTGCCCCGCCCCGTACCCCTCCGCCCGCGCCCTGATCTCGCCGCCCCGGACGCGTACGGCGGTCTCGGTGCCGTCGTCCGACGCGGCGCCCACCGCTTCCGCCGCCGTGCCCTCCTCGTCCAGGACGATCCGCACGCGCGGCAGGTCCCCCGGCGCGAACACCCGCCGAAGACACCCGGCCAGATCCGCGACGCGCAGCCGGACCAGACGGCCCGTCTCGGCGGGGTCGGACGTCACGACGACGAACGTCGCCCCCTCCCCCACCGCCTCGCGCACGGCCCCCAGGCGCCCCGCCCCCAGGACGACGACGACCCCGTCGCCCCCCAGATCGACGGGCTCGCCGGTGAGTTCGTCACGGAGCCCGGCGGGCGGGGTCCACGGCTCGCGCACGGCTCGCGCCGGCGCGACGTAGGCCAGGTGGGGAGGGGGTTCACCGGGACCGAAGTCGGGGCCGGAGGCGAGTGCGCCGAGGTGTTCCGCCGCCCGGGACAGGTCGAAGGGGTCACCGGCGCCGGGCGCCTTCTCCGCCAGGCCCGCCGCGCCGTGCAGCAGGGTCAGGGCGAGGTCGGCGGTGCGGACGGGCGGGGTGTCCGCGTCCAGGCTCAGCGCGAGCAACAGCGCTTCGAGGCGCAGGAGTTCGGCGAGGGCGGCGCGGGTCGGGGCGGTGTCGACGACGCCGGAGAGGGAGCGGAGCTGGAGGTGGCCGCTGGCGGGGGTGTCGCCGGCCAGGGGGAGCCGCTCCAGCCAGACGCGGGCGAACGCGCCGAGCGCCGCGCCGGTGGACTCCGGTGACCGCAGGGGCGGCCGGGCCAGGTCGCGGGCCCGTTCGGCGTCGTCCGTCAGCACCGCGAGGTACAGCGCGCGTTTCCCCGCGAAGTTCGAGTAGACCGCGCCCCGTGTGAGGTCGGCGCGTTCGGCGATGCGGTCGACCTTGGCGTCGGCGTAGCCGTGCTCGGTGAACTCGCGGCGGGCGGCGACGAGTACGGCGGCGCGGGTGCGTTCCTGCTGCTGGGCGCGGGTGAGTCTCGCCATGGTGTCCCCTTCGGTTCGAGCTGTGCCATGATACCGGGACCATCCAGATGTTGACGTCATCCGAAAACAGTGAACATCTCGAAACCTCTTCTGGAGACCCCATGCCCCTCCCGGTCCTGCACGCCCTGCGCTGCACCGGCGCCGCGAGCCCCACACGCCTCGGCGCGTTCACGGGGCTCGACGAACCGGACGTCGAGTCCGCGCTCATCACCCTCGGCGTCGAGGGCTTCGTGACCCGCTCGTACGGCGCGTGGGCGCTCACCGAGGCGGGCCGTACGGAGAACGTCCGGCGGGTCGCCGCCGAACTCGACGCGGCCGGTGCCCGGGGCTCGCTGCGGGCGGGGTTCGAACGGTTCCTGGCGCTCAACCCGGAGCTGCTCGACCTGTGCACGGCCTGGCAACTCCGGCTCGCCGACGGCACCTCGAGCGCGAACGACCACACCGACCCCGCCTACGACGCCCGGGTCGTGGACCGGTTCGCCGACCTGGACCGCCGGTTCGCCCCCGTCGGTGCCGAACTCGCCGCCGCGCTCCCCCGGTTCGGCCGCTACCGGCTGCGGCTGACCGGCGCCCTGGAGCGTGCCGTCGCCGGTGAGCCGGAGTTCCTGACGGACAGCACGGCGTCGTATCACACGATCTGGGCGGAGTTGCACGAGGACCTGCTCGTCACGCTCGGGCTGCCGCGATGAGGTGGGTGCGGCCGGTGTCGGCCGGACTCGACGGCGAGGCGGCGGACCTGGGCAGCAAGGCGCTCGGTCTCGTGCTGCTGCACCGGCTGGGGCTGCGGGTGCCGCCCGCGTTCGCCGTCACGGCGGAGGCGTGCCGTGCCTTCCTGCACGAGCGGCGGCTCCCGGACGGGCTCCACGAGGAGTTGGCGGAGGGTGTCGCCGGGCTCGAACGCGCCACCGGCCGGACCCTCGGCGGACCGGACCGGCCCCTCGCGGTGTCGGTCCGGTCCGGGGCCGGGGTGTCGATGCCCGGCATGCTGGACACGGTCCTCGGCCTGGGCCTGACCACCGCCGCGACGGCCGCTCTGGCCGCCGAGACCGGCGACGAGGGGTTCGCGGAGGACTCCCGCGACCGTTTCCTCACGAGCTTCACGGCGACGGTCCCCGGACCCGTGCCGGACGACGCCCCCACCCAGCTCGTCCGCGCCGTCGAGGCGGTCTTCGCCTCCTGGGAGTCCCCCCGCGCCCGCACCTACCGCGCGCTCCACGGCCTCCCGGACGGGCCGGGCACCGCCGCCGTGGTCCAGGTCATGGTCTTCGGCAACCGCGACCCGCGCAGCGGCACCGGCGTCGCCTTCAGCCGCGATCCCGTCACCGGCGAGCACACCCCGTACGGCGACGTCCGCTTCCGCGCCCAGGGCGAGGACGTCGTCTCGGGCACGCGGCCGGTCCTCCCGCTGCGCGAACTCGCCGACCACGACGATGAGTTGTGGACGGAGCTGGGCGACGCCCTGCGCCGTGTCGAGGCCCACTACCGCGACGCCTGCTACACCGAGTTCACCTTCGAGTCCGGCGAGCTGTGGCTGCTCCAGGTCAGGCCGGCCCGCTTCACCGGGGCGGCGGCGGTCCGTACGGCCGTGGAGCTGGCCGAGGCCGGGACCGTCGACCGGCGTGAGGCGCTGCGCAGGGTCTCGCCGCGCGACCTCGCCCGCGTCCCCCGCATCGGCTCGCCGAGGACCGTCGCGGCCCGGGGCACCGGCGCCTGCCCCGGTGTCGCCGTCGGCCGGGTCGTGACGACGGCGGAGGCGGCGGTCCGCGAGGCGCGGCGGGCCCCGGTCGTCCTGGTCCGCCCGGAAACCTCCCCCGCCGACCTCGCCGGTGTCGCCGCCGCCGTCGGGATCGTCACCGAGCGCGGTGGTCCGGCGAGTCACGCGGCGGTCGTCGCCCGCGCCCTGCGCAAGCCGGCGGTCGTCGGCACGGGCGCCCTCCGCCTCCCGGAGGGCACGCTCGTCACCGTCGACGGCACGACCGGCGAGGTCGCCCTCGGCACCCCGCCGATCGTCACGGACCCGCCGGGCGACCACCTCCGCCACCTGCTGGCCTGGGCCGACGAGGTCTCCGGCGACCCTGCCCCGCGCGCCGAGGCCGACCGCCTCACCGCCGCCCACCGAGCCCTGGGAGCCGTCTGACATGCCCACCCGTCACGTGTACGCGATCCGCCACGGCGCGGCGAACGCCTTCGGTGAGCTCACCGGCGCCGGAGAGCTCCAGTCCGACCTGATCGGCCGCCGCCTCGCCGCGCTCCCCGTCGACACGGTCTGGCACTCCCCGCTGCCCCGCGCCGCGCACTGCGCCCGCCTCCTGGCCGCCCACCTCCCGAGCGCCCCCGTCCGCGAGGCCCCGGAACTCGTCGATCACATCCCCTGCGTCCCGTCCGAGGCGCCGCCCGCCTGGGCCGCGTTCTTCGACGGGTACGGCCCCGACGACGCCGCCGACGCGCGCCGCCGGGCCGACGCCCTCACCGCCCGGTTCGCCCGCCCCGCAGGCGTCGAGACGCACGAGGTCCTCGTCACCCACGCCTACCCGATCGCCTGGCTGGTCCGGGACGCCCTCGACGCGCCGCCCGTGCGCTGGCTCGGCCTGGAGAGCGGGAACACGGCGCTCACCGTGCTCCAGTACCGGGACGGCGTCCCGCCCACGCTCGTCGGCTACAACGACATGGGCCATCTGCCCGCCGAGCTGCGCTGGACGGGCTTCGGACCGGGAACGCGCCCCTGAACAGCCGCGTCACCGCCGCCCGCCGCTCCCCCGGTACGCCCCCGGCGGCACCCCGTACCTCTCCCTGAACGCCCGGCTGAAGTGGAACGCGCTCGCGAACCCCGAGGCAGCCGCGACCCGTTCGGCGGTGAGGTCGGTGGTCTCCAGGAGGCGGGCGGCGTGCCGGAGGCGGGCCTCGCGCAGGGCGCGCATCGGGGACAGGCCGAGGTGTTCGGTGAAGAGGTGCGCGAAGCGGGACGGCGACAGCGCGACGGCCCCGGCGAGGGAGGCGACCGTGTGCGGGGCGCCGGGGTCGGCGGCGATCAGGGTCTGCGCGCGCTGGACACGCTCGTCCACGCCGGGCGGCGCCGGGCTCGGCGCGGCGGCGGCCAGCAGGAGGGCCTCCTCCAGCGCGCACAGGGCGAGTTCACGGGCGACGGCGCTGTGCGCGACGGCGACCTCCTCGGCCGGCCTGACCGGCTCGCCGCCCGTCCAGCGCGCGTCGTCCAGCATCCGCCGGAACGCCGACTCGACGCGCCCGCGCAGGAGTTCGGGCACGGGTCCGGTCGTATGGACGCCGTCGCCGGCGTCGTACGGGCGAATCCACGGGGTCCAGGCGGGTCTCACCTGGCAGTGGGCCCACCAGAACTCCCAGGTGGCGGCGGAGGGGCTGACGGCGTAGCGCTGGGGGACGCCGGGGGCCAGCAGGGCGAAGTCGCCGGGGCCGACCGGGAGTTCGGTGCGGCCCTGGCGGAGCAGGCCGGCGCCCGCGGTGGTCCAGATGACCAGCCAGCTGTCCGATCCGGTCGGCCGGTCGACCGCGTACCCCGTCTCCCTCTCGAACCGTCCGACCACGACGAGCCCCGGTGGCGGCGACGGGTCCGCGGCAGTCTCGGTCAATCCCTCAGCACGCACGGGCATCCTCCTGCCGGGTCTTCCCGCCTAGTTTCTCGTTCCATGACAGCCACAGGCATTCTGGACCGGTTCCAGCAGGACGGGTACGCGATCGTGCGGGGGCTCTTCTCGTACGACGAGGTCGAGCGGGTGCGCGGGGAGTTCGCGGCGCTCCAGGCGGCGGGGCGGGAGGTGCCGGGGCACTTCCGGCCGCGTGCGGGGGACGATCCGCTGGACGCGTATCCGCGGGTGATGCAGCCGCACGAGATCAACGAGGCCGCCCGGGAGATGCTCCTCGACGCCCGGCTGCGGGGGGTGCTGGAGGAGCTGCTCGGGGAGGAGGTCCTCGCCGCGCAGAGCATGTTCTACTTCAAGCCGCCGGGGGCGCGGGGGCAGGCGCTGCATCAGGACAACTTCTATCTGCGGGTCGAGCCGGGGACGTGCGTGGCGGCGTGGGTGGCCTGCGACGACATCGACCGGGAGAACGGGGGGCTCGAAGTCGTCCCCGGCACCCACCTGTTGGACCTGTTCTGCCCCGAGGAGGCCGACGAGTCGGTGTCGTTCGCCCGCGAGTACGTGGCCCCGCCGCCCGGTCTGTCCGCCGTGCCGGTCGACATGGCGCCGGGTGACGTCCTGTTCTTCAACGGCAGCCTCGTGCACGGCTCGCAGCCGAACCGGACCGCCGCGCGCTTCCGGCGGTCGTTCATCGGGCACTACGTGGGGCGGTCGGCCGAGCGGATCGGGGCGTACTACCGGACGGTGGAGATGAGCGGGGAGCGGGTGGTGCTGGCGGAGAGCGAGGGGGCGGGCCCCTGCGGCACGGAGTTCGCACCGCAGGGACCGCACTAGCGGGTCGGGCGCCGACGGGTCGGGTACCGGCCGGGTGGGGTACGGGCCGGGTCAGTGACCGGCGATGGGGTGCGGGGCGTAGGGGCTCTCCAGTTCCTCGATCTCCTTGTCGGTCAGCTCCAGCTCGACCGCGGCGACGGCGTCTTCGAGGTGCTTCGGCTTGGCGGCGCCGACGATCGGGGCCGTGACCGTGTCCTGGTGGAGGAGCCAGGCCAGGGCGACCTGGGCCCTCGGTACGCCCCTGGCCTCGGCGATGCGGGTCACGGCCTCGACGATCGCGCGGTCGCCCTCCTGGTAGAGGGTGGCGCCGAAGTCGTCGGTGGCGCTGCGGCCGGTGGCCGCGTCCCAGTCGCGGGTGAGGCGGCCCCGGGCCAGCGGGCTCCAGGGGATGACGCCGACGCCCTGGTCCGCGCAGAGGGGGAGCATCTCGCGCTCCTCCTCGCGGTAGATCAGGTTGTAGTGGTTCTGCATCGACACGAACCGGGTCCAGCCGCCCCGGTCCGCCGCGTGCTGCATCTTCGCGAACTGCCACGCGTACATCGAACTCGCCCCGATGTAGCGGGCCTTGCCCGCCTTCACCACGTCGTGCAGCGCCTCCATGGTCTCCTCGACCGGGGTGTGCGGGTCGAAGCGGTGGATCTGGTAGAGGTCGACGTGGTCGGTGCCGAGGCGGCTCAGGCTGTGGTCGATCTCGGTGAGGATCGCCTTGCGGGAGAGGCCGCCCCCGTTGGGTCCGGGGCGCATCCGGCCGTGCACCTTCGTGGCGAGGACGATCTCGTCGCGGTCGGCGAAGTCGGCGAGGGCCTTGCCGACGATCTCCTCGCTGGTGCCGTCGGAGTAGATGTTCGCGGTGTCGAAGAAGTTGATGCCCGCGTCCAGGGCCTGCCGGATCAGCGGGCGGGACGCCTCCTCGTCGAGCGTCCACTCGTGCGTGCCCCGGTCCGGGAGGCCGTACGTCATGCAGCCGAGACAGATCCGGGAGACGTCCAGGCCGGTCGAACCGAGCTTCACGTACTGCATCGTTGCTGCTCCTGCCGTCGGAGTGGGTGACAGAGGGGAGCGTACGTCCGCCCCGTCGCCGCTCCGCAAGGCATTTCAGGTGACGGCCCGGCGTGGGAGCGGCACGCTCCCCCGGCGCCGTGCGCATCCTCGGTCCGGACGACCGGTACGGGCCGATCGGCGAGGTGCGGGAGGCTGCGGTGCGGGTACGTCGGATCGGGCTGGGGGCGCTGGCGGCGGGGGCGCTGCTGGTGGCGTGGGCGGGCGGGCCGTCGGCATGGGGGGACACACCGGGGACTCCCCCGCGAGCCCCGGCCCTCTCGCGAGCCTCGGCCCCTTCGGAGGGCCCCGCCACCTTGTGCGCCTCCGTCGGCACCCTCCGCGCCCCCGGTGGCCAGTTCGCCCGCGTCAGCCTGTGCGCGGGCAGCGGCACCCCGGTGATGGCGCTGTCCGCCCCCGCCACCTGCCGCCGCCCAGGCGTCCGCCCGGTCTGTCTCACCTCCGGCACCTGGACGGCGACCCGCGACGGTGTACCGGTCGCCTCCGGAACCCTGCCGGGCTCGACCCCGTACCCCGGCCCCGGCACCTACGAGGTGACGGCGGCCGTCCGCGTCCGTTCGGCGCCCGCCGGGGTGGAGCTGGCGGGCACGGTCCGGGCGGTGTTCACCTTCACCGCGCCCGCCGCGAAGCCGACGCACCGGATCGAGGTGGACCGGCGCACCCTGTCCCGGGACTCCGTGACGACCCTGACCTACACGGTGTCCCGGGACAGTGAACAGGGCGACGGCAGCGGGCGGTTCGGGCTGATCGGCGAGGAGGGCACGGAGCTGACGACGTCCGACGCCCGCTGTGTGAACCCCCTGGTCGGCCGGTACCCGGAGCGGGCGCGGACCATGAACGCGCTGGACTGCGCCCTGACCGACCTCCAGCCGGGCAACCCCTCCACGGTCGTCGTCCGGGCCGTCGCGAAGGACCGCTGCGGCACGGTCGTCTCGAAGCTGGGCTACTGGATGCCGCGCGGCCAGGCCCTCTACACGGGCGGCATGCTGGAGGGCCCGGCCGTCGGCTGCCCCGCTAGCGCACGCTGATCGCGGAGACGGGGCAGGCGCGGGCCGCCTCGCGGACGAGGGGGTCGTCGGGGTGGTCCGGGAGCAGGGTCGAGAAGCCGTCGTCGTCCTGGGTGAAGACCTTGGGCGCGGTCAGGGCGCACTGTCCGGCGCCGATGCAGACGTCCGTGTCGATGTCGATGTCCATGCGCGGAGCCTCTTACCAGGTCACGGGGAGTTCCAGCATCCCCTGGATCGTGTCGCCGGGTTTCCAGGGGATGGTCTCGGCGGGGGCGGCGAGGGCGAGGCCGGGCAGCCGGGTGAGGAGGGTGCGCAGGGCGATCTCCAGTTCGGCGCGGGCCAGGTTCTGGCCGAGGCACTGGTGGATGCCGAAGCCGAAGGAGACGTGGTGGCGGGCGGGGCGGCGCAGGTCGAGGGTGTCGGGGTCGTCGTAGGCGGTGGTGTCGCGGTTGACGACGGAGGTGGCGAAGACGACGCCCTCGCCGGCCCTGATGGTCGTGCCGTCGACGTCGATGTCCTCCAGGGCGACGCGCAGCAGGCCGTCGACGATGGCCAGCAGCCGCATCAGCTCCTCGACGGCGCCCGGCAGCAGGGCGGGGTCGGCGCGGAGTTCGGCGAGGCGGTCGGGGTGCTGGAGGAGGGTGTAGACGCCGAGCGAGATCATGTTGGCGGTGGTCTCGTGGCCGGCGACGAGCAGGATCAGCGCGATGTCGATGACGCCCTCGCGGTCGAGTTCGCCGTCCGCCATCCGGCGGTGGACGAGCATGTCGAGGACGCCGTCGCCGGGCGGGCCGGTGCGTTTGCGGTCGGTCAGGTCGCCGAGGTAGTCGCGCAGGAGCCGGCGTGCCTCGCGGGCCTCGTCCTCGGTCCTGCCGCGCAGCAGGCGCCGGGACTGCTCCTCGAAGAACTCGTGGTCGGCGTAGGGGACGCCGAGCAGGGCGCAGATCACCATCGAGGGGACCGGGAGCGCGAACGTGGGGACGAGGTCGGCGGGCGGGCCCTGGGCGAGGAGGGCGTCGATCCGGTCGTCCACGATCCGCTGGACGGCCGGGCGCAGTCCTTCGGCGCGGCGCAGGGTGAAGTCCGCGATGAGCATGCGGCGTTGGGTGCGGTGTTCGGGTTCGTCGACGCCGACGACGGCCAGCCTGCGGTCGCTCATCGCCTTGATGCGCGGTGAGGTGCCGGGGAAGCCGGGGCGGGTGCGGTCGGAGGACAGGCGTGGGTCGGCGAGCAGGGTGCGGGCGAGGGCGTGGCCGGTGACGACCCAGGCGGGGGTGCCGTCGTAGAGGGTCGCGCGGGTCAGGGGGCGGTCGGTGCGCAGCGTGTCGTAGGCGGCGGGCGGCTGGTAGGGGCAGGTGCGGTCCTGCGGGAAGGCGAGGGGGGCCGGTCGCGTCATGGAAGACCTCGCAGAGCTGGGCGGAAGTGGATTCCGACGTACCGCCCCCCATTAGATGCCTCAAGCATCTAATGGGGCGACGTGGAGTTCGGCCAGATGGGCGGGCCCGGCGATCTGGCCGGAACTCCACCCTCCGGACGCTGCGGTGATCGGTTCCGGCTGTGAGGATGATTCCGAAGCTCACGCGTGTTCACAGGGATGCGACACGAGCACGTCGTACGACTTGACGAAGAGGATGGTTGCCATGCCGCTCGAAGGCGAGTACGAGCCCAGCCCGACGCAGTGGGTGCGGGAGCAGGTGGAGCTGTACGAGAAGTCCGGCGGGACCGAGGGGACGACGCTGCTGGACACGGGGCTGCCGGTGATCGTGGTGACGACCAAGGGCGCCCGGAGCGGCAAGATCCGCAAGACGCCGCTGATGCGCGTCGAGCACGAGGGCCGGTACGCGCTGGTCGCCTCGCAGGGCGGCGCCCCCACGCACCCCGTCTGGTACCACAACGTGACGGCGGACCCGCGGGTCGAGCTCCAGGACGGGCCGGTCAAGCAGGACATGACGGCTCGCGAGGTCACCGGCGAGGAGAAGGCCGCCTGGTGGGAGCGCGCGGTCGCGGCCTACCCGCCCTACGCGGAGTACCAGGAGAAGACGGACCGGGCGATCCCGGTGTTCGTGCTGGAGCCGGGCGCGTAGAACTCTCACAGGAGATCCGCGGCCCGGCAGGTGTGAATCCCCGCCTGCCGGGAACGCGGTCATCGGGCCCCGCCGCGCTCCCCCGTCGCGGCGGGGCTTTCTCATGCCCGGATGCGACTTCCTGGACACCTGTCCAGCTATAGTGGACACCTGTCCAGGAAATTCGGAACCCGAGGAAGTCGAGAAGGTCATGGAAACGGTCGCGAACGTGCTGGTCGCGCTGATCGCCCTGCTGCACGCCTACATCCTGGTGCTGGAGATGTTCCTGTGGCAGAAGCCGCCGGGCCGCCGCTTCCACGGCTTCGACCCCCAGTTCGCGGCGGCCACCGCGAAGCTCGCGGCCAACCAGGGCCTGTACAACGGCTTCCTCGCGGCGGGCCTGGTCTGGGGCCTGGTCGCGGCCGACCCGACCGGCTTCCGCGCCCAGGTCTTCTTCCTGTCCTGCGTGATCGTCGCCGGGGTGTACGGCGCGGCGACCGCGAACCGGCGCATCCTGTTCGCCCAGGCCGTGCCCGGCGCGATCGCCCTGGCCGCCGTGCTGATCGCGCAGTGACCCGCGCCGCGCCCGAGGACCCGCGGGCCGCCCGCACCCGGGCGAGGCTGCGGGCGGCGCTGCTCGCGGAGTGCGCCGAGCGCCCGCTGGAGGAGGTGAGCGTGGCCGCGCTGGTCCGGCGGGCGGGGGCCGGGCGGGCCACGTTCTACGTCCACTACACCGATCTGGAGGACCTCGCGGTCGACGCGTGCGCGGACGTCGTACGGGAGGCCGTCGAGGCGCTGCACGCCTGGCAGGGGCGGCCGGACCCGGTCCGCGCGCCGGCCGCCCTGCCGGAGTTCTTCGCCTCGCTCACTCCCCATCTCGCCCTGTACCGGCGGCTGTTGACCCCGGGCGGGGGCGGGCCGCTGGGGCTCGTGCTCCACCGGGACCTGCGCGCGTACTCCCTGCGCGAGCGGGAGCGGGCGGGGGCCGCCGACGCCGCGCTGGTCGCCTCGGCGGTCGCGGCGACCTTCGCGGGGGTGCTGGGCGACTGGCTGCACGGACTGCTGGAGGGGACGCCGCGTCAGATAGCCGACCAGGTCTGGCAGTTGCTGGTCGCGCTGCACGCCAGCCGCTGAACTCTCAGATGACGAGCACCGGTTTGACCGTCTTGCCGTCGGTCATGTCCTGCACGGCCTGCCCGATGTCGTCGAACGCGTACGTCCCGATGAGCTTCTCCAGCGGCAGCCGCCCCGCCTTGACCAGCCCGACCAGCGTCGGGATCAGGCTCTGCGTCTCGCTGTCCCCGAGGGTCAGCCCGACGACCCGCTTCCCGCTCAGCAACCCGTTGACGTCCAGGGCGACCTCGGTCCCGAAGGGCGGCGCGCCCACGACGACGAGCGTGCCGCGCGCGGCGAGCGCGTCGACCCCGGCCCGCAGGACGGCCGTGTTGCCGGTCGTCTCCACGACTCCGTCGGCGCCGGTGATCTCGCGTACGTCGGTGAGGGTCCGGGTCGCCCCCAACTCCCGTGCCAGGTCGAGCCGTTCGGGCACCCGGTCGACGGCGACGACCTCGGTGGCCGGGGAGAGCGCGGCGGCCATCACCGCCGAGAGGCCCACCGCGCCGGCGCCGAGGACGACGACTGTGCTGCCCGGCTGCGGCTTGAGCACGTTCCAGACCGCGCCCACCCCCGTCTGGACCCCGCAGCCCAGCGGGGCTATCGAGGCGAGCGGCACGTCCGGGTCGACCCGCACGAGGCTCCGCTCGTCCACCAATGCCCGTTCGGCGAACGAGGACTGGCCGAAGAAGTGCCCGCCGAGCAGCTCACCGTCCCGGGTGACGGTCGTGCTCCCGTCCGCCCGGCGCCCGCCGATCAGGTTCAGCGCGAGCCAGTCGGCGCAGTAGGCGGGGTGCCCGCCGCGGCAGTTGCGGCACTCCCCGCAGGACGTGAAGGACAGCACGACGTGGTCGCCGGGCACCACCGAGGTGACGGCGGACCCGACCGCCTCGACGACCCCCGCCCCCTCGTGCCCGAGCACCCCGGGCAACGGGAACGGCAGCCCGCCGCTCGCCACCCCGAGGTCGGTGTGGCAGAGCCCGGCCGCGACGATCCGGACGACGGCCTCGTGCGGGCGGGGGTCGTCGAGGGTGACGGCGGAGAAGGTGAAGGGGGCGCCGCCGGACTCGACGACGGCGGCTCGGGTGGTGAGGGGCATGGGTGAACTCCTGTGCTGCGCGGGGTGAGTTGTGGACGTCGGAGCGGCCGGGCGGGGCGCCGCGGTCCGGGCCGCCGGGTGCCTCAGTCCAGCGACACGACCACCGACTTGACCTTCAGGTACGACGCGAGCGCCTCGGGCCCGTACTCCCGCCCGAACCCGGAGTCCTTGACGCCGCCGAACGGCACGGCGGGGTCGAGCATCGCCCAGTCGTTGATCCAGACGATGCCCGCCTGGAGCCGGTCCGCGACGCGGTGGGCGCGGGCGAGGCTGCCGGTCTGGATGCCCGAGGCCAGGCCGTACGGCGTGGAGTTGGCGAGGGCGACCGCCTCGTCCTCGGAGTCGAAGGGCTGGACGGTGAGGACGGGCCCGAAGACCTCCTCCTGGACGACACGGGAGTCGTTCGGGAGGTCGGCGATGACGGTCGGCCTGTAGTAGTAGCCGCCGTCCAGGTCGAGGCGTTCACCGCCGCAGACGATCCGCCCGCCCTCCTTGCGGGCGAGGTCGACGTACTCCTCGACCTTGCGCAGATGCCGCTCCCCCGCCAGCGGGCCGACGACGGTCGCCGGGTCGCGGGGATCGCCGACCGGGATGCCGGGGACGGCGTCGGCGAGGATGTTCAGCAGCGTCGTACAGACCGAGCGGGCGACCAGGAGGCGGGGGCCGCCCATGCAGAACTGGCCGGTGTTGAAGACGAACCCCTTGATGATCGCGCCGACGGCCTTCTCCAGGTCGGCGTCCTCGAAGACCAGGTGGGGCGCGTTTCCGCCCAGTTCGAGCGTGACCTGTTTCAGCGCCTGTCCGGCGACCCCGGCGGCGTGCCGGCCGATCTGCGTGGAGCCGGTGAAGGCGACCTTGTCGATGCCGGGGTGGCGCAGGAGGGCCTCTCCGGCGACGGGTCCGGTGCCGGTGACGACGTTGACGACGCCGTCGGGGACGCCCGCGCGCTGGAGGAGGCCGGCCATGTACAGGGCGGTGAGGGGGGTTTCGTCGGCGGGCTTGTGGACGACCGTGTTCCCGGCGGCGAGCGCGGGCGCCAGTTTCGTACCGGCCAGGATCAGCGGGAAGTTGAACGGCGTGATCGCCGCGACGACGCCGAGCGGGCCGCGTTTCGTGTAGGCGTGGGCGTTGTGCTGGGTCTCGCGGGCGGCGCCGTCGAGGGAGAAGGCGAGGGTGCCGTAGTACTCGTAGTCGTTGGCCGCGTTGGTGACGTCGACGGCGCGGGCGAGCGTGATGGGCTTGCCGACGTCGAGGCTCTCCAGCTCGGCTATCTGGTCGGCCTCCTGGCGTATCAGCTCGGCGACGCGCAGCAGGACGCGGCCTCGTTCGCGGCCGGTGAGCCGGGCCCAGGGGCCGGTCTCGTACGCCTCGCGGGCGGCGCGCACGGCGGCGTCGACGTCGGCGGGGCCGGCCTCGGCGACGGTGGTGACCGTGCGGCCCCGGGAGGGGTCGATCACCTCGGTGCGCGCTCCGTCCGCGGCTTCCCGCCACTGCCCCCCGATGAAGAGCTGCCCGGGGTCGATCTGGAAGGCGGTCATCGCCACTCCTCGGGTCTTGCGGCGCCTTCGCCGCGTCGTCAACCGACAGGAATCCTGGTGGTTCGCAGTCTCTTTACAGACAGGTTTCCTGTCAATGGTTTACGCTCGGTCCATGGCCGGAAGCGCACCCCCCTCCCTCCTCTACATGGTCAAGCAGCTCGAACTCGCCGTCCGTTCCCGGCTGGACGAGCTGGTCAGGCCCTCGGGGATCACCGCCTTGCAGTACACGGCGCTCACGGTCCTGGAGCGCCACGACGGCCTGTCCGCCGCCCAGCTCGCCCGCGACTCGTTCGTCACCGCGCAGTCGATCGCCGATCTGGTGCGCTCCCTGGAGAGCCGGGGCCTGGTCCGCCGCGAGCCGAATCCGGCCAGCCGGCGGGAGCTGCGCATCCTGCTGACGGAGGCGGGGCGGGAGCTGCTCGCGCTGCACGCGGGGCCGGTGCGCGAGCTGGAGGACCGCATGGTCGACGCGCTGACGGAGCGCCAGACGGACCAGTTCCGGCAGTCCCTCACCCGGGCGTGGCAGGCCCTCTCCTGACCCTGTCGTCAACTGGCCGGCTATGAGCGCTCCATTTTCGGAGACATATGTCAATCGAACATGCTGGAATTCACTCCATCGGGGGTAACTTGCTGGAGCAGGCTCCGCCGAGCGCTCCCCAGCGTGCGCAGTCTCCCATCCGCCGGCCCGTGCTGGAGGCAATGCCATGGTGCCGCAGGAACCCCTCGTCGCCACCCCTCACCTGCGCATACGCGAGGAACAGGGGTACGTCGTGCTGGAGTTCCACGGCGAGATCGACATCGTCGCGGCGATGGAGATCCTGCCGCACATCGACGACCGCGTGACGGGCCAGGCCCCGCGTGTGCTCATCGACCTCACCCCGGTCGAGTTCTTCGACTGCTCGGGGCTGCGCCTGCTCTACCGCGCTCGCACCCGGGCCCTGGAGCGCGACGGGGAGCTGCGCCTGGTCTGTGTCCACCCGCTGACCCTGCGGGTGCTGCGGGCGACGGGCCTCTCCAAGCTCCTGCCGCCCGCGCCGAGTGTGGAGGCCGCCCTCGGCAAGCCCGGGGAGACCTTATGACCGGGGCTGGTCGAGGATCTTCGTGACCTGTCCGGCGCCCACCGTCCGCCCGCCCTCACGGATCGCGAACTTCAGTCCCTCCTCCATCGCGATGGGCTGGATGAGCTGGACGAGCATGCCCGTGTTGTCGCCCGGCATGACCATCTCGGTGCCCTTGGGCAGCGTCACCACCCCCGTGACGTCGGTGGTGCGGAAGTAGAACTGCGGCCGGTAGTTGTCGAAGAACGGCGTGTGCCGCCCGCCCTCGTCCTTGGACAGGATGTACGCCCGCGCCTCGAACCGCGTGTGCGGTGTCACCGAGCCCGGTGCGACGACGACCTGCCCCCGCTCCACGTCCTCCCGTTTGATCCCGCGCAGCAGCAGCCCGACGTTCTCCCCGGCCCAGCCCTCGTCGAGGAGTTTGCGGAACATCTCGATGCCCGTGACGGTCGTCCGCGTCCGCCGCTCGTGGATGCCGATGATCTCGACCTCGGTGTTCACCCGCAGCGTCCCGCGCTCGATGCGCCCGGTGACGACCGTGCCCCGTCCGGTGATCGTGAACACGTCCTCGACCGGCATCAGGAACGGCCGGTCCACGTCCCGCTCCGGCTGCGGTACGGCCGTGTCGACCGCGTCCAGCAGATCCAGCACCGACCGCGTCCACTCCGGGTCCCCCTCCAGCGCCCGCAGCGCCGAGACCCGCACGACCGGGACGTCGTCCCCGGGGAACTCGTAGTCGCTGAGCAGCTCGCGCACCTCCAGCTCGACGAGTTCGAGGATCTCCTCGTCGTCCACCATGTCCGTCTTGTTGAGCGCGACGACGATGTAGGGCACGCCGACCTGCCGGGCCAGCAGGACGTGTTCCTTGGTCTGCGGCATCGGTCCGTCGGTCGCCGCGACGACGAGGATCGCGCCGTCCATCTGGGCCGCGCCCGTGATCATGTTCTTGATGTAGTCGGCGTGCCCGGGGCAGTCGACGTGCGCGTAGTGCCGGGCCTCGGTCTGGTACTCGACGTGCGCGATGGAGATCGTGATGCCGCGCCGGCGCTCCTCGGGCGCCTTGTCGATCTGGTCGAACGGGGTGAACGGGTTCAGGTCGGGAAACCGGTCGTGCAGCACCTTGGTGATCGCGGCGGTGAGCGTCGTCTTGCCGTGGTCGATGTGGCCGATGGTGCCGATGTTCACGTGCGGTTTGGTCCGCTCGAACCGTGCCTTCGCCACTGCGGGCCTCCTGGTCGCATGAGGGGGCGCCGGGCGTCCGATACACCGTCAAGTGGCGCCTGCTTCATGTCTATTCGCTCACCGGCCCGTCGAACAGGGCGCTGACGGACTCCCCGTTGTGAATCCGGCGTACGGCCTCGGCGAGCGCGGGCGCGATGGACAGCACGCGCAGCTTGTCGCCGTGTTCCGCCAGCTCCCCGGCGGGGACGGGGACCGTGTTGGTGCACACGATCTCCAGGACGTCCGGCTGCCCGGTCAGTTTCTTCAGGGCGCCGGACGCGAACAGCCCGTGCGTACAGGCGACCCGGATCGACCGGGGCTGCAACTCCCGCAGCTTGTCGAGGAGTTCGAGAACCGTGCTGCCCTTGGCTATCTCGTCGTCCAGGACGATGACGTCGCGGCCCGTGACCTCGCCGATCACCGAGCTGATGCTGACCCGGTCGTCCGCGAACCGCTGTTTCGCGCCCGCCGCGACCTGCGCGCCGATCAGCCGCGCGAACGCCGCGGCCTCCTTCGCGTTGCCGAGGTCCGGGGAGACGACGGTGGTGCGGGAGAGGTCGTACTGCCGGAAGTGCGCGGCCAGTTCGCGCAGGGCGTGCAGGTGGTCGACCGGCACCGAGAAGAAGCCGTGCACCTGCGGGGAGTGCAGCGTCATCGCCAGCACGCGGCTCGCCCCGGCCGACACCATCAGGTCCGCGACGAGCCGCCCGCCCATCGAGATGCGGGGCGCGTCCTTCTTGTCCGAGCGGGCGTACGCGTAGTGCGGCATGACGACGGTGATCCGGCGGGCGGACGCGCCTCTCGCCGCGTCGCACATCAGCAGCAGCTCCACCAGGTGCTCCTGCACCGGCTTCACCAGCGGCTGCACCAGGAACACGTCCCGTTCCCGGCAGTTGGCCTGAAGCTGCACCTCAAGGCAGTCGTTCGCGAACCGGCTGACCAGCGTGGGCCGCAGCGGCACCCCCAGATGGGCGCAGACCTCCGCCGCGAGTTCGGGGTGGGCGCTGCCGCTGAAGACGGCGATGTCTCGCACGATCGGCTCCTGGAGAGTCGGATGATCATGTCGGGGCTCTCATCGTACGGAGCGGAGACGGGCGGGGCGCCTGGGAAGGCCGGTGATCCGGGACACTCCCGGTGGGCTCACGCCTCGTCGAACGCCCGGGTGACGGCGAGGCTGTCCTCGTACACGTGGTGCCGGGTCACCAGCCCCTCCCGGACGGTCAGGTGGAGGGCGAAGCGTGAGCGGTAGGCCCGTCCCGTCGCCCGCGCGGTCTGCCGGATCTCGCCGAGGACGACCGCGTCGTCGCCGTCGACGAGGACGCGCTCGATCCGGGTGTCGGCCTCGCCGGGGACGTGGTGGTCGGCCAACTGGCGGAAGTGGTCGGCGACTTCGGCGCGGGTGGAGCGGTGCCGTATCCACGGGGTCGTGCGGCGGCCGTGTTCGCCGGCGGGCCAGTCGAGCTTCCAGTCGACGTGCTCGGCGTAGAGGGAGGCGACGCGGTCGGGGTCGCCCTCGCCGATGCGGCGCAGGAGGTGGTCGACGAAGGTGCGGGTGCCGGCGTTCATGAGGACCTCTTCGGGGGCTCGGGCTGGGTGAACTCGGGCTGTGTCACCGATTGTTGCCGCCTGGCCGGGTTCCCCGCGATTACCTCCCAGGTAGGGGCGTTCCCTGTCACAGGTTGTCGACAAGGCGGTGCGTACGGCCGTTCAGCGGGCATCCGTACGGCGGGAACACCAGTGCGGGGCCCCCGTGACGAGCGGGACCGCAGGAAGGAGACCGCCACCATGACGACGACTCCCCCCGACACCGTGACGACTCCGCCGAAGCGACGGGCGGCGCAGCGCATGCCGGTGTGGGCGAAGGTGCTCACCTCGGTCGTAGTGGTGCTGGCCGTCATGTTCGCGGGCATCCGGCTCAGCCTGCTGCCGGGCCTGCGCGACTTCTTCGGCACACAGACCAACGACCGCACCGGCCCGGCCCTGCTCCAGTCGATCCAGGACATGAGCCGCTACGAGGGCGCCTCCGGGAACTTCCAGGTCGTCGTGGACCTGGAGAAGGACGCGAAGTTCCTCCCCGACGCGATCCGCGGGAGCCGCACCCTGTACGTGGGGGCGGGCACGGTGGACGCGTACGTGGACCTCGGGAAGGTCGGCGACAAGGACGTCACGGTCGACGCGGACCGGACGACGGCGACGCTGCGGCTGCCGCACGCGCGGCTCGCGACGCCTGCGCTCGACCCGTCCCGTTCGTACGCGGTGTCCAAGCAGCGCGGTCTGCTGGACCGGCTCGGCGACTTCTTCTCCGACAACCCGAACAGCGAGCAGGCGGTGCAGAAGCTCGCGGTGCGGCACATCGGGGAGGCCGCGCGGCAGAGCGAGCTGACGGCCCGCGCCGAGACCAACACGACCGGCATGCTCAAGGGCTTGCTGCGCTCCCTCGGCTTCGAGGAGGTCACCGTCTCCTACGTCGCGTGACCGGCCTGCGCCCGGGGCCGAGCACATCGGCATTCCCGGGCGTTTCCGGGGTAACAGGGTTGTGACGCAGGGAAGTTGAAGCCTGGAGGACCGTCATGGCCCGTGCCGCCTCACGTCCACGCACCGTGAAAACGAAGGCCGCGCCCGTACCCCCGCCGGAGCCCGCCCCAAGAGGCGCGCGCACCACCCTGAAGGGGCTCGCGCGACGTCTGACGACGCGCACCCGCGCCCCCGGGAAACCGGCCTCCCCCGCCAAGAAGAAATCCGCCCCCGCGAAACCCGCCCCGAAAACCGGCCGGAGGTCCACCCCCAAGCCGGCCGCCAAGCCCAGCCCCAAGCCCGCCGCCGACACCCCCGCCGGCCCCCGTCCCCTCCCCCTCATCATCCGTATCCCCGTGATGGCCGTCGGTTTCGCGGTGCTCGTCGGTTTCGGCGCCGTCCTCGCGCGCCTCACCCTCGAACCCTCCCCCGCCTCGGTCTCCCTGATCCACACGAACCTCCGCCCCGGCGACTCCATCAAGGCGTACCTGGACCAGCCCGCCCTGCGGGACGCGGTCAAGCAGATCGGCGGGAACATCCTGCTGGGCGTCCCGTTCGGCGTCCTCGTCCCGGTCGTGGCCCCTAGGGCGCGCGGCTTCGTGAAGGTCCTGCTGCTGACGGCCGTGGTCATGCTGGCGGTGGAGTTCGCCCAGGGCGCCCTGGTCACCGGACGCGCCTTCGACATCGACGACGTCATCCTCAACACGTCCGGCGCCCTGATCGGCTACCTCCTCCTCGGCCGCCGCCTGGGCCGGGGCATCCACGCGCGGCAGAGGAGGGCGGCGCGCTAGCGGGGCCGCCAGGTGTAGCGGTCGCCGCCGACCCAGCGGATCGTGTCGGGGTCGTCGAGGTCGTGGACGGTGATGCCGTAGAGCGCCGCGGTGTCGAGGACCTCGGCGACGGCGTGGGCGGAGCCGACGACCCGGCCGTCGATCTCCATGATGCGGAACGGGGGCGTGCCCGGCTGGACCCCGAGCACCATGATCCGCGGATGGGAGATGTAGGGGCTCGCGATTTCGGTCATGTAATCGAGGGTAGAGCGACTCGCGCCGACCGCTACCCGGACCGTCCGGCGGCCGGCGCGCGCCCGGCCCGTTCCTGGGCAACCCTGGTGCCATGCTCCCCGTCGAGGCCCTCGAACGGATCGCGTTCCTGCTGGAACGCTCCCTCGCCCCGCCGTACCGGGTGAAAGCCTTCCGTACGGCGGCCCGCGTGCTGGCGGCGCTCCCGGCGGCCGAGGTCGCGGACCGGGCGGCGGCGGGCACCCTGGAGTCGCTGCGGGGCGTGGGCCCGAAGACCGCGCAGGTGGTCCGCGAGGCGCTCGCGGGCGCCACCCCGGCCTACCTGGAGCGCGTCGAGGCCGAGCAGCCCCCGCCCCCGGCGGGCGGCGCGGCCCTGCGGGCCCTGCTGAGGGGCGACTGCCACCTGCACTCGGACTGGTCGGACGGCGGCAGCCCGATCGAGGAGATGGCCCGGACGGCGGCGGCGCTGGGCCACGAGTGGGCGGTGCTCACGGACCACTCGCCGCGCCTGACGGTGGCCCGGGGCCTGACGGCGGACCGGCTGCGCGACCAGCTGGACCTGGTGGCGGAGCTGAACGCGACCTGGGCTCCGTTCCGCCTGCTCACCGGCATCGAGTGCGACATCCTCGACGACGGCTCCCTGGACCAGGACCCGGAGCTGCTGGCCCGTCTGGACGTGGTCGTCGTGTCGGTGCACTCCAAGCTGCGCATGGATGCCCGCTCGATGACCCGCCGCATGGTGGCCGCCGTCCGCGACCCGCACGCGGACGTCCTGGGCCACTGCACGGGCCGGCTGGTCGCGGAGAAGCAGCGCCCGGAGTCGGAGTTCGACGCGGCGGCGGTGTTCGAGGCGTGCGCGCAGGCGGGGACGGCGGTGGAGATCAACAGCCGGCCGGAACGCCTCGACCCGCCCCGCCGCCTGCTGCGCCAGGCCGTGGACGCGGGAGTGCTGTTCTCGGTCGACACGGACGCCCACGCGCCGGGACAGCTGGACTGGCAGATCCTGGGCTGCGCGCGGGCCGAGGAGTGCGGGGTGCCTGCGGACCGGGTGGTGACGACCTGGCCGTACGAGCGGCTGCTCGACTGGACACGCGGCGGCGTTTGACTTCGAGAGCACTTCAATTCGTACGGTCGTGGGCATGAGCAACAGCGACACTCCTCAAGTCAAGATCGGGTCGGGTTTCGGCGCCCGGAGCACCGCCGACGACGTCCTCGCGGGGCGCGACCTCACGGGCACCCTGGCCCTGGTGACCGGCGGCTACTCGGGGCTCGGGCTGGAGACGACGCGGGCGCTGGCCAAGGCCGGGGCGCGGGTGGTCGTACCGGCGCGCCGGGCGGACGTGGCGCGGGAGGCGGTCCGGGAGATCTCCGGGGCCGAGGTGGACGAGCTGGACCTGGGCGATCTGGAGAGCGTGCGGGCGTTCGCGGACCGGTTCCTGGACTCCGGGCGCACCCTCGACTTCGTGATCGGCAGCGCCGGGATCATGGCCTGCCCCGAGACGCGCGTGGGTCCCGGCTGGGAGGCCCAGTTCGCCACCAACCACCTGGGGCACTTCGCGCTGGTCAACCGGCTGTGGCCGGCGATCGAGCCGGGCGGCGCCCGGGTCGTGTCGGTCTCCTCGCGCGCCCACTTCTTCTCCGGCGTCCGCTGGGACGACGTCGACTGGCGGCAGGGCTACGACAAGTGGCAGGCGTACGGCCAGTCGAAGACGGCGAACGCCCTGTTCACCCTGCACCTCGACAAGCTGGGCCGCGACGCGGGTGTGCGGGCGTTCTCCCTGAACCCGGGCGGCATCCTCACCCCCCTCCAGCGCCATCTCGCGAAGGAGGAGATGGTCGAGCGCGGCTGGATCGACGAGAACGGCGAGCCGGCGGTGCCCGGGCTGTTCAAGACGCCCGAGGAGGGGGCGGCGACGCAGGTGTGGGCGGCGACGTCGACGCAGCTCGACGGTCTCGGCGGGGTCTATCTGGAGGACTGCGAGGTGTCGGAGGCGGTGTCCGCCGAGGACATCGCGGCCGGGGTCGCGACCTCGGGCGTCGCGCCGTGGGCGGCGGACGCGGAGCAGGCGGAGCGGCTGTGGGCGCTGTCGGCCGAGCGGACGGGTGTGAACGCGTTCGCGGGCTGAGCGTCACACGCGTGGTGCTGTCCTCCTTCTTTTTTTGGGGGGGGGGCTTACGAGGACAGCGCCTCGATCTCCCCGAGCGCGCCCAGCAGTTGGGGAACGACGTTGTCCCTGGCCCACTGCCGGTGCCCCTCGTCGGCCTTCCTCGGGACCTGTTCCGTCAGCATGATCAGGTAGAGGTAGGCGCGGTAGAGGGCGTACCGGCGTCGGGCGGAGTCGTCGAACTCGACTTCTCCGCCCGCTTTTTGATAGGCCGTCAGGAAGTTCTCGTCCTCGCGGATGTCCGTGAGGAGCGCGAGGGAGACGAAGTCGGCGAGCGGGTCGCCCCAGAACATGCGCTCGCCGTCGATGAGTCCGGTGACGCGGGGGGCCGCGGGGTCGACGAGGATGTTGCCGGGCCACAGGTCGAAGTGGACGAGGCAGGGGGTCGTGACGTCGTCCAGCGCGTCGTGCGCCCGGCCGGTGACGGACCTGATCTCGCTCGTCCCGAGGGGGAGTTCGGCCTTGTGGTCGTCGGCGTCGGCGAGGACCGCGTCGAGCATGCCGGTGAACGCGGTGCGCCAGTCGGGGGCGAGCGGACCGAGGGCACCGGAGGGGTAGCCGTACGCCGGTCCGGTGATCCGGTGGAGGCGGGCGACCAGCCCGGCCAGTTCGGCGCGCACGGTGGCGTGCCGGTCGGCCGGCAGCTCGGGCCACGGTTCGCCGGGCACCGCCGTCATCAGGAGGTGCCCGTCGCCGAGGTCCACGAGCTTCGGGGCGGGTACGCCGGCCCGCTCCGCGCCCTCGTAGAACCGGGCCTCCGCCACGAGGAGCCGCTTCTCGTGCCGGAGGCCCTCGTCCGGTGGGGCGACCTTGAGGACGTACCGGGTGCCGTCGTCGAGGCGGAGTTCCTCGACGATGTTGTAGGTGCCGCCGCTCAAGGGGGTGACGGCGGCGAGGTGCCGGGCCCTGTCCTTGAGGACGTGCCGTGCCCGTGCCCAGGAGTCCGCCGTCATCCCCCGTGTCCTTCCGCTCAGCCCGCGGCGTACACGTCCTCGACGTAACGCCCGTTCGCCATCAGCTCGTTCAACCAGGTCTCGGCCGCCGCCTCGTCGGCGTCCGGCGTGTGATCCCGGTACAGCGTACGGAACGCGTCGCGTACTCCGGGCGCCATGCGTGATCCGTCGCCGCAGACGTACACGCGGGCGCCCTCGGTCAGCAGCTTCCAGACCTCGTCCCCTTCGGCGGCGATGCGGTGCTGGACGAACGCGGCGTCCGGTCCGGCGCTGAACGCGGGCCGCATCGAGACGGCTCCGGCGGCGTCGGCGGCGTGGAGTTCCCCGGCGTGCAGGAAGTCCGCGTCGGGGGCGTCGCAGCCGAAGTAGCAGAGGGCGGGCGGGAGTTCACCGGTGGCCGCGGCGCGGTCGGCGATGGCGCCGCGGAAGGGGGCGAGACCGGTACCGGCGGCCACCATGATCACGGGCGAGTCGTGGTCGACGCGGAACACCTCGCGGCAGGGCTGGACGCGGGCGTACACGGTGTCGCCGGGGGCGAGGCCGGCGAGGTGGTGCGAACCGGTGCCCAGGTAACGGCCGTTGCCCGAGCGGGCGGGGGCGTCGAGGAGGGAGACCATCAGCTCGACGTGGTCCGGGTCGGCCTGCGGCGAGGAGGAGATGGAGTAGTGGCGGGGGCGCAACGGCGTGAGGAGGTCGAGGAGTTGGGGCCAGTCGAGGGTGCCGCGCAATGCCGGGTGGTCCTCGATCAGTTCGAGCAGGGTGCGCGGGTCGTCCTCGGTGAGGGCGACGAGGGCGGCCCGCTCGGGCGGGCAGGGGTTGGCGGCGGCGAGCGCGGCACGCTGGGCGGCGGTCGGCCGGTCCTGCAACTCGACGTGGTGGGTGAGGAGTCGGCGTGCGGTCACCGGGCGGTCGACGGCGAGGCCGTCGCGGCGGGTGGGGCGGACGTCGAGCAGCGCCTCGGGATCGAGACCGAGGGCGGTGAGCGTACGGTCCACGAGCGCCGGGGAGTTGGCGGGCAGGACGGTGAGGTGGTCGGCCGTGCGGTAGGCGGTGCCCTCGGGGAGGGCGACGCGCAGGAAGCACTTGCGGCGCGGATGGCCGGGTGCGGTGAGGTCGTGGGCCTCGGTGACGGTCATCGGGAGCAGGCCGTGGCGTTCGGCGAGGGCGTCGAGGGGGCCGCCGGTGACGACGCGGACGGTGTAGGCGTGCCCGGGGCTCTCCAGGGCCGCCCCGTCGGCCGGGGCCGCCTCGGGGTCGCCATAGCGCTCCAGGAGTGCGGTGCGCAGGGTGCGGGTGAACTCCCTTACGGCACCGGTGAGATCGCCGGAGGCGTCGGCGGCCGTGCGGTCGGTGAGGCGGGTGGCGCCGAGTTCGGCGAGGCGTTCGTCGATGCGGGTGGGGACGTGCTGGTAGGTGGCGGCCCAGTTGCGGTCGCCGACGCCGAGGACGGCGTAGGTGACGCCGGTGAGGTCGTGGTCCCGCTCCAGCCAGGCGGTGAAGGCGGTGGCGTCGTCGGTGGGGCGGCCGTTGTAGGAGGCGGCGGCGATGACGACGGGGCGGTCGGTGGGCAGTCCGCCGGCGTACGCGTCGAGGGGTGCCGTCCGTGTCGTGCAGCCGATGTCGCTTGCTTCGTCGGCGAGCCCGGCGGCGAAGTCGCGGCAGGTGCCGTAGTTGCTGCCGTGCAGGAAGAGGGCCTCGGTGCCGGGCAGGACACGGGCCGGGAGGGTCGTGGTGTCCGTGCGTGCCGGTTCGAGGACCGCAACTCCCGGGAGGGGGGCATGGGTTCGGTCGGCGGGGGTGCGCGGGGTGAGGGTGAGGGTGAGGCCGTCGGGCTTGAGGGTGAGGGTCTCCTTGATCGTGAGCCGGTGGCCGGCGTGGTCGTGGAGGCGGTAGCGGTGGACGAGCATCGCGAGGAGCATCGTCGCCTCGTGGAGCGCGAACTGCCGTCCGATGCAGGCGCGTTCACCGGTGCCGAACGGTTTGAAGGCGTGCGGTGAGCGGGCCGCCTCCGCCTCGGGCGTGAAGCGTTCCGGGTCGAACAGGTCGGGGTTGTCGCCCCACACGGGCTGCCGGTGCAGCATCGGCGCGAGGACGGTCACCGCCTGTCCGGCGCGCAGCGGAATCCGGCCGCCGAGGAGGGTGTCGGCCAGGGCGCGTCGGCTGAACGCGGCGGCCGTGGGCCACAACCGCAGGGCCTCGTTGAGGACTTGACGCGTGTAGGTGAGCCGTCCGACCTCGTCGTACGTCGGTTCCGGGTTCTCCTGGTCCCCCCACAGGGCGTCGACCTCGCGGCGTACGAGGTTGAGGACCTCGGGGTGCTTGGCGAGATAGTAGAGGGCGAACGACATGGCGCCGGAGGTGGTCTCGTGCCCGGCGATGAGGAACGTGATGACCTGGTTGCGGATGTTGGCGTGGTCGAGGGTGGTGCCGTCGGCCGGGTGGGGGGCGGTGAGCATGAGGCCCAGCAGGTCGGTGGCCTGCGACTGGTCGGTGCCGGTGCGGGCGGCGATGACGTCGTCCACGACCCGGGCGAGGTAGGCCGAGTCGGCGCGGAACGCCGCGTCGGCCGCCGAGTGGTCGGTGCCGGGGACGCGGGCGAGACGGGTCATGCTCCACTCCAGGCAGCGGACCATCGACTCGACGAAGGGGTGCGGTTCGGCGCGTTCGAAGGAGCCGAAGTCGTAGTCGAATCCGGCGAGTCCGATGGTGTCGAGCGTCATACGGGTCATGTCGTCCGGCACGTTCACCGGCTGCCCGGCACCGGCCGCGCCGTCCCACGCGTCGATGAGGCGGCGGGCCACCTTGAGCATCACCGGGTGATACGTGCGCATCGAGCCGAGCGCGAACGCGGGCATCAGGATGTCGTGCGCCTTCGCCCAGTTGGGCTCGTCGCCGTACGCGGTGAACAGGCCGTCGGCGGCGAACTCCCGGACGTTCTCCAGGGCGGGGCCGACGTGCTTGGCGAACCGGGTCTCGTCCGCGAGGTCGGTCACCAGGTCCAGGTCCGCGACGAAGAGGGTGTCCCGCCCGTGCAGCCGCCGGACCAGGACCGGCCCGTGCTCCCGCATGAGTTCCATCACCTGCTGGACCGGGGTCCGGCCGGGCCCGGTGGCACTGATGTCGGCGACGGGGACGGACGTGGGCTCCGGGTGCGGCGCGGTGGGGGACATGACGCTCGGCTTCCTCTCGCTGGGCGGTGGGGGTACGTCCTCCAGCGTTGTCCACGTCCGGGGCCCGTCCTGGTGCGGGCACTACACGATCGTGCAGTCAAGAATCCGCATGCCACCTTGCGCGCAGGGTCGTCGGGGTCTACGGCTAGTCCGTGTCTTTCGGATCGGTCCGCCTCAAGAAACGGCGCCCTCGCAACGCCGGTGAGCGGGGCGTGGTGCGTGCAGCTGCAAGGCGGAGGAGGGAGTCGACGCGGCGCGATGGGGGCACCTCCCTGTTCGAGCGAAGCCGAGAACTTGGGGGAGACTGACGACAACGCCTGGGGGTCCCCCCTGCTCGAAGAGCTTGGGGGAGCGCGTGCCACGCCCCGCGCCCAGGACCGATCCGAAAGACACGGACTAGGCTGCTCGAATGCCTCTCTCCGCGATCGCGCTCGACGAGGTCACCGAACCCCCGCTGCGTCCGCTGCCCGTGCGTGCCGTCGCTCTCCTGGAGGGGGTGTCCGCGCCGCCGCGCCTGGTCGCCCACCTGCGGGCGGTCCATGACGTCGCGGCCCAACTCCTGGACGCCGTCGGCGTGTTCGGGCTGGCCGTGGACCGGGAAGCGGTGCTGTTCGGGGCCGCCACGCACGACATCGGCAAGGCGCTGCACCCGGCCGAGCTCTCGGGACCCGGGTCGCAACACGAGGAGGCCGGACGGGAGTTGCTCCTCGCGCGCCAAGTCCCCGCCGAACTCGCCCGGTTCGCGGGGACGCACGCGTCCTGGCAGTCACCGGAGGCCGACGCCGAGGATCTCCTCGTCAGCCTCGCCGACAAGATCTGGAAGAACAAACGCGTGCCTGATCTGGAGGACCTCGTCGTCGCCGAGCTCTCCCGGGCCTGCGGACGCCCCCTCTGGCAGGTCTTCATGGAACTCGACGAGACCCTGACCCGCATCGGCGAGGACGCCGACCGCAGGCTCGCCTGGCAGGCCGCGCACCCCGTCCGCTCCGGCCGTTAGGGTCGTCGGATGCGAGAACCACGCGCGGCGGGCACCGGGTGAGGGCGGACGAGACCGCCGTCGTCTGGCGCAACCGCGCGCTGACCCTCTTCGACCGGGTCTCGGTCCCGGTCGCGGTGTGCGACCTGTACGGCGCCGTCCTGCTCGCGAATCCGGCGATGGCCGCCGAGTGCGGGGCGACGCCGGGGCGACTGAAGGGCCGGGACGTACTGGAGCTGTTCCGGCCCGTCGAGGCGGGGCAGGTCGAGCGGATCGCCCAGGCGCTGCGGCTGCGCCACCGGTCCCGCTACCAGGTGTCCGTGCGGTGGGACGGGCCCGGCGGGCGGGTCCGGCTCGGTGAGCTGACCGCCGACCCCGTCAGCGACAGCGTCCGCGTGACCCCGGCGCTGCTGGTCATGCTGCGCGTCCTCGGCGAGGAGACACCCGCCTGCCCCGCCCCCGCCGACGCCGTGACCCCCGTCGAGTCCCGCATCCTCGCCCTGCTCGCGGCAGGCGCGACCACCGCCCGCGCCGCCCGCGAGACGGGGCTCACCCCGGACGGCGTGAGCTATCACCTGCGGCGGCTGTCGGCGCGGTGGGGAGCGGCGAACCGGACGGAGCTGGTGGCTCGGGCGTACGCGGAGGGGGTACTGGCGGTGGGGGTGTGGCCGCCGGAGGGGCGGGGGTGCTGAGGGCTGGGGGCCGAGGAGGCGGGGATGGCGAGAGCCGGGGGCGAGGCGGGCGCAGGGTGGCGCAGGTGGTTTGAAAGGGAAACGGCCGCAGATGGGGTGCCGTTTCAGATTCCGGCCGCCCCGGTGCCCGCTTCGGTCGCCCCGACCGACTCCGCGCCGGCCGTCCCCGCCGCCTCCGCCCGCGCCGTCCCCGCCCCCTCCGGCGCCCCGAACCTCGCCAGCGTGTGCCAGATCATCTTCAGGTCCTGGAGGGCGTACCGGCCGGTCCGGGCCGCGTCGCCGATCACCCGGGGGTCGAGGTGGCCGTCCTCGGCGATCTCCTCGCCCAGGGCGGTGTACTCGGGCCCCCGGTAGTCGGCGTGGGCGTGGAGTCCGGCGACGGTGAGGCGGTAGCCGGGGTGCCATTCGACGGGGCACGGGAGGCGGCGGGCGTCGGTCTCCACGGCCGTACCGCGATAGCAGGCGTCCAGGACGACCGCCTCGACGTCCCGCGCGAGGTCGACCCCGCCGTGCACCTGCGTCTCGATGTAGTCGTCGAGGGCGTCCTGCTCGTCGGTCTCGGCGAAGGCGATCAGGGCGGAGGACGCGGCGACGCCGAAGCGGGTGGGTTCGGCGGCGCTGTCGGGGTAGCAGAAGGTCGCGCGGGCGAGGGCCTCGGCGGTGAGGCGGAAGTGGGAGGAGCCGAAGCGCGGGGCGGCGCCGACGACCTGGCGGCGGAAGTTCAGCGCGCCGTAGACGGGCCGCTCGTGGGGCTCGGCGTCGTCGTACGCGCCGCCGAAGATCCGGCTCTCCCAGCGCCAGCGGTCCCCTCCGGGGTGGGCGGTGAGGCCGCCGTTGCTGGTGCCGGTGACGAACTGGGAGTGGTAGGCGCCGTCCCGCGCGAGGGCCCGCAGAATCGGTTCGCCGCCTGCCGTGCGGTCGGGGTGGAGGTTGAGGGTGACGCGCAGGTCCGCCGGGACGGCGGGGCCGGAGGCGTGGGCGGTGACATGGGCGACGGCCGCCCGCGCGCGGGACGACGGCAACGGCGCGCGGGGCGACGACGGGTCACGGAAATCCACTGGCTGCTCCTGAACTGACTGCTTACCCTAGCCCCGAACCTAGGGACACTAGGTTTGAGATCCGAACTCTCTGGAGGCTATCCGTGCGCGCGCTCACCGAGCAGGAGATCCGCAACTCCTTCGTGAACTGTTCAAAAGGTGAGGCCAAGCGGCTCGCGATCCCGCGTGACCTGGACGAACGCCCCTGGGACGACCTCGACTTCCTGGGCTGGCGCGACCCCGGCGCGCCCGACCGCAGCTATCTGGTCGCCGAACACGCGGGCCGTCTCGTCGGCGTGACCCTGCGCTTCCCGTCGTCCCAGCGGGGCTTCCTGCACCGCAGCATGTGCTCCCTCTGCCTGACGACGCACCGGGGCGGCGGCGTCTCCCTGATGACCGCCCGGAAAGCCGGCGCGGCGGGCCGGGACGGCAACTCGGTCGGCGTGTACATGTGCACGGACCTGGCCTGTTCGCTGTACGTCCGGGGCCGCAAGGTCCCCGACTCGGGCAGCCGGTTCGAGGAGAGCCTGACCGTGGAGGAACAGATCGCCCGGACGACGGGGCTACTCTCCGCGTTCCTAGACAAGCTCTCCGCCTGAGTGAGGCGGTCCGCCCCCGACGCCATCAGGCTCGGGGGATTTCATCACCTGAGAGGGCCCGCTTGAGGAGGCTCTCCAGTGCGCCCTGCTCGCCTTGCGTGAGGCCGGTGAACAGGGGTTCTTCGGTGAGGGCCTTCAGCAGGCGTTCCCGGAGGTCGGTGCCTTCGGGGGTGAGGACGAGTTGTTTGGCGCGGCGGTCGGTGGGGTGGGGGCGGCGTTCGATGAGGTGGAGGGTTTCGAGTTTGTCGATGACGACGGTGGCGTTGGAGGGTTCGCAGCTCATGCGTGCGGCGAGTTCGCGCATGGTCATCGGGCCGGTCATCTCGCGCAGGGCGGACGCCTGGGCGACGGTCAGGCCGAGTCCGGTCACCCGTTCGCGCATGCGGGCGTTGCACTGCATGTCCAGGTCGTGCAGGAGCTTGCCCAGTTCCCACTCCGCTTCCGCCTGTGCCTGTGTCATCGCCATGGGTCCAGGCTAGCGCACCACTTAAAGCCATGATAGATATGGCTTTAAGTATTCAAGCCATATGCATCGGAGGGGTTCCATGGACCTCAACCTCACAGGCAAGACCGCCGTCGTCACCGGCGCCGGCCGCGGCATCGGACTCGCCACCGTCCGTACCCTCGTCGGCGAAGGCGTCCGCGTCGTAGGAGCCGCCCGGACCATCACCCCCGAACTGAAGGAGACCGGCGCACTCACGGTCGCGGCGGACCTGAGCACCGCCGACGGCGTCACCGCCCTCATCGACACAGCACTGGCCGAACTCGGCGGCATCGACCTGCTGGTCAACAACGTCGGCGGCGGCGACGAAGCCGTCATGGGCTTCCTCGACGCCCCCGACACCCAGTGGACCCGCATGTTCGACATCAACGTCCTCGCCACCGTCCGCGCCACCCGCGCCGCCCTCCCCAGCCTGACCGAACGGCGCGGGGCGATCGTCAACATCTCCTCCGCCGTCGCCCGCATGCCCCTCGGCGTCCCGGCCAGCTACAGCGCCGCCAAAGCGGCCGTCACCGCCCTCGGCAAATCCCTCGCCGAGGAGTTCGGCCCCCAGGGCGTCCGCGTGAACACCGTCTCCCCCGGCCTCGTCCGCACCACCGTCTACGAAGACCCCCACGGCCCCGTCGCCCAGCTCGCCACCGCCGCAGGACTCACCCTCCCCGACTTCGTCCGGCAGATCGCGGCATCCCAGAACATCACGACCGGCCGCATGAGCGAGCCCGACGAAGTCGCCGCCCTCATCGCGTTCCTGCTCTCCGACGTGGCCGGCAACATCACCGGCGCCGACTACGTCATCGACGGCGGCACCATCAAAACCGTCTGAATCTGAACCGGAGCGGGACCCCGGGTCCCCCGGCTTGCGGGACGGTCCGCGTCAGTTTTCAGTGATCAAGGATGAGGAGTTCAACCATGAAGATGCTCACGTTCAAGGCCACCACCCACCAGACCCAGCCCGCCCGTATCGGCCGGCCGATCGGCGCGGCGGCCATGGAGTCCCTGCTCGGCGAGCCGGGGCCGGTCGAGGTCAGGACGGTCGGCGCGGACTGGGAGGCCCCGATCACGGGACTCCTCAACATCAAGCACCCGAAGGCCGTCGCGGCCGGGATCACCGACCACAAGGAACCGATCAAGATCTACGCCCACGTCGTACGGCACCCCACGCACGGCTTCTTCCTGGTCGACACCGGTGTCTCACGGCGGCTGGTGGAGGACCCCGTCGGTGTGGGGGTCGGCCTGATGCTCAGGAAGTACGGAGGCATCGACAAGATGCGTCCGCGGCAGAGCACCGCGGAGATCATCGAAGCGGAGGGAGTCCCTCTGAGCGGGGTCTTCATGACCCATCTCCACCTCGACCACGTCTCCGGGCTCCCGGACGTGCCCAAGGACGTCCCCGTCTACACGGGCGCCGACGAGGCGGAGGCGTCGCTGTTCCTGAACCTGTTCGCCCAGGGAACCAACAACCACCTCCTGGCCGGACGCCCGCCGCTTCAGGAACTCCAGTTCACCAAGGACCCCGGCGGGCGGCTGGAAGGTGTCAACGACGTGTTCGGCGACGGCTCGTTCTTCGCGATCCTGACCCCGGGGCACACCACCGGACACGTCTCCTACCTCGCCCGCACCTCGGCGGGGCCGGTACTCATGACCGGGGACGTCAGCCACACGCGCTGGGGCTGGGACAACGACGTCGAGCCCGGAACGTACATGCAGGAGCGCGAGGCCAGCATCAAGAGCCTGCTCACCCTGAAGGCGCTCAGCGAGCGCCACCCGAACATGATCGTGCGACTGGGTCACCAGGAGTAGAGAGCACGGCCGCCGTCACCTCGTGGAGGTGGATCAGCACGTCGTGCGCGCGGGCGAGCGCGACGTCCGAGGGGCCGTCGTCCGGGTAGGCCGTTCCGATGCTGCGCGTGGGGCGGGCCGCGCGCAGCCACGCGCGCGCGGGCGCGCCGACGGTCCGCAGGTCCAGGACGTAGCTCTGGTGGCGGACGCGGTCGAGGGTCTCCTCGTTGCCGCCGGGTTCGGGCGGGCCCAGCGTCCAGTGTCCGACCGTCGTCCCGTCGGGTCCGGTGGCGACGAACGAGCCGCGCCCGAAGGTCGTCGCGACGCTCACGTACCCGTCCCCGAGGCGGTCCCTCAGGAACGCGCCCTGCACCTTCGGGTAGTTCACCGGGTCCACCGGCACGTACCCGACGTGCGCGTCGTGCGCCGACAGCAGCACCTTCGTCCCGGTGCGCCGCGCCCACTCGTCGACGTTCGCCGCCATCGCCTCGTCCCGGTAGCGCATCCCCGCGGCGATCTCCCCCGGCTCCCGCTCGTACGCGAACGCGTACAGGCCCGCCGTGCGGTCGATGGCGGTCGCGTTCCGCACGGCCGCCTCGCGACCGGCCCCCGCCGGCATCCCTTTCAGCAGCTTCAGCGCCCGCGCCGTCCGCTCGGCGCGCGCCTTGCGGACCTCGTACGGAGCTCCGGGCTGTGCTCGGCGACGTATGCCTCGACCTCGTCGTACACCTCCGGGCCCGTCCAGGCGATGTCGTCGCCCTCGCCGTGCACGACGTACGCGTCCAGGCGCCGGCCGGTGCTCCAGGGGGCTTCCAGGGCGAAGGTGCGGAAGCCCTTCTTCTCGACGAGGTGGCGGAAGACGCGGGCCTTGAGGGCGAAGAACTCGTGCGAGCCGTGGGTGGCCTCGCCGAGTCCGACGACCCGGGCGCCGCCGATCGCGCGGTCCAGAGCGCGCAGGTCGCTGGTGTCGCCGCCGGGTTCGGTCGTGCGGAGGGGGTGGGCGGCTCGGTTCAGGGCGGTGAGGACGGAGGGGGAGGTGGGGGTGGACGCAAGGGTGTAGGTGGCCGGGGCGGTGGTGGTGCCGGCCGGGGCGGGTTCGGTGGCTGTTGCGGGCTCGGCGAGCGTGGTGAGAGTGAGGAGGGTGACGAGGGGGGCTAAGCGGGCGCAGGTCATGGGCACAGGTTCGCGTGGCGGGCGGGAGGGGGGACATCCGGTGGGCCACCGTCGTGGGGTGGGGGTGGCTGGGGCGTGGGAGCGGGGGTTCGCTTCAGGGGTGGGTCGAGTCGAGGGGCGGGGGAATTCGGGTTGACCCGAACGGGTGATCGAGTGAGGGTGGGGAACCGGGCGGGGAGGGCCGGGCGTTCATCGGGCAACGGCGGACGGTGCGGCGGGGCGACGGCGGAGGGAGCGGAGTCATGGCGGAGACGACGGTACGGATCGACGGGGACTCGGTGCGGATGCCCGGCGGGGTGAGCGTGCGGTTCATGCGGACGCTGCGGCTGCCCGAGACGGGGACGCATCCGCTGCCGCCGGGGCTCGGGGAGTTCCCGGTGCGGCGGATCACGGACTATCCGAAGACGGCTCCGGCGCACTGGCTCGCGCGCGGCGGGGTCATGCTGCCGATGTACCTCCGCGAAGCGATGTGGCTGAACTTCACGGGGACCGGCGAGCCGGCCGCGCTCCAGGTAGGGGTGGGGAAGGTCTGCGCGGTGTCGGGCGAGCCGTGGAGCGACCGCCTCTCCCGGGAGCCGCAGAACTACGTGGTCCTCCCCCGCCAGCCCTGGCTCGACGGCATCAACTCCGGGAAGGGGACCGTCCGGCAGTTCGTCGCCGTCCCGCTGGGCCTCGGGGCGACGGTCGAGGGACAGGTCACCGGTGAGGAGACCTGGGGCGGCGTCCAGCTCCAGTCCTTCCCGCTGACCGAGGAGCGGCTGCGGGTGTGGCGCGCGGCGCAGCGCCGGCACACGAAGCGGCTGGGCCCCTTCGCCACCCTCGCGGAGGACTCCTCGGCGGGCCCCATGCTCGCGATGCCCGCCGCCGCGCCCCGCGCCCCTGCCGCCGCGGCGATGGGGCTCGGCATCGGGGGCACCATGCGGCAGGAGGTCTACGAGGACGACCGGCCCCTCTCCGACTGGTCCCCCACCCCGGCGGGCCGCCTCTTCGTCCACCTCGTCACTCCCCCGGAATGGCACCACATCACCGGCGAGGCTCCCCCGCCCTCCCCGGTCGACCGCGCGGCCTACACCCACGCCGGGCTCCCCTGGTTCGACTACTACGACGAATCCGCCCAGGACCTGGCCCCGACCGGCACCCTGGGCGCCGTGAAGCCGGTGGGCGACTGGATCGGGAACGACCTGGACCCCTGGGAGGAGCCGGGGGCAGGACAGGTCAAGCCGCTGAAGGACGCTCGGGGGGAGGTGGTGGAGGACGGGGAGTGGTGAGGGGGGCGAGGGTTTTCGCGGGAGGAGTGGGGGCGCTTTCGCTGGAGGAGCGGGGACGCTTCCACCGGAGGGATGAGAGGCGTTTCCACCGGAGGAGGTCGCTTTCAGAAGGCCGAGCGGAGAGGCCGACAGCACCTCGGCGACCGGCGGAGGAGGCGGAGAGGCGCCTCCCTCCCGAGGCGGGCGGCACCCGCCAGGACTCGCCTTCCGACCGGCCGGTCTCCCCCGAGCGGCGGCGTACGGACACGGCTCGTGTCGGCGAAAGGCGCCCAGCACTCCGCCCCAGAGACGCAGCACTCCCCGACACGCGGCGCTCCCCCCGAGAAGCCCCGGCCTCCCCGCCCCCGTTTTGCATCCCGGCCCCCCTCCGGGTCATGGTGTCGGACGGCACCGGTGGCGAGGACGTGGAGGCGTGTGGATGAGTGGCGGGTGGAGCAGGCGGCGGTTCGCCGCGGTGACCGGGGCTGTGGTCGGAGCCGGTGTCGTGGGGTGTTCCGGCGAGACGCGGGAGACCGCGGTCAGCGGTGAACAGGGACCGGCGGCCGTCGACCCGCCCCCGAACACGACCCCGACCCCCGCCCCGACCCCGAGCACCACCCCCGCCACCGACCCCCGCCCCCTCTACATCGGCACGTACACCTCCCGGGACGGCGGCGGCAAGGGCGTCCGGGTCGCCTCGTACCACCCCGTGACGGGAGAGATCACGACGGCCGGAGTGGTGACCGGCGTCCCGGACCCCTCGTTCCTCGCGGTGCACCCGGACGGCCGGACCCTGTACACGGCGAACGAGCGCGAGCGGGGCGCGGTGAGCGCGGTGCGGATCGCCGACGGCAAGGTGCTGGGGAGCAGGGGGACGGGCGGCCGGTACCCGTGTCACGTGTCGGTGCACCCGAACGGCCGCTGGCTGCTGAGCGCGGACTACGGCTCGGGAAGCGTCGCGGTGCACCCGATCGGCGCGGACGGCGCCCTGGGCGAGCGCGCCCACTCCCTCACGCACGGCTCCCCCGCCCCGGGCCCCGGCCAGGAGGGCCCGCACGCGCACCAGATGGTGACGGCGCCGGACGGCCGTCATGTGCTGGCGGTGGACCTGGGCACCGACACGGTCTACAGCTACCGCCTCGACGACAGCGCGGGCACCCTCACCGAGGTCTCCAGGGCGAACACCCGCAAGGGCGCGGGCCCCCGGCACCTGGTCTTCCACCCCGCCGGCCGCCACGCGTACCTGGCGAACGAGGTGGACGACACGGTCGCGGTGTGCGCGTACGACGCGTCGTCGGGCCGGCTGACGATCGGGGAGCCGCAGCCGACGGGCTCGCGCAAGAACCCCAACTACCCGGCGCAGCTGGCGGTGACGCCGGACGGGGCGTACGCCTTCCTGGCCAACCGGGGTGACGACACGCTGGCCAGGTACGGCGTGGAGGCGGACGGCGCGCGGCTGCGGCTGCTCGGCACGGTCGCGGTGGCCGGGGACTTCCCCCGCCACGTCTCGCTCTCCCCCGACGGCCGGCTGCTGTTCGCCTCGAACCAGCACTCGGGCACGGTCAGCGTCTTCCACGTGGACCCGGCGAGCGGCACCCTCCGCCCGGCCGGCGAACCGTACCCCTCACCGATGGCGGTCTGCGCACTGCCGCTCTGACCGGCACGCCCCGAAGCCGCCCCTTCCCGGGAACCGGAACGCCCTCACCCCTCCTCGCGCTGCCGCTGCAACGCCCGCGAGCACGACGCCGCGCTGGCCTGCGTCAGCAACGCGTGCATCCGCTCGGTGAGTTGGGAGACGTCGTCGGCGGGGGCGTGGAACGCCAGCCGTACGTCCCCGTGCGTACGCGCCCGCTCGATGCGCAGCGTCAGCCCGTGCCGGTCGACGGCGAGGGGGTGGACGCGGACGGCGCCGTGCAGGCTGTCGCGGCCGACGAGCCGGGTGAGGCGTTCGACCGCGTCGGGGTGGGAGTCGGCGAGGTGGGTGAGGAGCTGGGCCTCGGCGCCGGCCAGCGGATCGGGCGCGGCGGAGGCGAACTCGTCGCGGTCCACGACGACCGCGCCGGTCGGCTGTTTCAGTACGATGCGGGTGGCGTGGAAGCCGAGGAGTCCGTCCTCGGGGGCGAACCAGCCGGCGAGCCAGAGGCGGGACCTGATCCGGCCCCGGACGGGCACGGGGGCGACGTCGGCGAACTCCAGGACCGCCGAGGGCTCACCTCGGGGCGCGCAGATCGCGGCCGTGACGAGGGCGCTGTCGTCGGGCACGCACAGCAGTACGCGGCCGTCGTCGCCGACGGTGTGGGCGCCGACGAACTCCTCGCGTCCGCCGTCCGCGGTGACCCCGCAGGACCACGCGGTGGCGAGGATCGACCGGGCGCGTTCCGCCGCGGAAGGCGCGGCCGTCCAGCTCGGGCTGTCACTCATCAAGACCTCCTTAGGTAAGCCTTGCCTAACCTACCGAAGATCGAGGCCCACGCCAACCATCACGTCAGCCATCACGCCGGCCGTCACACCGACCACCACTCCGACCCCGCCCCAGCCGGCACCCCCGCCTCCCTCACACCAGCACCCCGAGCAACGCCCGCGCGCACACCTCCCGCACCTGATCCCGCGACAACTCCGCCCCCCGCAGCCACTCCAGCGACACCGCCGTCATGAACGCCAGCCACCCGCGCACCGCGAGCCGCACCTCCGGACGCTCCCCGAACAGCGGCCCGAACTCGGGGTCGGCGGCGAGCGCGGCGAGGATCTGCCGCTCCTGCGCGGCCAACGCCCGCTGATAGACGCGCCGTACGGCCTGGTCACCTGCCGAGTCCGCGCGGTGGAAGGCACGGAAGCCGTGGGCGTGGGCCTCGACGTACGCGAGGAAGACGTCGAGCCCGACGGAGAGCTGCTCACGCACCGGCACGCCCGGCACCGCAGCCGTCAGGATCAGCATCCGTTCGCTCTCGCGCTCGACGACCGCCGCGAAGAAGTCCCGTTTCGTCGGGAAGTAGTGGTAGAGCAGCCCGCGCGAGACCCCGGCGATCTCGGCGACCTGTTCGATCCAGACCTCGTCGTACGGACTCTCGGAGAACAGGCGCGCGCCGACCGACAGAAGCTGCTCGCGGCGCTCCTGCGTACTGAGCCGGCGCCGGACGCGCTCGCCCTGTTCGGCGGTCATGTCCGCACTTTACTTGACGCCGGTTCAGCGGGCGGATCAGACTGAAACGCGCTATTGAATCCACGTACAACAGGCTCGAAGTGCCGCAGGATCAAGGGAGATCGCGTCATGACGGAGACGACGACAGGCACCGGCACCCGCCTGCCCAAGGGCTTCCGCGACGCCGCGCGGGGCTGGCCCGAACTGGGCCGCATACCCCACCCGAAGGGCCGGCTCCCGCTCCTCGGCGACGTCCGGGGCGTGAACCGGAAGACGCCCCTCCAGGACACCGTGCGGTTCGGCGCCGAGATCGGGCCGGTCTTCCGCCGCAAGGCGTTCGGCAAGGAGTTCGTCTTCGTGGGCGGCGCCCGCTACGCCGCCGACCTCGCGGACGAGTCCCGGTTCGCGAAGTACGTCGGCCTCGGCATCGCCAACCTCCGCCCGATCGCCGGGGACGCGCTGTTCACGGCGTACAACGACGAGCCGAACTGGCAGCTCGCGCACGACGTGCTGGCGCCCGGGTTCAGCCGGGACGCGATGGCCGCGTACCACCCGATGATGCTGGACGTGGCGGCCCGCCTGACCGACCGCTGGGACCGGGCGGCGGCAGCGGGCACACCGGTGGACGTCCCCGGGGACATGACGAAGCTGACGCTGGAGACGATCTCCCGCACCGGCTTCGGGCACGACTTCGGCTCCTTCGAGCGCAGCCGCCCGCACCCCTTCGTCTCCGCGATGGTCGGCACCCTCAGCTACGCCCAGCGCCTCAACGGCCTCCCCTTCCCCGCCCTCCACCGCGGCGCGGCCCGGCGCAACGAGGCCGACATGGCATACCTGAACGACACGGTCGACGCTCTCGTCCGGGCCCGGAAGGCGGACGGCGGCGGGGACGGCGACCTCCTCGACCGGATGCTGGACACGGCGCACCCGCGGACCGGTGAACGGCTGTCCGCCGAGAACGTGCGCCGTCAGGTGATCACGTTCCTGGTCGCCGGGCACGAGACGACGTCCGGGGCGCTCTCCTTCGCGCTGCACTACCTCTCCCTGCACCCCGAGATCGCCGCCCGCGCCCGCGCGGAGGTGGACCGGGTGTGGGGTGACGCGGAGGTGCCCGGGTACGAGCAGGTCGCCCGACTCCGGTACGTGCGCAGGGTGTTGGACGAGACGCTGCGGCTGTGGCCGACGGCGCCCGCGTTCTCGCGGGAGGCCCGGGAGGACACCGTCCTCGCCGGGGAGCATCCGATGCGGCGGGGTGCCTGGGCGCTCGTCCTGACGCCGATGCTGCACCGCGACCCCGAGGTGTGGGGCCCGGACGCCGAGCGGTTCGACCCGGACCGCTTCGACGCGGCGGCGGTCCGCGCCCGGCCCGCGCACACCTTCAAGCCGTGGGGGACGGGGGCGCGGGCCTGCATCGGCCGCCAGTTCGCGCTGCACGAGGCGACGCTGGTCCTCGGGCTCCTGCTGCGCCGCTACACCCTGCGGGCGGACCCGGGGTACGAACTGCGGGTGACCGAACGGCTGACACTGATGCCGGAGGGGCTGCGGCTCGGCCTGGACCGGCGAACGGCCGCCCCCGCGCGGGATGTTGAGGCCCCGTCAGCAGCCCTTGACGGCCCGCCTCTTGAGGACCCTGCGACTCCCCTCGCGAACCGGGCGACGGCCGCGCCGGAAACCCCCGCGACCGCCCCAGACTCCCACAACTCCCCCGCCTCAGCCCCCGGCTGCCCAGTGCACCGGCCTGCCGACTGACCCCGGCAGCCGGGTCCCCGCGTTCCCCCGAGCCGCGTCCACCTGCGGCTGGGTCAGGAAGAGCGCCCCGGTGAGGTCGGCGCCGCCGAGGTCGGCGTCCCGCAGGTCCGCCCCGATCAGGTCGGCGCTTCGCAGATCCGCGCCCGTGAGGTCGGCGGCGATCAGATAGGCGCCTCTCAGGTCGGCCCCGCGCAGGTCGGCGCCCTTGAGGCGGGCGCCCATCAGATCCGCGCCCCGGTGCCGCTTCTTGCGTCCCCGCACCTTCGCGCGCGTCAACTCGCTCGCCTCGAAGAGGAGTCGGGCGACCGCCTGCCGGTGGGCGCCGACGTCCAGCGCGGTCAGTTCCTCCGGCGTCCCCCGGGTGAGCGCGTCCGTGCGGTCGAGGGCCTCGCGGAGTTCCGCGTGCACGGGGCGGGCGGCGGGCAGGGCGAGGGCTTCGGTGAGGTAGGTCAGCAGTTCGTGCAACTGCCTTACCACCGGGAAGACTTCGTGCATCCGGCGGCCTCCGTCACGGCCCTCGAAGACGACCTGGGAGACCTTCTGGCCGGCGCCGAGGCAGTCGTACACCGTGCAGCCGGCGAAGCCCCGGCGCCGCAACTCCGTGTGGATGCCGCAGGTGTGGTCCGCCAGGAGGTTGCGGCAGGGGGTGCCGGCGGGCTTGTCGAAGGCGAAGTCCGCCGAGCGCGCGAAGGGCAGCGCCACACAGCACAGCCCGAAGCAGTTGCCGCAGTAGCCGCGCAGGTCGGCCGGCGCGGGCCTGGTCTCTTCCATCCCGCCACCCTACTGACCTGCGCACTTGCCCGGCGAACCGATAATCGCGGCGCTAGCGGGTGAACAGTTCGAACGCCACCGCCGGGCGGCCCCCGAAGCGTTCCCCGACCGTCCCGGCGACGTCCGTGAGGAACGTCCGCGCGTACTGCTCGGGGTCCTCGTCGGTCAGTGCCTCTATGTACGTCCGGTGCGCGACCAGGGAGGCGACCGCGCGGTCCAGGCCCGTCGTCGCGTCCACGGCGTGCGTCGGGGTGACGGAGCCCGCGACCGCGACCCAGCGGACGCCGTTCCAGGGTTCCAGGCCCTGTTCCGTCAGCTCCGGGAAGATCCAGCGGTTGCCCGCGTCGGCCGCCGCGTCCAGCGTCGCCCGGCCCACGGCCACGTGGTCCGGGGTGTTCCAGGCGACGTCTCCCCAGGTGTCGCGGTGGTTGAGGGTGATCACCAGGTCGGGGCGGTGCCGCCTGATCGCCGCCGCGATGTCCCGCCTGAGGGGCGGGCCGTACTCGACGACGCCGTCGCGGTGGTCCAGGAACTCGACGGACGTGACGCCGACGACGGCCGCGCTGGCCCGCTGTTCCTGTTCGCGGAGCGGGGCGCAGCGCTCCGGGGGCAGGGTGTCGATGCCGGCCTCGCCGCGGGTGGCCAGGAGGTAGGCGACCTCCTTCCCGGCGTCCGTCCAGGCGGCCACGGCGGCGGAGCAGCCGTATTCGAGGTCGTCGGGGTGGGCCACCACCGCGAGTGCCTTGTGCCAGTCCTCGGGCAGGGGTCGCAAGGGGGTCGTCATCACGCCTCGTCTCGGGTCAGCGCCAGCAGGCGGTCCAGGACGCGCGGGCCGCCCGCGCGGATTCCGTCGTGCTCGAACTCGTCCGTCACCCAGGTCCGCAGGCCCTTGACCGACCTCGCGGTCTCCAGGGAGTGCGGGGTGTGGACGTACAGGTCGTCGTGGTAGACCGCCGCGGCGACCGGGACCTCGTTCGCCGCGAGGCGGGCCTTGTCGTAGAGCGGGGTCCAGTCGGTGCGGGCGGCCAGGAGGTCGGCCGTCTCCTTCAGGGGGCGCAGGGCGGGGTCGTGGTCGAACATCCAGGGGTGGATGGTCTCGCCGGTGAACAGGAACGGGTCGGTGACGCCCTCGAACTGCGGGAACTCGCCGCGGACCCGGTCGGCCGACCAGGCGGTGGGGCGGTCGTCCTGGCCGTAGATCGACTCGTGGACCAGGGCGTAGAGGGGGTTCTTCGCGTACGAGAGGTGGCTCTGGAGGTTCTCCCGGAACTCGTCGGAGAGGGTCTCGCCGCCGACGGCCGGGACGAACGCGTCCTCCAGGAGGTGGTGGAGGCGGTGGCTGCCCTCGCCGCCGCCGAGGAGGATGCCGAGGCTGCGGAACCCGTCGACCGTGAGGAGACCGCCGTTGGGGAGGGTCACGGGCCGGTCCGCGAGGTGTTCGGCGATCCGGCGGGCCCGCTCGACGTCCTGCGGGTAGCGGGCGTAGTGCGCGGCCACCTTGCGCTCCATGCGCGGGTAGGCGGCGCGGTAGACGTCGTCCGCGTGCGCGTCGAGCGAGGGCAGGCCGCCGGTGATGAGCGCGGCGGCGAGGCCCTCGGGGGCCAGCGACAGGTACGTGACCGCGCAGAAGCCGCCGTAGCTCTGGCCGAGCGCCGTCCAGGGGGCGCCGCCGGTCAGCTCGCGGCGGATCAGCTCGCAGTCGCGGACGATGGAGTCGGCGCGGAAGTGCGTGAGGTACGCCGCCTGCTCGGCCGGCCCGCCCCGCAGCGGCAGCGTCTGCCGGTTGGCCGGTGTCGAGTGGCCCGTGCCGCGCTGGTCGAGGAGGAGGACCCGGTACTCGCGCAGGGCCCGCGCCAGCCACCCCGGCCGGCCCACGCTGCGCTCCGCCCCGAAGCCCGGACCGCCCTGGAGATAGACCAGCCAGGGCAGCTCCTGCCCCGCCTTCTCCCCGGCGACCAGCTCACGGGCGTACAGCGAGATCGTCTCCCCGGCGGGGTCGGCGTGGTCGAGCGGCACGGTGAAGCGGTGATCGGTGAGGACGACACCGGGCTGGCGGTAGCTGGCGAGGGTCAAGGAGGCTCCCGGAGGGGTGAGGCGGTCCCACCCATGATCACTCACCGCGCCGACAGACTCGACCTCCGGACCACCAGTTCCGGCTGGAGCACGACCCTGCGGTGTTCGTGCGCCCGCTTCGGGGTGTCCTCGTCCGTCTCCTCCAGGAGGAGTTCCGCGGCCAGCGCCCCCATGGTCACCGCGGGCTGGCGGACCGAGGTCAGGGGGACGGCCGCCGCCGCCGCGAACTCGATGTCGTCGTAGCCGACGATCGCGAGGTCGTCCGGGACGTTCACGCCGGCCGCGTACATGGCCTGGAGGACGCCGAGGGCCAGCAGGTCGTTCGCACAGAACACGGCCGTCGGCCGGTCGGCGAGGCCCAGCAGCCGGGCGCCCGCGTCGCGTCCGGCGGCGACGTCGAGCCGTTCCGTCGGCAGCTCCCGCAGCCGCTCGGGCCCGAGCCCCGCCTCGGTGAGCGCCTGGAGGGCGCCGGTACGGCGGTCGCGGACCTGGTTGAAGCCGGGCGGCCCGCTGACGTAGGCGATGGACCGGTGCCCGGCGTCGAGGAGATGCCGTACGGCGAGGGCGCCGCCGGCGACGTCGTCGACGGAGACCGAGCACTCGGTCGTCCCGTCGGAGACCCGGTCGACCAGCACGAACGGGATGCCGTGGCGCCGGAACGACGCTATGTTCCGCCCGGTCGCGTCGGCCGGTGTGAACAGGACGCCCCGCACCCGCTGCTCGGCGAAGAGGGACAGGTAGTCGGCCTCCTCGCTGACGCTCTCGGCGCTGTTGCAGACCATCACGCCGAGCCCGGCGTCCCGGGCGGCGCGCTCGGCGCCCCGGGCGACGTCGACGAAGAAGGGGTTGCCCATGTCGAGGACGAGCAGCCCCATGATCCGGCTGCGCCCGGCGCGCAGTTGCCGCGCGGACTCGCTGCGGACGTACCCGAGCCGGTCGATCGCGGACAGCACGCGCGCCCGGGTCTCGGTCGCGACCGTCTCCGGGCGGTTGATGACGTTGGAGACCGTGCCGACGGAGACTCCGGCGGCGCGGGCGACGTCCTTGATACCCACCGACTGGGCCATCGGACGGAGACCTCCAGGTGAACGGGGTACGGCGGGCCGGACGTCACACTACCGTCAGGGCCTGCGCCGTACCCCTGGTGGATCAGGCGGGCAGCGTGAAGTCGACGACGTGCAGTGCCGACGGCGTCGTGCCGCTGGACTTCTCCTGGTACATGAAGGAGAGCACGTTGTCGGCGGCGACCCGGGACTCGTCGATGACGACCTCCCCGAACGCGTTGAGGCCGGAGCCGTCGTACAGGAGGGTCCAGTCGGTGTAGCCGGACGCCTTGGAGGCGGCGGCGATCCGGCCGAAGGGGAGGATCGCGTAGGCGTTGTCGTACTTGTCCAGGACCAGCTTGGTGCGCTGGCTGGAGTTCAGCGGGACCGGGATCTCGGTCTTCTGCCAGCCGCCGGAGCTGTTCTTGCGCAGGTGGAAGGCGCGTCCGTTGGCCGTGCGGTCGTTCACGTAGTTCGTCGTGCACTGGCCGAAGCGGCCGGGGACGTAGGAGATGACCGCGTGCGGCAGGCCCGAGGAGTCGGTGGTCTGGCTCTCCTGGTTCATCAGGGAGTGGTCGGGGTTGAGGGCGTCGACGACGAGCCCGGCGTCGGTGACCGCGACCTTGTCGGAGCCGCCGGTGGTGCCGACGGCCGTCCCCGCGTTGTTGCGCCAGGTGCGGCCCCGGTCGTCGGAGTAGACGTAGCCGGTGTCGTGGTTGGTGATGCCGCCGGAGGAGCACATGACCGCGCCGTTCTGCTCCCGCCAGGTGAAGAAGGAGTGCAGGCGGCCGTTCCTGTCGTAGTCGATGCCGTGGAGGTACATGTTGCGGGCCGTCGAGGAGCCGTGCTCGCTGGTGTAGGTCCCCGTCGAGCTGGACCACTCCCCGAGCGCCGTCCAGCTCGAACCGTCGTACTCCGCGAGGGCGTTGCGGCCGTTGCCGGAGATCGCGACCCGGTAGCTGAGCTGCAACCTGCCCTCGGGCGTGGCGATGAACTGGGGGTAGGTGAACTGGGTGGTGAGCGCCAGCCCGTCCAGCGTGGTCTGGACGGCGCCGAACGCGGCCGAAGTCCACGCGGTGGTACCGGGGTTGTCCATGAGGCCGGCGACGGATTTGACGTAGAAGAAGCCGTCGCTGTGGGAGTCCATGTTGAGGTGGAGGCGGCCGTCCACCTTGGAGACGCCCATGGAGATGACGTTGTGGGAGTCGCTCGCCTTGAGCTGGTGGGAGAGGGTGACCGTGGACCAGGACGCGGCGCCCAGGGCCCGGCGGGCGACGACCGCGTTGCGGGCGGCCGTGTACCAGACGGCGTACTGGTAGCCCTTGTAGGTCAACAGGCCGTTCTTCTGGAACGAGTTGTTGTTGACGAGGCCGTCGTAGGAGACGAAGAAGACGGCCTGGGCGTCGAGTTGGGTGTTCTGGCGGAGGGTGACGGAGGGGCCGGGGTCGGCCGCTCGCGCCGTTCCCGCTATACCTGGCGTGCTCACGGCGGCAAGTATCGCCGTCGTGAGGACGGTACGTCTTTTCATGCGCGGCTCCTGAATACGGGGGTCCCCTGGGGAAGTCGGGGTTCAGGCGAGGTGGAAGACCTCGGTGAGCGGTTTCATGGCCTCGTCCGGGCGGGCGCCGTCCAGCGACTCGAAGAACGGCGCCATCTCGGCCTGCCAGCGGGCGTTGACGTCGGTGGCCTCCATGCCGGCCTGCGCGGCGGCGAAGTCGTCGGTCTCCAGGTAGCCCACCAGGAGACCGTCCTCGCGCAGGAACAGCGAGTAGTTCCGCCAGCCGGTGGCGCTGAGCGCCGCCAGCATGTCCGGCCACACCTGCGCGTGGCGTTCGCGGTACTCGTCCAGCCGCTCGGCACGGACCTTGAGGAGAAAACAGACTCGCTGCACCAACGCCCCCTGGCTGATCAGAAGTTGAACTGGTCGATGTTCTTCGCGTCGAACACGGTCGGCTTGCCGAGCGTGATCACGCCGTTCGCGCCGATCGTGTAGGACGTCCCGCCGGCCTTGAAGGTCTCGCCCTCCTTGCCGGTGATCTGCCCGGAGGCCAGGGCGACGGCGGTCTGCGCGGCCAGCGCGCCGAGCTTCGCCGGGTCCCACAGCTCGAACGCCTCGACGGTGCCGTTCTTGACGTAGTTGCGCATGTCGTTGGGGGTGCCGAGGCCGGTCAGCTTGACCTTGCCCTTGTACTTGGAGCCGGAGAGGTACTGGGCGGCGGCCTTGATGCCGACGGTGGTCGGGGAGATGATCCCCTTCAGGTTCGGGTACTCCTGGAGGAGGCCCTGCGTCTGCTGGAAGGACTGCTGGGCGTCGTCGTTGCCGTACGCGACCTTGACGAGCTTGATGTCCTTGTACTTCGGGTCCTTGAGTTCTTCCTTCATGAACTCGATCCACGCGTTCTGGTTGGTCGCGGTCTGCGCGGCCGACAGGATCGCGATCTCGCCCTTGTAGCCGATCTGCTGGGCGAGCAGCTGGACCTCGGTGCGGCCCAGGTCCTCGCCGCTGGCCTGCGAGATGAAGGCGTTGCGGCACTCGGGGTTGGTGTCCGAGTCGTAGGTGACGACCTTGATGCCGTTGCTCATCGCCTGCTTGAGCGCGGTGCACAGCGCGCCCGGGTCCTGCGCGGACACGGCCATCGCGTCGACCTGCTGCTGGGTCAGGGTGTTGACGTAACTGACCTGCCCGGCGGTGTCGGTGGCGCTGGAGGGGCCCACCTCCTTGTAGGAGGAGCCGAGTTCCTTCAGCGCGGCCTCGCCGCCCTTGTCGGCGGAGGTGAAGTAGGGGTTGTTGACCTGCTTCGGCAGGAAGCCGACGGTCAGGCCCTTCTTGGTGGCCGCGTTCGGGTCGGCCTTGCCGCCGGTGTTCGCGGCGCCGCTGCTCTCGCTCTTCACGTCCTCCTTGGTGGTGCCGCCGCACGCGGTGGCGGTGAGGGCGAGGGAGGAGACGGCGGCGAGCGCGACGCAGGCGCGGCGGAGGGTTCTCTTGTTCATGGCGGGTTCCTTTACGAGGGTGAGCGGAGGGACGGCGTCGGGGTCGAGGCGGCTTGTCTGCCCGCCCTCGCGACGGAGATCTGGCGTGCGACCCGGGGGGCCAGCACGGAGACGACGAGCAGGACGCCGGTGACGAGGATCTGGGACTGGGCGGAGACGTCCTGGAGGCTCATGACGTTCTGCGCGGTGCCGAGCAGGAACACCCCGGCGATGGCCCCGCCCAGGGTGCCCTTGCCGCCGTCGAAGTCGATCCCGCCGAGCAGGACGGCGGCGATGACGGAGAGTTCGAGGCCGGTGGCGTTGTCGTAGCGGGCGCTGGCGTAGTGCAGCGCCCAGAAGATCCCGGTCAGCGAGGCCATGAGGCCGGTGACGGTGAACAGGATCAGCTTGTTGCGCTTGACGCGGATACCGGAGAACCGGGCGGCCTCCTCGCTGGCGCCGATCGCGAACACGGACCGCCCGAAGGGGGTGGCGTGCAGGACGACGACGGCGATGGCGAGCAGCACGACGAACGGGAGGAACGCCTGCGGCAGGAAGCTGTCCCCGACCCGGCCGGCCGCGAAGTCGAGGTACTGGGTCGGGAAGTCGGTGACCGCGTCGGAGCCGAGGACGATCTGCGCGATCCCCCGGTAGGCGGCGAGCGTGCCGATGGTGACGGCGAGCGAGGGCAGCCCCAGCCGGGTGACGAGCAGTCCGTTGACGAGCCCGCACACCACGCCGAGGGCGAGGCAGATCGGGATGATCGTCTCGATCGTCATGCCCTGGTTCCACAGCGCCCCCATGACGGCCCCGGAGAGCCCGGCGGTGGACGCGACCGACAGGTCGATCTCCCCGGACACGACGAGCATCGTCATCGGCAGCGCGACGAGCGCGATGGGCAGCGTGTTCCCCAGCAGGAACGACAGGTTGAGCGCGTTGCCGAAGCCGTCCACGGTGGAGAAGGAGAGCAGCAGCAGGACGATCAGCAGGGCACCGACGACGGTGTCCCAGCGGACGGCCCGGGTGAGGGACTCAGGCACGGGGCTCTCCCTTCTCGGCGTTCGGTGCGGCACCGACGGCGGCGAGCCGCGCGGCGGCCGACTTCTTCTTGAGCGAGGCGGCGACCCGCAGCGCGACCACCCGGTCGACGGCGATGGCGAGCAGCAGGAGGACGCCGTTGATGGCGAGGACCCACACGGAGCTGACGCCGAGCGCGGGCAGCACGCTGTTGATGGAGGTCAGGAGCAGCGCGCCGAGGGCCGCGCCGTAGACGCTGCCGGAGCCGCCGGTGAAGACGACGCCGCCGACCACGACCGCGCTGACGACGGTGAGTTCGTAGCCGGTGCCGGTCCCGGAGTCGACGTTCCCGAACCGGGCCAGGTACAGCGCGCCGGCGAGTCCGGCGAGGGCCCCGCAGAACGTGTAGGCGGCGAGGATGCGCTTGCGGACGGGGATGCCGGCGAGCCGGGCGGCCTCGGGGCCCGAGCCGAGCGCGTACAGCTCGCGTCCGCTGCCGAAGTGCTTGAGGTAGTAGGCGGTCGCGACGAGCACCGCGAGGGCGATCAGCGCGAGGTAGGGGACGGCGGAGATGCCGCCGGAGCCGAAGTCGACGAACCCGGAGGGCAGGTCGGCGGCGGTGATCTGGCGGGAGCCGACCCAGATGGAGTCGATGCCCCGGACGATGTAGAGGGTGCCGAGGGTGACGACGAGGGCGGGCACCTGGCCGAGGCTGACGAGCAGCCCGTTCAGCAGCCCGAACCCGATGCCCATCAGCACGGCGAGGGCGATCGCGACGACCGCGTTCCCGCCGCCGTGCAGGTAGGTGCCGGCGGCGAAGGCGCTGATGCCGAGGGTGGAGCCGACGGACAGGTCGACGTTGCGGGTGATGACGACCAGGGACTGCCCGGTGGCGACCAGGACCAGGATCGTCGCGTTGAGCAGGAGGTCCTTGATGCCCTGCTCGGAGAGGAACTCGCTGTTGCCGGCCTGGGTGATGGCGATCATCACCAGGAAGACGACGAGGATGGCGAGTTCGCGCATCTTGAAGACACGGTCGACGAGCCGGGTCCCGGAGGACTTCGGCACCTCGACGGGGAGGGCGCTCATGCGGCCCTCCCGGTGGCTGCGGCCATCACGGTTTCCTCGGTGGCGTCGGATCGGGAGATCTCGGCGGTGAGCCGGCCCTCGTGCATGACGAGCACGCGGTCGGCCATACCGAGGATCTCGGGCAGGTCGGAGGAGATCATCAGGACGGCGACACCGTCGGCCGCGAGTTCACTCAGGAGGCGGTGCACCTCGGCCTTGGTGCCGACGTCGATGCCCCGGGTGGGTTCGTCGACGATGAGCACCTGAGGCTTCGTGGCCAGCCATTTCGCGAGGACGACCTTCTGCTGGTTCCCACCCGAAAGAGTGTTGACGGTGTCGGCCAGCCGGGCGTACTTGACCTGGAGCTTGACGGCCCAGTCGAGGGAGCGGCTGCGCTCGGCGCCCCGGTCCATGAGGCCGGCCCTGACGGTCGTACGGAGTCCGGTGAGGCCGATGTTGCGTTCGATGGACATGTCCATCACGAGGCCCTGGGCGCGGCGGTCCTCGGGGACCAGGGCGAGGCCGGAGGACATCGCGACGGACGGGGCGCCGTTGGTGAGCGGCCTGCCGTCGACGGTGACCTCTCCGGCGTCCCAGCGGTCGATGCCGAACACGGCCCGCGCGACCTCGGTGCGGCCGGCGCCGACGAGTCCGGCGAGGCCGACGATCTCGCCGCGCCGGACGTCGAAGGAGACGTCCGTGAAGACGCCCTCGCGGGTCAGGCGGCGCACGCTCAGGGCGACCGCGCCGGGGGTGACGTCCTGCTTCGGGTACAGCTCGTCGAGGTCGCGGCCCACCATGCGGCGGACCAGGTCGTCCTCGGTCATGCCGGCGATCGGCTCGCTGGCGATCCAGGCGCCGTCGCGCAGCGTCGTCACCTGCTGGCAGATCTCGAAGATCTCCTCCAGCCGGTGCGAGATGAACAGCACCGCCGCGCCCTGTTCGCGCAGGGTGCGGACGACGCCGAAGAGGCGGGCGACCTCGCTGCCGGTGAGGGCGGCGGTCGGCTCGTCCATGATCAGGACCCGGGCGTCGAAGGAGAGCGCCTTGGCGATCTCGACGATCTGCTGGTCGGCGATGGACAGGCCGCGTGCGGGGCGGTCGGGGTCGAGGGCGACGCCGAGCCGGGTCATCAGGGCGGCGGTCGCGTCACGGGTGGCCTTGTGGTCGATGCGGCCGAGGGCGCGGCGCGGCTGGCGGCCCATGAAGATGTTCTCGGCGATCGACAGGTCGGGGAAGAGCGTCGGCTCCTGGTAGATCACGGCGATCCCCGCGTCGCGGGCGTCGCCGGGGCCGTGGAAGACGACCGGCGAGCCGTCGAGGAGCACTTGGCCGGCGTCGGGCCGGTGCACTCCCGCAAGGGTCTTGATCAGCGTCGACTTGCCCGCGCCGTTCTCCCCGGCGAGCGCGTGCACCTCGCCGGGGTACAGCTCCAGGGAGACGCCGCGCAGGGCGCGGACGGCGCCGAAGGACTTGGCGACGTCCTTGAGCGCCAGTACCGGGGCGGGTCCCTCGTCGGACGGGTGGGTCATGGGAACTCTCCTCGACGACGACGCCGGCGGTGAGCCCCACGACGTCGTGAAAGGTTTCAACTGGATTGCCGGGACCGTAGGCACCACGGGCATGTCACGTCAATGGGTCCGTCTCGAAAAAATTTCGATAGCCGAAGGTCACACGACGGTCACGGAGAACCCGCCCGGCCGGAGGGGTTGACACTCCCTCGGCGTGCTCATAACTTCCCCTACTGAATCGTTTCATCCGTAGCCTGCCTCTGGAGCCCGAAGTGACCGATCTCGCCGCGGTGAAGGCCGCACTGAAGAACCAGGCCGTCGAGACGCCGTCGTGGGCGTACGGGAACTCGGGGACCAGGTTCAAGGTGTTCGCCCAGCAGGGGGTTCCGCGTACGCCGTGGGAGAAGCTGGACGACGCCGCTCAGGTCCACGCGTTCACCGGTGTGGCCCCGACCGTCGCGCTGCACATTCCGTGGGACAAGGTCGAGGACTACGCGGCACTTGCGAAACATGCCGAGGAGCGCGGGCTGAGGCTCGGCGCGATCAACTCGAACACGTTTCAGGACGACGACTTCAAGCTCGGGAGCGTCTGTCACGCGGATGCAGCCGTGCGCCGCAAGGCCGTCGCGCACCTTGTCGAGTGCGTCGACATCATGGACGCCACCGGGTCCCGTGATCTGAAGCTCTGGTTCGCCGACGGGACGAACTATCCCGGGCAGGACGACATCGTTGCCCGGCAGGAGCGGCTCGGGGAGGCCCTCGCGGAGGTGTACGCCCGGCTCGGTGACGAGCAGCGGATGCTCCTTGAGTACAAGTTCTTCGAGCCGGCGTTCTACGCGACGGACGTCCCGGACTGGGGTACCGCCTACGCGCACTGCCTGAAGCTCGGGCCGAAGGCTCAGGTCGTCGTGGACACCGGGCACCACGCGCCGGGCACGAACATCGAGTTCATCGTGGCGCTGCTGCTGCGGGAGGGGAAGCTCGGCGGGTTCGACTTCAACTCCCGGTTCTACGCCGACGACGATCTGATGGTGGGGGCCGCCGACCCGTTCCAGCTGTTCCGGATCATGTACGAGGTCGGGCGGGGTGGGGGGTTCACCTCCGACGTGGCGTTCATGCTGGACCAGTGCCACAACATCGAGGCGAAGATTCCGGCGATCATCCGGTCCGTGATGAACGTGCAGGAGGCGACGGCGAAGGCGCTGCTGGTGGACCGGGAGGCGTTGGGCGCGGCCCAGGTCTCCGGGGATGTGCTGGCGGCGAACGCGGTGCTGATGGACGCGTTCAACACGGACGTGCGGCCGCTGCTGCGGGAGGTGCGCGAGGAGATGGGGCTGGACGCCGATCCCATCGCGGCGTACGCGCGGTCCGGGTGGGCCGAGAAGATCGTGGCGGAGCGTGTGGGTGGGGAGCAGGCCGGGTGGGGTGCGTAAGCGTCTGCCCGGTTCTGGTTCGTTGCGGGGTGCGGGTCCGCTGTGGTTGCTCGCGCAGTTCCCCGCGCCCCTGAGGTACATGCACTCCCCGTCTCTCTAGAAGTTAAGGAAGATCCGTGAGCGTTCATCCCGAGGCCGCTGCTCTCATCGCTCGGTCGCGTCGGCTCGGTGCCGATCCTCGTAATACCAACTACGCCGGTGGCAACGCTTCCGCCAAGGGCACCGATGTCGACCCGGTGACCGGCGGGGATGTCCCGTTGATGTGGGTCAAGGGGTCCGGTGGCGACCTCGGGACGCTCACCGAGGCCGGGCTCGCGGTGTTGCGGCTGGACCGGCTGCACGCGCTCAAGGGCGTGTACCCGGGTGTCGAGCGCGAGGACGAGATGGTCGCCGCGTTCGACTACTGCCTGCACGGCAAGGGGGGCGCCGCCCCCTCCATCGACACCGCGATGCACGGGCTGGTGGACGCCGCGCACGTCGACCACCTCCACCCCGACTCGGGGATCGCGCTCGCCTGCGCGGCGGACGGGGAGAAGCTGACAGCGGAGTGTTTCGGGGACACGGTCGCCTGGGTGCCCTGGCGGCGCCCCGGTTTCCAGCTCGGGCTGGACATCGCCGCCATCAAGGAGGCCAACCCGCAGGCCATCGGCGTCATCCTGGGCGGGCACGGGATCACCGCCTGGGGCGAGACGGCCGAGGAGTGCGAGCGCAACTCCCTGCACATCATCCGGACCGCCGAGGAGTTCCTCGCCTCGAAGGGCAAGGCCGAGCCGTTCGGCCCGGTGCTGGAGGGGTACGAGGCTCTCCCGGACGCCGAACGCCGGGAGCGCGCCGCCGCGCTCGCGCCGTACGTGCGGGCCCTCGCCTCGCAGGACAAGCCGCAGGTCGGGCACTTCGACGACTCGGCGCCCGTGCTGGAGTTCCTCGCGCGTGCCGAGCACCCCCGCCTGGCCGCGCTCGGCACGTCCTGCCCCGACCACTTCCTGCGCACCAAGGTCCGGCCGCTCGTCCTCGACCTGCCGCCGGCCGCCCCGCTGGAGGACGCGGTCGCGCGGCTGAAGGAGCTGCACGCCGAGTACCGCGAGGAGTACGCCGCCTACTACGCGCGGCACGCCGACGCGGACTCCCCCGCGCTGCGCGGCGCCGACCCGGCGATCGTGCTGGTCCCCGGCGTCGGGATGTTCTCCTTCGGCAAGGACAAGCAGACGGCGCGGGTCGCCGGGGAGTTCTACGTCAACGCGGTCAACGTGATGCGCGGGGCCGAGGCGGTCTCGTCGTACGCGCCGATCGAGGAGTCGGAGAAGTTCCGTATCGAGTACTGGGCGCTGGAGGAGGCCAAGCTCCAGCGGATGCCGAAGCCCAAGGCGCTCGCGACGCGGGTCGCGCTGGTGACCGGCGCGGGCAGCGGGATCGGGAAGGCGATCGCCGAGCGGCTGGTGGCCGAGGGGGCGTGTGTCGTCGTCGCGGATCTCAACGCCGACAACGCGGCTGCGGTGGCGGAGGAGTTGGGCGGGCCGGACAAGGCCGTCGCCGTGACCGTGGATGTGACGTCCGAGGAGCAGATCACCGAGGCGTTCAAGGCGGCCGTGCTCGCGTTCGGCGGGGTCGACCTGGTCGTGAACAACGCCGGGATCTCCATCTCCAAGCCCCTGCTGGAGACTTCGGCGAAGGACTGGGACCTCCAGCACGACATCATGGCGCGCGGGTCGTTCCTGGTGTCGCGGGAGGCGGCGCGGGTGATGACCGCGCAGGGCATCGGCGGGGACATCGTCTACATCGCGTCGAAGAACTCCGTCTTCGCCGGGCCGAACAACATCGCCTACTCCGCGACCAAGGCCGACCAGGCCCACCAGGTCCGGCTGCTGGCCGCCGAGTTGGGCGAGCACGGCATCCGCGTCAACGGGGTCAACCCGGACGGCGTCGTGCGCGGGTCGGGGATCTTCGCCGGCGGGTGGGGCGCGCAGCGCGCGGCGACGTACGGGATCGAGGAGGAGAAGCTCGGCGAGTTCTACGCCCAGCGGACCATCCTCAAGCGCGAGGTGCTGCCCGAGCACGTCGCCAACGCCGTGTTCGCGCTGACGGGCGGGGAGTTGACCCACACCACCGGTCTGCACGTCCCGGTCGACGCGGGCGTCGCCGCCGCCTTCCTCCGGTGAGCGGGCGTCAGAAGGCGTACGCGGCCGTCGACCTGGGCGCCTCCAGCGGCCGGGTGATGGCCGGCAGGGTCAGCCCCGAGTCGCTGGAGCTGACGGAGGTGCACCGGTTCGCCAACCGGCCGGTGCGCCTGCCGGAGGGGCTGCGGTGGGACGTACTCGCCCTGTACGCCGGGGTGCTGGACGGGCTGCGGGCGGCCGGGCAGGTCGACTCGGTCGGCATCGACAGCTGGGCCGTGGACTACGGGCTGCTGGACGCGGACGGGGCGCTGCTCGGCAACCCCGTGCACTACCGGGACTCCCGTACCGACGGGGTCGCGGAGAAGGTGTGGGCGAGCGTCCCGGCGGCCGAGCTGTACGCGGCGACGGGGTTGCAGTACGCGCCCTTCAACACCCTGTACCAGCTCGCGGCCTCGCAGGGCTCCGCCCAACTGGCCTGCGCCGAAAGGCTGTTGCTGATCCCGGATCTGCTGTCGTACTGGCTGACGGGTGTGCAGGGCACCGAGCTGACCAACGCCTCGACGACCCAGCTGATCGACCCCCGGTCGCGGGACTGGTCGTCCGAGGTCGCCGAACGCGTCGGGATCGACCTGGGGTTGTTCGCGCCGCTGCGGCAACCCGGCGACCACGCCGGGGAGTTGCTGCCCGGCGTGCTGGAGGAGACGGGCCTGACCGGGCCCGTTCCGGTGACGGCGGTCGCGTCGCACGACACCGCCTCCGCCGTCGCCGCGGTGCCGGCCGGCAGTGAGCGGTTCGCGTACATCAGCACGGGCACCTGGTCGCTGGCCGGCCTGGAGCTGGAGGCGCCGGTCCTGACCGAGGAGAGCCGGGCCGCCAACTTCACCAACGAGCTGGGCATCGACGGGACCGTCCGCTACCTGCGCAACATCATGGGGCTCTGGCTGCTCCAGGAGTGCGTACGGGCCTGGGGCGAACCGGATCTGGGGGTGCTCCTGCGGGAGGCCGCCGCCGCGCCGGCGCTGCGGTCGGTCGTGGACGCGGGGGACGCCGCGTTCCTCGCGCCGGGGCGCATGCCGGAGCGGATCGCCGAGGCGTGCCGGGCGTCGGGGCAGCCGGTGCCGCAGACGCGGGGCGAGATCACGCGCTGCATCCTCGACTCCCTCGCCCTGGCCCATCGCCGGGCGGTCGAGGACGCCCAGCGGCTCGCCGATCACCCTGTCGACGTCGTCCACATCGTCGGGGGCGGGACCCGGAACGCGCTGCTGTGCCAGCTGACCGCCGACGCCTGCGGGTTGCCGGTCGTCGCGGGGCCGACCGAGGCCGCCGCGCTCGGGAACGTGCTCGTGCAGGCGCGGGCGCACGGTCTGGTGGGCGACCGCGCCGACATGCGGCGCCTGCTGGTCCAGAGCCTGCCGCTGACCCGGTACGAGCCGCAGGGCGGCACGGACCGCTGGCGCGAGGCACAGGACCGGCTCGCCGGACGCTGAGAGGGGGTGCGGTGGGGTGGATTCCGGTGACGGCCAGGACCCGCCGCGCTCCTCCGCCACCTCCGCTGCCTCCCCCTACTCCCCCCACTCCCCCATCCCCTCCCCGCCGACTACCCTGCATCCATCCGATGACTGACCCCGAGGAGCCGCGATGCGTGTCGCTCTGTTCCTGACCTGTGTCAACGACACGCTGTATCCCGATACCGGCCGGGCCGTGGTGAAGCTCCTGACCAGGCTGGGGGTCGAGGTGGACTTCCCGATGGCGCAGACCTGCTGCGGGCAGGCCCACTACAACACCGGGTACCGGCACCAGGCCGAACCACTGGCCCGGCATTTCTCCGATGTCTTCGCCGGGTACGACGCGATCGTCACCCCGTCCGGATCGTGCGGGGCGATGGTCCGCGAGCTGTACCCCCGGATGGGCGAGCGGGCGCGGGCGGAGGGCCGGGGGGACTCGCTGGCGGCGACGCTCGCGCCGGTCGTACCGAAGACGTACGAGCTGACGGAGTTCCTGGTGGACGTGCTCGGGGTGACCGACGTGGGGGCGTACTACCCGCACTCGGTGACCTATCACCCGACCTGTCACGGGCTGCGCAGTCTCGGGCTCGGCGGACGGCCGTACCAGCTCCTCAAGGCCGTCAAGGGACTTGAGCTGGTGGAGCTGCCGGGGGCGGAGGAGTGCTGCGGGTTCGGCGGGACGTTCTCCGTGAAGAACTCCGACGTCTCGGCGGCGATGGGCGCGGACAAGGTCCGCAACGCGGAGTCGACGGGCGCGGAGGTGCTGTGCGCGGCCGACAACTCGTGCCTGATGCACATCGGCGGCACGATGACCCGCACCGGCACGGGCATGCGGCCCGTGCACATCGCGGAGATCCTGGCGAGCACCGAGGAGGAAGCCGCCGTATGAGCGGAACGTTCGTAGGGATGCCGGCGTTCCCGGTCGCCGCGAAGGACGCCGTCGGGAACCCGACGCTGCGCGGCAACCTGCGCCACGCCACCCACACCATCCGCGCGAAACGCGCGAAGGCCGTCGAGGAGGTGTCGGACTGGGCCGAGCTGCGCGAGGCGGGCAAACGGATCAAGGACCACACGCTCCACCGGCTCGACCACTACCTACTCCAGCTGGAGGAGTCGGTCCGGGCGGCGGGCGGGACCGTGCACTGGGCGGCCGACGCCGACGAGGCGAACGAGATCGTCACCCGTCTGGTCAAGGAGACCGGCGAGTCCGAGGTCGTCAAGGTCAAGTCGATGGCCACCCAGGAGATCGGCCTGAACGAGGCCCTCGAAGCGGAGGGCATCCGCGCCTACGAGACCGATCTCGCCGAGCTGATCGTCCAGTTGGGTAAGGACCGGCCCTCGCACATCCTGGTCCCGGCGATCCACCGCAACCGGGGTGAGATCCGGGACATCTTCGAACGCGAGATGAGCGAGTGGGGCCGCCCCGCCCCCGAGGGCCTCACCGACACCCCGGCCGAACTCGCCGAGGCCGCCCGTCTGCACCTGCGGGAGAAGTTCCTGCGGGCCAAGGTCGGCATCTCCGGCGCGAACTTCATGGTCGCCGACACCGGCACCCTCGTCGTCGTCGAGTCCGAGGGCAACGGCCGTATGTGCCTCACCCTCCCCGAGACCCTGATCTCGGTCGTCGGCATCGAGAAGATCGTCCCGACCTGGCAGGACCTGGAGGTCTTCCTCCAGACCCTGCCGCGCTCCTCGACCGCCGAGCGCATGAACCCCTATACCAGCACCTGGACGGGTACGACGGACGGCGACGGCCCGCGCGTCTTCCACCTGGTCCTGCTGGACAACGGCCGCACCGACACCCTCGCCGACGAGGTCGGCCGTCAGGCCCTGCGCTGCATCCGCTGCTCGGCCTGCCTCAACGTCTGCCCGGTCTACGAGCGGGCCGGCGGGCACGCCTACGGCTCGGTCTACCCGGGCCCGATCGGCGCGATCCTCAGCCCTCAACTCCGGGGCACGGGAAGCGACATCGACGCCTCGCTGCCGTACGCGTCGTCGCTGTGCGGGGCCTGCTACGAGGTGTGCCCGGTCGCCATCGACATCCCCGAGGTGCTGGTGCATCTGCGCGAACGCGTCGTGCAGGGCGGGCCGGTGGTACGGGAGGGGAACCGGGTCGTGCTGAAGCCCGCGAAGGGGCACGCCGCCGAGCGGGCCGCGATGCGGGCGGCGGGCTGGGCCTTCGGGCGGCCCGGCGCACTGCGGTCGGGGCAGCGGATCGCCTCCCGGACCCGGCGCTGGCATCCCCGGACGCTGCCCGGGCCGGGCAAAGTGTGGAGCGGGACGCGGGATCTGCCGTCGGTGCCCGCCGAACCGTTCCGTGACTGGTGGCAGCGGACCCGAGGAGAGGCGAAGTGAACAGCAGGGAACGCATTCTGGGCCGGGTCCGGCGCGCGCTGGCGGACGTGCCGGCCGACGACGCGCCGATCGAGCGGGGGTATCTGCGCGAGCACGGCACGCGGAGTGTCACGGAGACCGTGGAGCTGCTGGCGGAGAACCTCGCGGACTACCGGGCGATCGTGCACCGGTCGAGCGCGGCCGAACTGCCGTCCCTGATCGGCCGGTTGCTGGCCGAGCGGGGCGCGGCGTCCGTCGTCGTGCCGCCGGGGCTGGACGCCGGGTGGCTCGCGGAGTCCGGTGCCGAGCGGGTCGCGGACGACGCCGAGGGCACCGCGGACGCGCTCGACCGGGTCGACAGCGTCGTCACCGCCTGCGCGCTGGCCGTCGCCGAGACCGGCACCATCGTCCTCGACGGCGGCCCCGACCAGGGACGACGCCGGATCACCCTCGTCCCCGACCACCACATCTGCGTCGTCCGCGTCCCCGACCAGGTCGTGTCGTCGGTGCCGCAGGCCCTCGAACGGCTCGACCCCCTGCGGCCGTTGACGTGGATCTCGGGGCCGTCGGCGACGAGCGACATCGAACTGGACCGGGTGGAGGGGGTGCACGGGCCGCGCACGCTGGAGGTGATCCTGCTGGACGGGTCGTGACAACGGCGGTGAACAAGCGCTTAGATAGGTGACGTTCCGTCGTCCCACCGCCCGGAGGCCGCGTTGTTCACATCCGTCGACGAGGTCTCCGCCCGGCTCGCCGAGGCCGGGTACCTCGCCTCCCCGGCGATCGCCACGACCGTCTTCCTCGCCGACCGCCTCGGCAAACCGCTCCTCGTCGAGGGCCCGGCCGGGGTCGGGAAGACGGAGCTGGCGAAGGCGGTCGCGGCGGTGGCCGGCGCCGAACTGGTCCGCCTCCAGTGCTACGAGGGCATCGACGAGTCCCGCGCGCTGTACGAGTGGAACCACGCCAAGCAGTTGCTGCGGATCAGCGCGGGCCGTGACGAGACGTGGGACGAGGCCCGCACGGACATCTTCGGCGAGGAGTTCCTCCTCCCCCGCCCCCTGCTCACCGCGATCCGCGGGGACGCGCGCAAGGTCCTCCTCATCGACGAGACCGACAAGGCGGACGTCGAGGTGGAGGGGCTGCTCCTCGAAGTGCTCAGCGACTTCCAGGTGACCGTCCCCGAGCTGGGCACGGTCACCGCGACGCACCGCCCCTTCGTCGTCCTCACCTCCAACGCGAGCCGCGAGCTGTCCGAGGCGCTGCGCCGGCGCTGCCTGTTCCTGCACATCGGGTTCCCGGAGGAGGAGCTGGAGCGGCGCATCGTCCGCCTGAAGGTCCCCGGCGTCGAGGAGGCGCTCGCCGCGTCCCTCGTCCGGGTCGTGGGGGCGCTGCGGGCGATGGACCTGCGCAAGGCGCCCTCGGTCGCGGAGACCGTCGACTGGGCGCGCACCCTGCTGGCGCTCGGCGCGGACACCCTGGACGAGACCGTCGTGCGCGAGACCTTCGGGGTCGTCCTCAAGCATCAGGACGACATCCTCAAGGCCGCCGCCAAGCTCGATCTGGACGCGGTGTGAACGACGTCGCGGCGCGGCTGGCCGAGTTCACGGGGGTGCTGCGGGAGCACGGGGTGTCCGTGGGGACCGGGGAGACCGTGGACGCCGCCGAGGCGGTGGCCGTGCTCGGGTTCGACGACCGGGAGGTGCTGCGCGAGGGGCTGGCGGCGACCCTGCTGCACACCACGGGGCAGCGGGCGGTGTTCGACGCCGTCTTCGACCTGTACTTCCCGCGCTCGGTCGGGGCGCCCGGACAGCCCTCCGGGGACCGGGAGTCGCTGCGGGAGCGGCTCGCGCAGGCCCTCGCGGACGACGACCGGCAGCTGCTCGGGCGACTGGCCGTGGAGGCGGTGGACGCGCTCGGCGGGTACGGGAACTCCCCCGGGTCGGACGGGTGGTCGTCGCATCAGACCCTCGAACGGCTGCGCCCGCAGACCCTGTTGGCGCGGGTCCGCGACGACGTCCGCTCGCGCGGCGGCGGTTCGGGGTTCACCGGCCGGCTGCTCGACGACGAACTGCGGCGACGCGTCGAGGAGTTCCGGGCGCTGGTGGCCGCCGAGGCGCGGCGGCGGGTGGCCGAACGGCGGGGGCGGGAGATGATCGCGCGGCGGGCGGTGGCGCCCACCGCGGACCGGGTGGACTTCCTGTACGCGGGCCGCGACCGGCTCGCCGAGCTGCGGCGTACGGTCCAGCCGCTGGCCCGCAAGCTCGCGACCCGGCTCGCGGCGCGGCGGCGCCGGGCCGCGCGGGGGTCCATCGATCTGCGCCGCACCCTGCGGGCCTCCCTCTCCACGGGCGGGGTCCCGGTGCGGCCGGTGCTGCGCCGGCGGCGCCCCGTCCGGCCCGAGCTGGTCCTGCTGTGCGACGTGTCGGGGTCGGTGTCGGGGTTCTCCGACTTCACGATGCTGCTCGTGCAGGCCCTCCACGACCAGTTCTCGAAGGTCCGCGTCTTCGCGTTCGTCAACCGCCTCGACGAGGTGACCGGCCTCCTGCGGCACGGCGCCGCCGACCCGGCGGGGCTCGGCGCCCTGATCCAGGCGGAGGCCACCCTGACGGGCTGGCACGGCAGCAGCGACTACGGCACGGCCCTCGGCGAGTTCGCCGAGCGGTACGGCACGACGCTGGGCCCGCGCACCACCGTCTTCGTCCTCGGGGACGCCCGCACCAACATGAGCGACCCGAACCTCGCCGCCGTCCGCGAGATCGCCCGGCGGGTACGGCGCGTGCACTGGCTGAACCCGGAGCCCCGTTCGCTGTGGGGCACCGGGGACTCGGCGGCCCCCGAGTACGCCGAGCTGGTGGCGATGCACGAGTGCCGCACCGCGCGCCAGCTCGGTGAACTCGTGAGCCGGCTGCTTCCGGTCTGACCTCCCGCCTCCGCTATGCCTTGGCGTACTCCTTGGCCATCGACCCCGCGAAGTCGTACACGACGACCTGTTCGTCACCCACCACCCAGGCGTCGTGTCCGGGCGGGCAGACGAACACGTCACCGGGGCCTACCTCGCCCTCGCCGCCGTCGTCCATCCGTACGTGCAGACGGCCCTGCACGACATAGCCGTTGTGGTGGATCTCGCAGCTCTCCGTGCCCGCGAGGGGTGCCACCGACTCGGACCAGCGCCAGCCCGGTTCGAACGTCGCCACGGCGAAGTCGAGCCCCGTGAGGTGGACGGCTTCGAGGTGACCGCGCGGGAAATCGCGCCGCTCGTCGGGCTTGTCGAGCGTCTTCACTTCCAGCATGACGCTCCTCCCTTCCGGCCACGCCTACATCACGACCGGGACCGGCCTTTCCCGCGCACCGTATCCGGCGCCACCGGCCCTACGCCTTCATCGTCCGCCCGTCCATCGGGGACCGCCATTCGAGTGAACCGGCGCCTCCCGCTGAACCGGCGCGTCCCGCACCTCCCGAGCCCCCCGCCCTCACTCCCCTCCCCCGCACAGTTCCGCGAACCGTTCCGCGTCCACGTTCCCGCCCGACACGATCAGCCCGATCCGCCCGCCGAGCCCTTCCAGCCGGCCGGAGAGGAGCGCGGCCAGCGGGGTCGCCCCGCTCGGCTCGACCACGATCTTCAGCCGCTCGAACGCGAACCGCATCGCCGCCCTGATCTCGTCGTCGGAGACCAGCTCCACGGCGTCCACCAGTTCCTGGATCACCGGGAAGGTCAGGGTGCCCGGGGTGTCCAGGGCCTGTCCGTCGGCGATCGTGCGCGGGATGGGGACGCTGACGCGGTGGCCCGCCGCCAGGGACCGCTTCGTGTCGTCACCGGCCTCCGGTTCCACGCCGATCACCCGGGCGTCGGGGGAGAGCGCCTTGACGGCAGTGGCACACCCGGAGATCAGGCCGCCTCCGCCGACCGGTGCCAGGAACGCGTCCAGTCCGCCGGTCTCCTCCAGGAGTTCGAGCGCGGCCGTGCCCTGGCCCGCCATCACGTGCGGGTGGTTGTAGGGCGGGATCAGGGTCAGGCCGCGCTCCGCCGCCAGCGCCTCGCTGATGGCCTCGCGGTCGCCGGTGTACCGGTCGTAGGTGACGATCTCGGCGCCGTATCCGGCCGTTGCCTCCGCCTTGGAGCGGGGGGCGTCCTCCGGCATCAGGATGACGGCGGTCGTGCCGAGTTCGCGGGCGGCGAGGGCGACGGCCTGGGCGTGGTTTCCGGAGGAGTAGGCCGCGAGGCCCCGTGCCAGTTGCTCCGGGGTCAGCCGGGAGGCCGCGTTGTAGGCGCCCCGGAACTTGAAGGCGCCGATCCGCTGGAAGTTCTCGCACTTCAGGTACACCTCGGCACCGACCCGTTCGTCCAGCGTGCGCGAGCGCAGGACCGGGGTACGGTGCGCGACCCCCTTGAGCCGCTGGGCGGCTTCACGGACGTCCTCGAAGGTGATCGGCAGGGGTGTGGTCGTCATGGGTGGTCCACCTCTCGGGTCGTTCGCGTGTGTATCGGTCGGCCGCCGGCTCTCACGGCCTCGTCCGTATCGGCCGGGTGACGGCTCTTCATCGGCCGGGCGGCGGCTGCTCCCCGGCCCGCCCTCGCCCACATCGGCCAGGCGACGGCCTCTTCCTGACCCACTCTCGCCCGCGTCGACCGGGCAGCAGCCTCCTCAGCCCGCTCTCGCCGTATCGGCCAGGCGACGGCTGCTCCCCGCCCCACCCTCGCCCGCACCGGCCAGGCGACGACTGCTCCCCGGCCCGCCCTCGCCCGCACCGGCCGGGCAACAGCCTCCTCCCAAGCCCACTCTCGCCCGCACCGACCGGGAGGCAGCCTCTTCCCCGGCCCGCCCTCGCCGCCGGAAGGCCGCCTCCCCTTCGGCCCCGCCGTTCCCCCGGCGACGCCCCTCACCCCGGCCCCCTCTCCCCCTCGGCCCCGCCCGCTCTCGCCTGTGCCAGGTAGCTGTACGCCGAGGCGCGGGAGATTCCGAGGCGGGTGGCGACCTGTTCGACGGAGCGGCGGACGGCGAACACGCCGCGCGCGTCGAGGGTGCGGAAGAGGTCGAGGCGGCGGGGGCGGTCGAGGTCGGACCAGGTGCCGTCGCGGGCGGGGAGGTGGGTGTCGACCAGGACGTCCACGACGGAGTCGATGTCGTGCTCGAACGTCGTCACCGGGGTCTCGGCGGGCGCCGCGGCCGGTCCGGCGAGGGCACCCAGCAGGGACTGGACCTTCGCGACCTCGGTGATGTCCACGTTGACGCACAGGGCGCCGAAGACCGTACCGCCCGAGTCGCGCAGCACCATCGTCGAGGACTTGACCATCTTGCCGCCGACCGTGCGCGTCACGTAGTTCAGGTCGTCCGCCGCCTCGTCGCCCCCGGCCAGCACGCGCAGCCCGATCTCGCTCATCGCCGCGCCGACCACGCGCCCGGTCACCGCGCCGGCGACGGCCACGACCGAGGCTTCGGGGCGCCGGTAGTCGTGCAGCACCACCTCGCACATCGGCCCGAACGTCGCCACCAGCCCCTCGACCACCGGCCCCAGCGCCGCGATGATCGCGTCCCGCTCGCCGTCCCTGCTCCCGCCTCCGGCCATCCGCCCGCCCTCCTCTCCGCTTCCTAGACTACACATCCAACCCTTGGACGAACAGTCCACTTTCGAGTGACACCCCAGCCGCGCTCCACCACACCCGCTCACCGCCTTCCACCCCGCCGCCCTTCACCCCATGACACCTCCAGGGGAACCCCGCCCGAACCCCTGGCGCCCCCGATTCCCGTTTCCCTACGATGAGTTCGCCTCCGTGACTCGGCGGAGCGGACCTGGGGGGAGCCTCATGCGGCCCGGTGAACGGCTGTCCATGGACATCGACGCGGCGGTGCCCACCGCGGCCCGGATGTACGACCACTACCTGGGCGGCAAGGACAACTACGCGGCGGACCGCGCGGCCTGCGAACAGCTCGACCAGGTCGTCCCGAGCACCCGCGTCCTCGCCCTCAACAACCGCCGCTTCCTCCAGCGGGTGGTGGGCACGCTCGCCCGGGAGTACGGCATCCGGCAGTTCCTGGACCACGGCTCCGGCCTGCCCACGCAGAACAACGTCCACCAGGTCGCCCAGCGCGTCGACCCGGCGACGCACGTCGTCTACGTCGACAACGACCCGATGGTGCTCGTGCACGGCCGCGCGCTGCTCCAGGAGGACGACCGGACCGCCGTGATCCACGCGGACATGCGGCGCACGGACGAGATCTTCGCCCACCCCGACACCGAGCGGCTGATCGACTTCTCGCGGCCGGTGGCCGTGCTGTTCAACTCGGTGTTCCACTGCATCCCGGACGACGAGGCGAACGGTCCGCAGGCCGTCGTCCGCAGGGTCGTCGAGCGGCTGGCGCCCGGGAGTTTCGTGGTGATGTGCCAGCTCGTCAGCGAGGACGCGGAAGTCCGGAAGTTCGTCACGGACTTCATGGACCAGGCGACGCAGGGGCATTGGGGCCGGGTGCGCCAGGAGGCGGACGTCGCGGGGTGGTTCGAGGGTCTGGAGATCCTGGAACCGGGGCTGGTGGAGGTCTCCGGCTGGCGGCCCGACACCGAGGTGGCGCCCCGTCAGCAGACCCTGGAGTGGATCGAGTTCGGCGGGCTGGGGCGCATCCCCGGCTGAGAGCGGACGCCGACTACCGGCTACCGATCGGGATAGCGCTCGTCCCTCACCCGTCTCAGCAGCTCCAGCGAGGCACGGGGGTCGAGCGCCTGGTCCGCGAGCCGGTCCAGCGCCGCCCGGTACTCCTCGGTCTCCTCCTGCGCCTCCACGAACACCGCCCCGGCGAGATGCTCCAGATAGACCACGTCGGGCAGATCGACGCCGCCGAAGCGCAGGTACGTCACCGGCAGGGGCGGCGCGGAGGCGTGCGGGGCGTCCAACGGGACGACCTGGAGGGTGACATGGGGGCGCCCGGCCATGTCGACGAGGTGGGTGAGCTCCTCCCGCATCACGTCACGGCCGCCGATGACACGCAGCAGGACGGACTCGTCGACGACCGCCCACAGCGAGGGGGCGTCCGCGCGGTGCAGGAGTTCGGTGCGCCGCATCCTCAGGTCGACCCGGCGCTCGACCTCGCGCGAGGGGGCGCGGGGCAGCCCGCGTTCGACGACGGCACGGGCGTACGCGGGGGTCTGGAGCAGCCCCGGCACGTACTGGATCTCGAAGGTGCGGATCGCGGTGGCGCCCTCCTGGAGGCCGACGAGCCGGTCGAACCACTCGGGCATGAGCCGCTTGTCGTACCGCTGCCACCAGCCGGGTTCGCCCGCCCTGCGCAGGAGTTGGAGCAGGACGGACGCCTCGTACTCCTCGGCGCCGTACAGCCCCAGCAGGAGCCGGACGTCGGGTTCGGCCGGAGGGCGGCGGCCCTTGCCGGACTCGATGCGCGACAGTTTCGCGGGGCTGAACCCGACGGCGCGGGCCGCCTCCTCCTGCGCGAGGCCCGCGTCCTCGCGCATGCCGGCGAGTTGCAGGCCGACGAGGGTCTTCAGCAGGGTCGGGGCGGGTTCCTGCCGGTTCAGATACGGTTCGAGGCGGGAGACGCGTGGTGACTCCGCGGACATCCTGACTCCTCAGGGCCACATGACGAGGCTGCACTTTCCCAACCGGACTTTCCCGACCGGATTGTCTCACCGACGGGCCGTCCGGCACATGCCGCCGGAACATGACCGGACACCGGTCCGGGGCACGGGCGTTCACACCGGGGAGGTGAACTCCCCTCTTTTTCACGGCGGACGGCCGGCCCCGGCCCTTTCACAGTAGGCGACCGGGGGCCGCCTTTTCACACCAGATGGTCGAACTCGCCGTCCTTGACGCCCGCGAGGAACGCCGCGATCTCCTCCGGCGTGTACACGAGTGCGGGACCGTCGGGGTCCCGGGAGTTGCGCAGAGCGACCAGTCCCCCGGGCAGGGCGGCCGTCTCCACGCAGTTGCCCGTCGCGTTGCTGTGGCGGCTCTTGGTCCAGCGGGCGTCCAGCGAGCTCGCCCGTACTCCGTTCTCGAACGGCACGGCTTCCTCCTCGGTGTCCCGGCGTGTCGGCGTGTCAGCGTGTCCGGATGTACCCGTGGCAATTTCCCGTGAAATTGCACGCGGCCGTCGACACCGTGGATAATAGACGGGCCGTCATCCGGTGTGCCAGAGCCCTGTACCGACGTCGTCCCAGGGAGAAGCCGTGCTGTCACGCGCCCAGTTCCCCACCGCGAAGTCCGCGATCCTGGATCTCACGGGCACCCGCGAGGGATTCGCCGAGGCCCGCGACTTCACCCATCGCACGCTGGACGACTGGGAGTTGGAGCACTGCACGGACGACGCGGTGGCGGTCGTCACCGAACTCGCCGCGAACGCCGTCCTGCACGCCCTGCCCCACGCGGATACGTGCGACGTCCGCGTCCGGCTCACCCTGCGCCGTACGCATCTCATGTGCGCCGTCACCGACCGCAGCGACGACGTCCCGGTGTACCCGGCGGCCGTCGACCCGTTTCTCGAACACGGCCGGGGCCTGAGGATCGTCGAGGCGCTGTCGGAGCACTGGGGGTGGACGAAACGCACGCCGGTGGGCAAGACCGTCTGGGCGATGCTCCCGACCCGAGATCCGGTCTGATCCGATCACCGCAATCACCCGCGTCACCTGCCCGAACTGGGCTAGCCTCGTACCTCCCGTCCAGACGAACTGACGTACGGCGAACATCACTTCGGGGTTGATCTGTGTCAGACCAGAGACCGGTCCCACCTGGCCCGGTGACCGACGAGGCCGGTGCCCTCCGGCGGACCGGCGCGCAGCCGCTGCGACCGGGCGACCCGGACCGGGTCGGTCCGTACGTGACCCTCGCGCTCCTCGGCAGCGGCGGCATGGGCCGCGTGTACCTCGGACGTGCCGCGGACGACGGGCCGGGCCTGTTCGCGGTCAAGGTGATCCGGCCCGAGTACGCCGAGGACCCCCGTTTCCGCCGCCGGTTCGAGCGCGAGGCACTGGTCCACGACCGGATCAGGACGGAGCGCGCACCACGCTTACGGGGCACCGGCTTCGAGGCCGAACTGCTGTGGATGGCCACCGAGTACCTGCCCTCGCTGGACCTCGCCGACGCCGTCCGCACGGACGGCGCGCTGGCGACGGCCGTCGTGTGGCGCCTCGTCGCCGAACTGGGCGAGGCGCTGGGCGTGCTGGCCGAGGCGCACGTCGTGCACCGCGACCTCAAGCCGTCCAACGTGCTGCTCTCGGACCGGGGGACGCACGTCATAGACTTCGGGATCGCCAAGGCCGTCGACGTCAGCGCGATCACCAGCACCGGCAACCGCGTCGGCACCCCCGCGTACATGTCGCCGGAGTATCTGCGCACGGGCCACTGCGACACCGCGTCGGACGTGTTCTCGCTCGCCGGGACGCTCATCTACGCCGCCGCGGGCCGCGCGCCGTTCGGCGACGGCACGGGCGTGGACGTCATGCACCGCGTCGCGTTCGAGGAGCCCGACGCGGAGGTCATCGCGAAGGTGACGGCCGCCGACCCGGCGCTCGGCGCCCTGCTGGCCTCCTGCCTCGCCAAGGACCCCGCCGAGCGCCCCACCCCGCGGGCCCTGACCGCGTCCGCCGCCCCGCACGTCACCTCCCCCGACTGGCCCGAGCCGCTGCACACCCGGGTCCGGGGACTCCGCGAGGCGTACGACGTCCTGCACGCCATGCCCGTCGACCGGGTCCCCCTGCTGCGCCCCCGGGGCCACCGTCCGCCGCTCGGCGCGACGCCTCCCCGGGGACCCCTGAGCCGGCCCGCCCCCGACGCCGCCGTCATCCCGCCCGTCGAGAACGGCGGGGTGGCGCAGACGCCCGGGTCGCTGGCGTACGGGGCGGCGGAACCGGGCGAAGCACCAGGCACACCGCCGGCCGCACCGGACCCGAGCCGGGCGGAACAGGACACGAGCCAGGCGGAACAGGACGCGAGCCGGACCGAACAGCGAAAACCCCTCCTCGGCGGGACCGGCCGCAGGCGCAGGAAGCGTCTGATCATCGCCACCACCGGGGTCTCCCTGTGCGCGGTGGCGGCCGGTACCTTCGTCCTCACCCGGCAGGGCACCCCCGCGTCCGCCGCTCCGCCCGGCCGCAGTGTCGTGACCGCCGACGGAGGCGCCACCACCCCCGCCTCGGCCGGGGCGTCGGCGTCGCAGGAGCCGAGCGGCGCGAAGACGATCTCCGGTGAGCGCACCGGACCGAAGGCCGGCACCGCACCGGACGTGAGCGTCCCCGCGCCCACCCCCGACGTCTCCACCGACGACGGCGTCGTCCCCGTCGTGCCGAGTGCCACGGCCGGGCCGAGCGGTGGCGTGACCGACCCCGGGAGCACACCGGGCACGCAGTCGCCGAGCACCGATCCGGAACCGCAGCCCGCGGGCTGCGACTACTACGCGGGCAAGGCCGTCATCGGGCCCGGGGACAGCGGCAAGAAGGTGCGGCAGGCGCAGTGCCTGCTCGTCGCACGGGGGTATCAAACAGGCGGCGAGGACGGGGACTTCGGGCCCGGTACGGAGGCGGCGGTGCGCAGTTTCCAGGGCGCGGCGGGGCTGAATGTGACCGGTGTCGTGAACCGCCCGACCTGGAAAGCTCTCCGGTCCGGCTGACCGCCGGGGACCCGACACACCGGTCGTGGGGAGCGGTCGGCCTGTGTGAAACTTGGACGGCTTGGGCCGAACGATGAACATCGGCGATCGCTCGATGCTAAGAATTGGCCAGATCAGATCGAGCCCCGCCCCAACACCCGCCCGGACGCGTGACGGCTCGGAACCGAATGGGACGCACTTGCCGAACACCTCAGCCGACGCCCCTGCGGCCGAGCCCCGGAGAACGCCCGTGAGCAAGCCGGCGAAGAAGCCCGCGCGCAAGCCGCTGACCCGCAACTGGCCGGTGGCCAGGCGGCTTCGGGCCGCGCTGCTGCTCCCGGTGCTGGTGACCCTGGTCCTCGGCGGCATCCGGGTCAACGACTCGCTGGAGACCTGGCGGGACGCGGACGACGCGGTCCGGGTGGCCGAACTCGTGCGCGCCGCCAGCCAGTACGCGAGCGACGCCATCAACGAGCGGGACGTCTCGGTCGTCCCGCTGCTCCTCGGGGAGCGGGACGCGGCGGCCGTCGTCGAGGCGCGCAAGGTCACCGACGCCGACGCGAAGGCGTTCGCCGAGGCCGTCCGGCGCATGCCGCAGGAGGCCCGGTTGGTGCGCCGGGTCGCGCTCGTGCGGGCCGGCGAGCGGCAGCTCCCGCAGGTCCGGGCGGCGGCCTTCACGGACAAGACGTCCGGGGTGCAGACCGAGGAGAGCTACTACGCCGTCCAGCACCCCCTGATGGAGATCTCCAACGAACTGGGCTACGGCCGCTCCAACCAGTCCAGTTTCGGCCGTTCCCTGTACGCCATCTCCCTCACGCAGGCCGCCGAGTCCCTGATCCGGTCCATCGGCACGCACCTCCTGGTCGGCGACCGCGACAAGCTCAAGCAGAACGAACTCGCCGTCCAGCTCACCGCGTTCAGGTCGTACGCCTACCTCGAACAGGTCGCGCTGCGCGAGTACGCGGCGGCGGGCACCCCCGACGACACGACCCGCCTCCAGCAGGCCCTCGCGGCGGCGCAGGCGCGCGGCCAGGAACGCAACGCGCAGGCCGCCGCCGAGGCGCAGGCGGCCGGGCGGACGTACGTGGCGCCGCCGCCGATCGCGACGATGGTGGAGCGGATCTCCTCCGGGGCGTCCGCCGCCGACCTCGCGGAGGAGGGCATCACCGCCGAGACGTTCTTCGCGTCCTCCACCCTCGGCTTCGACGCCTACCGCAGCGTCCAGGTGCAGCTGGTGGACGGCGCGCTCACCAACGCGACGGCGATCGCGGACAGTTCGCGCGACGACGCGATCCTCACCGGCGCGCTGGTGCTGGCGGCGATCCTGCTGGCGTTCCTGTTCGCGGCCTGGATGGCCCGCCTCACCAGCCGTGGGATGCGCAGCCTGAGCGCCTCCGCCATCGACATCGCGGAACGCCAGCTGCCCGAGCTGATCGGCCGGCTGTCGCAGAACGACCCGCACACCGTCGACCCCCGGGTGACCCCGATCCCGATCACCTCGACGGACGAGATCGGCGAGGTGGCCCGCGCCTTCGACCACGTCCACCACGAGGCGGCCCGACTGGCCGCCGTCCAGGCCAGGTTGCGGGGACAGGTGAACGCGATCTTCACCAACCTGTCCCGCCGCAACCAGTCCCTCGTCGAACGCCAGCTCGCGATGATCGGCGAGCTGGAGGACCGGGAGACCGACCCGCAGCAGCTGGAGAACCTCTTCCGTCTCGACCACCTCGCGACGCGTGTGCGGCGCAACGGGGAGAACCTCCTCGTCCTCGGCGGGGAGCGGCCGGGCCAGTTGTGGGACCGGCCGCTGCCGCTGGTCGACGTGGTGCGGGCGGCCTCCTCCGAGGTGGAGAGCTACGAGCGGATCGAGCTGGCGGGCGTCCCGGACGTCGAGATCGGTGGCCCGGCCGTCACCGACCTGGTGCATCTGCTGGCCGAACTCCTGGAGAACGCGACGACGTTCTCGTCCCCGAAGACCCCGGTCCGGGTGCTCGCGACGCGGCTGCCGGACGGCGGGGTGATGGTGGAGATCCACGACCAGGGCATCGGCCTGCGCCCCGAGGACTTCGCGACGATCAACCGCAAGCTCGCCGACCCGCCCGCCCCGGACGAGACCGCCTCCCAGCACATGGGCCTGTTCGTGGTGAGCCGGCTGGCCCACCGTCACGGCGTCCGCGTCCAACTGCGGCCGTCCGCCGCCCGGTCGGGCACGACGTCCCTCGTGATGCTCCCGGTGTCGGTCACGGACCACGCCCTGCCCGACTTCGACACCCTGACCCTGCGTGCGAAGATCCCGGCGCAGCGGCCTGCCGAGGACCCGTTCGCGGGGTACGAGTCGTGGAGCGACCACACGCCGTCGGAGACGCCGGAGAAGGTGGAGCGCTCACGGCTGATGCCCCGGTGGGGGCGGAAGAAGGCGCAGGCCAAGGAGTGAGACGGGCCGGGGCGTGCCGCGCGCGCCCCGGCCGCTCATGAGGGTCCGTCAGCTCTTGGCGCAGGTCGTGCCGTTGAGCGTGAACGAGGCCGGAACGCTGTTCACGGTCCCCTTGTTGCCGATGAACCCGACGGTCACCGAGCCCGCCGCCGGGATGTTGGCGGTGTAGGCGGCCGGTTTCACGGTGACGGCGCTTCCGGACTGGGTGGCCGTCCCGCCCCACATGTTGCTGATGGTCTGCCCGTCGGCGAAGGAGAAGCCGAGCGTCCAGCCGTTGACGGCGGTCGTGTCGGTGTTCTTGATGACGATCTCCCCCTGGAACCCGCCGGGCCATTCGCCGACCGACCGGTACCCGACGGAGCAGGACTGGCCGGGGGCGGGCGGGCTCGTGGTGACGTTCACGGTGCCCGACCGGGTGGAGCGGTTCCCGGCGGCGTCGCGGGCGTAGACGGCGAACGTGTACCCGGTGGAGGCCGAGAGCCCGGTCACCGTCGTCGAGTTGGTGGTCGACGCGGCGGCGGCCGTCTCGGTCCCGCCGCTCACCCGGACGACGTCGTAGGCGCTCACGCCAACGTTGTCGGAGGACGCGGCCCAGCTCAGCGTCACGGAGTTCGCGGTCACCGCGGAGGCGGTGGGCGTGCCGGGGGCGGTCGGCGCCTGGGTGTCACCGCCGGGGTTGCCGCCGCCGAAGATCGTCGCTTCCTTGGAGGTGCTGACGATGCCGTTGGCGCCGTTGAAGATCCGCTTGCCCCACGAACTCAGGTTGTTCGCGTCGAAGTTGAGGGCGAGGTCGAGGATCGGGTCGGTGTTGCCGCTCCAGCTCCACGCCAGGTAGCCCAGCCTGAGCTGCTGGGCGGTCGCCATCATGGTGTCCTCGTCGGGGTCGCCGTACTGGTCGGCGGGGCCGCCGAACTCGCCGATGAGGAGGGGGAGTTTCGCGGTGACGAAGGCGTTCAGGTAGTCGGTGATCTCGGCGGCCGTGTCGAACACGCTGTACATGTGGATGGAGAAGATGAGGTTGCCGGTGGTGTCGGCGGCGTAGACGGACTGGGCGTTGGCGCGCATGACGCCCTGCCAGTCCTGGCCCCAGTTGGGGGCGTCGACCATGAGGAGGTGCTGGAATCCGGCGGCGCGGAGTTTCTGGATCGCGGCGATGGTGGGGGCGGTCCAGCCGGCCGGGTTGGTGTTGCCCCAGGGCTCGTTGCCGATGTTGATGGCGATGTAGTCCTCCTGGCCGGCGAGGACGCTCTTGAGACTGATCCAGTAGTCGGCGGCCTGGTCGAGGGTGCCGGCGGCGGACTCCTCGCCGTATCCGGTGGTGTCGTGGACCTCGAGGACGCAGATGACGCGGTTGGCCTTGCACTGCGCGATGACGTTGGCGACGTCGGAGGCGGTGTTGGCGGTCCAGCGGTGGCCGTCGGCGAGGACGACACGGACGGTGTTGGCGCCGAACGCCTTGATGTCGGCGAGGGACTGGTTGAGGCGGCCCGGGTACCAGGTGTGCGCGTGGTTGACGCCGCGCATCACGAAATCGTTGCCGTTGGACTCCAGCAGCCGGCCGTTGCTGATGTGCAGACCGGTCGCCTTGATTCCGGGGGCGGTTGCCGCGGCGCGGGCCGCGGCGGGGGCGAGCGCGCCGAGCAGGAGGGCCCCGAGGAGGGCCGCCAGTACTTTCCGGAAGAGGGCTCTTGCCGTTCTCGCTGTTGCTGTTGTTCGCACTGCGGCTCCAGTGGGTGAGCGCCGAGGGTTCAGGCTGCGGGACAGTGAGATGGGAGCGCTCCCATAAACCCACTTGGCCAAGTACACGTCAAGAGAGGCGGCGCATGCTCATCGGTGCGACCCCGGGACCTGCGGAGATTCGACACGGCCTGCGGGCATATTCCGGCCGTGAGATGGGGATGACCGGCCCCAAGAAGGTCAACACGCCCGAGCGCACGGAACGACGCGAAACCGGTCCGTGCTGCGGGGGACGAGGAGGCGGACGTGAAGAGGTTGCAGTTGAACAGGCATCCCCGTGGACCCCGCCGACCGGAGCCGCAGGACCTGCGGACCCCGTCGGGGCGCACCCTTCCCTACTGAGTCCGGTACGGCCCCCCAGACACACACGGCGGCCCGGCCGGGGTTCGACTCCCCGGCCGGGCCGCCTTCTCCTGTCGTCCTGCGGTCCGACGGCCCTGTCCGTCAGGGCTGTTGGACCCCGTCCCGGTGACGGTCGGGGCGGAGCACGTCGGTCGGGTGCTCCGGCCGTCGCATCACGTCACCGGGACGGGAGCTTGTCTCCCCGGCGCAGCGGCACCGGCCGCCCGCCGTGCCGGACGCCTCCCGCGAGCTCCAGGGCTTCGAGGTGGGCCTCGATGTACGGGACGGCCACCAGCGGGAGTTCGCCCTCGACGAAGGCGGGCTGGACGTTGACCTCGAAGACGACGCCGCCGTGCTCGGCCGCGAGGTCGACCCCGGCGAACGGCAGCCCCACCGACGCGGTCGCGGCGATCGCCAGCTCGGCGAGGCGGTCCGGCAGCCCGTGCGCCCCGAGGTGCACCGGGGTGGCGCCCTGGCAGGTGTTGCAGGGCGTGTCGTCCTCGGGCTGGAGGTGTTCGCGGGCGTGCACGATCCGGCCGCCGAGGACGAAGACGCGGAACTGGTGGCGCAGCCCGTCGGCGGTGATGTTCCCCGCGTCGCGGGACAGCATCCAGTCGGTGTCCTGCCCGGCGTAGTAGGCGATCGCCTCGGCGAGCCGCCGCGGGCTGTTGACGTGGAAGGTGTCGTTGCCGCCGGTGCCGACGACGGGGCGGGCCCAGGTGTCGCCGCCCAGCTCCTCGAAGGCGTCGCGGGCCTCGGCCTCGGTGGGCGCGGACAGGACGACGGTCTCCATCTGGGCGATGCCGTCGCGCCGGAAGCGCTCGACGGTGAGGTTCTTCTCGGTGGCGGTGCGCCAGGCGTCGGGGCCGGTGCCGAGGGTGACGACGTCGCACTCCTCCAGGAGGCGCTGGAAACCGGCGAGTCCGGCGCGTCGGTGCGGCGGGATCTCGTAGAGGACGACGACGTCGGGGACGAGGTCGAGGCCCTCCTCGGGAACCCGCAGCCGTAACCGGCCGCCGTCGCGCTCGGCCTGTCCGCCGCCTCCGGTGGCGAAGTGCCGGGAGTCGATGCGCACGGGCGGGACTCCGGTGAGCAGTCCGACCGCCTCGGCGAGGTAGTCCCGGCAGCCTTCGGGCGACGTGGGGTCGGCGATCAGGGCGATGCGGGGTCGGGACACAGCGGCCTCCAGATGCTCTCGACGCGCGCTCGCGGCGCGGGGTGGCCGACGCCAGGGCGCGTGCGGTGTCACGGGTGGTGCCTGTCGCGCGGGCTGTCCGCACCCCGTCGGCCGGGAGCGGCGACGGTGTGCGGTTCCGGGGTGCGGGCCCGGCCGGTCGGGGCGGCGGCCGGGGTCCCGACGGCTCGTGCGGGATGCCCCGCCGGTCCCGCGCCGCAGGGCTGTGGCGCCACAGTAGGCGCCCGGTGGTGGACCGGGCCAGGGCGCACGCGCCCCGGCGCCCTGCCCCTGCCTCTGCGCCGGACGCCCCGGCCGTGCGCCCCGCGTCGGCCCGGGTGCCGTACGGCGGCCCCTGAGCCCCGCCCCGTCCCAACCGCCTCTTGTCCTACGGGCCTTCACGCTCCCCGGTGCGCCCCGAAGAGCTGGGCGTGTGCCTGTATTTCCGTCTGCCCCCTCTGAGTAGGAACACTCATGCCGGTGTTCGTGTCACCGGTCTACGGTGGCCGTGTGACGGATGTCAGGGTGCGGGTGCTGGAAGGCCCGCTGCGTACGGAGTGGTTCTGCGGGGTGACCGCTCTGAGCTGGGTCGCGATGGCCGTGGCGGGGGCGGCCGGCCTGTTCGGGGAGAGCCCGGCGGGGCCCGCGCTCCTGGGGTGCCTGGGGCTGCCGGTGCTGCTGCACCTCGCGCTGCGCGGGCGGTTCGCGGTGCGGTTCGACGACACCGGGGTGACGGTGCTGCGGCCGTGGTCGCGGCGGCGGCTGGCCTGGGCGGAGGTGACCGGGGTGGGATTTCGGCGGCTGCGGCTCGCGGAGGACGACGTCGAGCGGTGGGCGGTGACGGTCGTCGCGGGGACGAGGTCGCTGCCGCTGGTCACCGTCGAGAGCGCGGTGGACGCGGACCAGCCGTCGCGGGAGGTGCTGGAGCGGCACGGCCGGCTGTTCGCGCCGCTGGCCCGGCGCGGGCTGCGGCCCGCCGAGCCCGCGGAACGGCTCTATTTCGACCGTGCGGTGGGGTCGTTGTCAGTGGGCTGACCCATACTGGGCGGCATGGAATTCGTCGTCTTCATGACACTGCCGGGGCTGGTCCTGCTGCTGACGGCGGTCGCGTTCGCGGACCAGCTCCTGTTGCGGGCCGGGCGGGCCGGTCTCCTGCCCTGGCGCAACTCCGCCCGCCAGGGCCAGATCTCGGCGACCGGCTTCGAGCAGCTCCACGCCGCCCTGTCGCCGGGCAAGCAGCACGAACTGAAGGAGCGCCAGTCGTCCCTGGTCCTGCGGGACGACGAGGAGGACGGCGCGCCCCCGCACCGCACGAGGATCGACCTGGAGAGCGGCAGAGCGGTCGTGCGCGTACGCCGCTGAGGTCAGCGCCGGTCGAGCCGGGCCACGTACGAGACGTTCCCCCGGTCCTCGGCGTCCTCGCTGGCCTCCGCCGTGAACCAGGCGTCCAGGATCTCCTTGAGGACGGGCTCCGAGGTCAGCCGCAGCCCCAGCGCGAGGACGTTCGCGTCGTTCCAGCGGCGGGCCCCGTCGGCGGTGTAGGCGTCGGTGCACAGGGCGGCGCGGACGCCGGGGACCTTGTTGGCGGCGATGGACGCCCCGGTCCCGGTCCAGCAGCAGACGACGGCCTGGTCGGCCCGGCCCTCGGCGACGTCCCGCGCGGCGGCCTCCGAGCAGACCGCCCACTGCGGGTCGGCCCCCTCGCGCAGCGCCCCGTGCGCGATCACCTCATGGCCACGCCCGCGCAACTGGGCGAGAAGGGCGCGGGCGACGGGGTCGTCCATGTCGGAGGAGACGGAGATACGCATGGGGCCAGCCTACTGAGCGCCCGCGTCTACCAGTCGTCCCCGAACGGCAGCTTGTCCAGGTCCCCGTCGAAGTCCGCGAACCCGGGGAGTATCTCCGGCGCGTTCAGCGGCTGTTCGGTCCAGATGCACTTGCCGGTGGCGGTGTACCGGGTTCCCCAGCGGTGGGTGAGCGCGGTGACGAGCTGGAGCCCCCGCCCGCCCTCGTCGGTGTCGGTGGCCCGGCGGATGCGGGGCATGGTGAGGCTGCCGTCGAAGACCTCGCAGACGAGGTGCGTGTCGTGCAGGAGGCGCAGCCGGGAGGGCCCCCGGGCATGCCGTACGACGTTGCCGACGAGTTCGCTGACGAGGAGTTCGGTGGTCGGGATGAGGTCGTCGAGGTGCCAGGCGGTGAGCTGTTCGCGGACATGCCCGCGGGCCTGTCCGGCGGCCTTCGGGTCGTCCGGGAGCCACCAGGAGGCCATCTTCTCGGCGGGCAGGGCGTGCAGTCGGGCGACGAGGAACGCGGCGTCGTCGGCGGCCTGCTGGTCGGCGGGCAGCAGTCCGGAGGTCAGCCGGTCGCACAGGGCCTCCAGGTCGGCGGCGGTGCCGTCGCGGTGCGCGGCGCGCAGGAGCCGGCCGAGGTCGGCCATGCCCTGGTCGACCTCGCGGGTCGCGGACTCGACGAGGCCGTCGGTGTACAGGACGAGCAGACTGCCCTCGGGGACGGCGAGTTCGACGGTCTCGAAGGGCGGTTTCGCGGCGCCGAGCGGCGGGTCGACGACGGTGTCGGGGAAGTGGACGGTGCCGTCGGGGTGGACCAGCGCCGGCGGCGGATGCCCGGCGCGGACCAGTGAGCAGGTCTGGGTGGTGGAGTCGTACAGGGCGTACAGGCAGGTGACGTAGGAGCGTTCGCCCATCGCGCTCACGATGTCGTTGAGGTGGCCCATGATCTCGTCGGGCGGGAGTTCGAGGTCGGCCAGGGTGTGGACGGCCGTGCGCAGCCGCCCCATGGTGACCGCCTCGGGCAGGCCGTGTCCCATGACGTCGCCGACGACGAGGGCGACCTGGCCGCCGGAGAGCGGGATGATGTCGTACCAGTCGCCGCCGACGTCCATGCCCTGGCCGGCCGGGAGGTAGCGGGCGGCGGCGGTGCAGGCGGGCAGGTCGGGCAGCGCGTCCGGCAGGAGGCTGCGCTGGAGTTCGCGGGACCGGGTGTGCTCGGCGTCGTAGAGGCGGGCGCGGTCCAGGGCCTGGGCGACGAGGGCGCTGATGGTGGCCAGCAGGGTGCGTTCCTCGTCGGTGAGGCGGCGCGGGCGGTCGAAGGCGACGACGCAGATCCCGAAGGTCGTGCCGGACGCGGTGAGCGGCAGGAACGCCCACGCCTGCTTCCCGGCGCGCTCCGGCATGCCCGTCAACTGGGGTGCGCGTTCGACGAGTTCGCGGACGGAGGAGAGGAACAGGGGGGTGCCGTGGGTGACGGCGTCCCAGGAGGGGTCGCGCGGGACGCGGCGGCGGCCGTCGACCTCGGCGAGGAACTCCTCGGGGTAGCCGACGGCGCCGACGTTGTGCAGCCGGTCGTCCTCGATGACCTGGACGAGGAGCCCGGCGGCGGCGAACGGCGGCAGCACCCGGCGGGCGACCGCGTCGACGACGTCCTGGGAGGTGGTCGCCTTGGCGAGGGCGGCCGTCAGCTCGGCGATCCGCGCGGCCCGCTGGGAGGCGGCGCGCTCCCCGGCGCGGCGTTCGTCGGCGAGCCGGCGCTTCTCGGTGACGTCCGTGAAGTAGAGCGTGCGGCCGTCGGGGCCGGGGACCAGGCGCAGGTGGAAACGGCGGCACGTGTCGCTGGGGTGGATGTCGAACTCGGTCGGTCTCTCCTCGGCGGCGGCCTTGCGGCAGCGCTGTTCGAGACCGGGGACGTGCCGGACGGCGGGGACGTCCCACAGCATGCGGCCGAAGAGCTCCTCCTCGGTGAGGCCGAGGGTGCGTTCGGCCTCGACGTTGGCGAAGGTGATCCGCCAGTCGTCGTCGACGGAGAGGAAGCCGTCGCTCATGTGCCGCAGGGCGCGGCCGAGGGCGTCGCGGCCGGGGCGGGAGTCGTCGCTGTCCCAGCCCATGCCGATCAGCCGGTCCGGCTCGCCGTCGGCGCGGTACGTCGCCTTGCCGCGGGTGCGGGTCCAGCCCCAGCCGCCGTCCAGCCGGCGGACCCGGTACTCGGCCTCGAACACGTCGTGGTCGCGGACGGCGCGTTCGGCGAGGGCGAGGGTGGGGGCGAGGTCGTCGGGGTGGACGACGCGAATCCAGCTGTCGATGTGGCCGGTGAAGTCGGCGGGGCGGGTGCCGTACAGCTCCATCGCCGCCTCGTCCCAGATCAGGGCGCCGCTGCCGAGGTCCCAGTCCCAGGAGCCGACCCGGGCCTCCTTGAGGGCCTCGCGCAGTCCGGCGTGCTGTCCGCCGCGCGGGCGGGGCGTGAGCGGCGGGGCCTGTCCCATGCGCTCCTCGGCCCAGGCGACCAGGGCGCGCAGGTACGACCACTGCGCGGCCGTCGGCTGTCCGGAGTCGCCGGTGAGGAGGGTGAGCGCGCCGATGCTGTGCTCGCCCCGGTAGAGCGGCAGGGCGGCGAGTCCGGTGCCGGGCCAGGCGGCGTCCGCGTCTCCGGGGAGAGGGTCCCAGACGCCGCTGCCCCGGTGCAGGGCGCGGGCGGGGGTGACCCGGCTGTCCTGGTCGATGAGTTCCCAGGCGCGGGTGAGGGAGGTCGGCAGTCCGGTGGAGGAGACCATGCGCAGGGGGGACTTGAGGCCGCGCAGGTGGATCGTGCCACCGAGGGCGCCCAGCTCGGCGACGGCGTGCTGGAGGGCCAGTCGGAAGACTTCGCTCTCCGGGATGCCGGGACCTACCGTGCCGAGCAAAGCCAACCGCGCGTTCATGCTGGGAACCTTATCGTTCACGTCTCGGGCGAAAGCGTGCTTCGCAGAATTCTCACCGGTCACGGGGGTCTTGCGCCATGCGGAGGGCAACCCCGTTTCGCGCCGGGGGACTTCAGGCGGTGCCGTCGTACAGGCGCCGTTCGAGGGGGATGCCGAAGCTCGGGCGGGTGCGGACGTCGCCGTAGAACGCGGCGAGGCGTTCGGTCTCGGCCTTGAGGCCGCTCCCGCTGACGTCGCGGTCGTAGAGGTGGGTGGCGATCTCGCCGTCCTGGCGCTGGGACCAGGCGCCGACGATCCTGCCGTCCCACCAGACCGTCGGCCCGATGTTGCCGTTGGTGTCGAACAGGTCGGCGGCGTGGGCGGGTTGGAGGTACCAGTCGCGCTGCCGCCAGCCCATCGAGGTGGGGTCGAGGGCTGGCAGCAGGGCGATACCGGGCTCGACGGGGGCGGGTGTTTCGAGGTCGGCGGGGAGGGCGTGGCCGGTGCCGTGGTCGAGGGCGACGGCCAGGGCGCCGGTCTCCGCGAGGGCCTTGCGGGTCTCGGTGAGGTTCCAGCCCGTCCACCATTTGACGTCCTCGGTGGTCGCCGGTCCGAACACCTCCAGGTACCGGGTGACGAGCGCCGCGCGGGCCTCGGCCGCCGGCAGCTCCGGGTACGGCTCGACCGGCCGCCAGCGGAACTGCGAGGACGCCCAACTCCCCAGCGGGCGCCCGCGCCTGATCCTGTTCTCGGCCGCCATGACGCCGAGGAACCGGTTCGCGATCTTCGGCCGCGCCTCGTACTTCTTGCCGGGCGCCTGCACGATGCGCTCGCTCAACTCGGGTACGGCGGCGGAGAGCTGGGCGGCCGTCGCCTCGCCGAGTCCGGTGAGCGCGTCGGCGACCACGCGTTCGACGGCCGTGAACCTGTCCTCGTCCCAGCCGAGTTGCTCGGCGAGCACCTTGAGGAGGTCCCGGCGCAGCCGGGCGGCGACCGGGCGGGCGGCTGCCGCGTCGACGACGGGGGCGAGGTCGCGGGGCACCACGAACACCGTGCGCCGCATGCACAACATCCGTACCAGCGTGCCGTCTTCGTACTGGGCCCGCTCCAACTCGCCCACGGACGGCTCGCTCTGCCGTGCCGCCGCCGAGAGGTACACGCTCGCCGGGTCCGTCGCGTGCAGGGCCAGCACGGAGCCGGCGGCCTCCTCGGGGGTGGCGGCGCGCAGGGCCGGGGTGAGGCGGTGACGGGTGGTCAGGAGGGCGCGGCGGTGGGCGTCGGTGATGCGGGGCAGGGGGGTGGTCATGGCGCCGGAGGATACCGGCAGGGCGGGGCGGCGGGTGAGCCGGTGGGGCCGGGGGCGTGGCCGGGGGCGGGGTCGGTGTGGGGCTGGCGTGCGGGGTCCGGTGGGTGGGGTCGGCGTGCGGGGTCCGAGTGCGGGGCCGGTGGGTGGGGTGCCTCTGCGGCCGGTCGGGCCCGCCCGGCGACAGCCGTGGGCCGGCCCGGCCGTGTGTCCCCGGCGCCGCGCCGGCCCGCGCGTCCTCGTGAGGTCGCCCCTCCCTCAGCGGATGCCTCCCACCCGCACCGCCGCGCCCAGCGCCGCCACGCTCAACAGTGCCGTCGCCAGCAGGTAGTAGCCCGGCGCCACCCCCGACCCCGTCGCCTGCGTGAGCGCGGCGGCGATCGTCGGGGTGAATCCGCCGAAGACCGCGACGGTCGTGTTGTAGCTGAACGACAGTCCGGTGGCCCGTGCGTGCGGCGGGAACGCGTCGGCCATCACCGACGGGAGCGTGCCGAAGTACAGGGCCTTGAGGAGGCCGAGGATCGTCGTGCACAGGGCGAGGGTCATGAACGAGGGGGCGGCGGTGAGCCACATGAACAGGGGCACCGCCGAGGCGCCGAGGAGCAGCGCGGCCGGAACCATCAGGCGCAGCCGCCCGTACCGGTCGCCGAGGAGACCGACCACGGGGGTGACGAAGGTGAGGACGGCCCCGGCGATGAGGAGGGCGGTGAAGGAGAGGGAGTCGTCGAGGCCGAGTTCGTCGATGCCGTACGTCGGGAGGTACTGGAGCATGAAGTTGACGGCCGTCGACACGACGAGGACTCCACCGGCGATCAGCAGGCCCCGCCAGTGGTCGCGGAACACCGTCACCATCGGGGACCTCTCCTGCGGCTCGCGGACGACCGCCGGGGACTCCTCGACGTACCGGCGGACGAAGTAGCCGACGGGGCCGATGAGCAGCCCGAAGACGAAGGGGACGCGCCAGCCCCAGGCGTCCATCTGCGAGGTGCTCAGGACGGCGGTGAGGCCGGCCGCGAACCCGGCGGCCATCAGCGTCGACAGCCCCTGGCTCGCGAACTGGAAGCTGCCGAGGAAGCTCTTGCGGCGCTCGTCCTGCTCGACGAGGAAGGAGGTCGCCGCCCCGAACTCGCCGCCCGCCGCGAACCCTTGGAGGAGCCGGGCGACGACGACGCCGACGGTCGCGGCGATGCCGAGGGTGCCGTGGCCGGGCATGACGGCCAGCATGAGCGTGCCGAGGACCATCAGCCGGATCGACAGCATCAGGGCCTTCTTGCGGCCGTGCCGGTCCGCGTAGGCGCCGAGCAGGAGTCCGCCGAGGGGGCGGATCAGGTAGGTGACACCGAACACGGCGTACGCCTGGACGAGTTGGACGCCGGGATCGTCGCCGGGGAAGAAGGTGCGGCCGATGTGGGCGGCCATCAGGGCGTAGACGGCGAGGTCGAACCATTCGAGGGCGTTGCCTATGGTCGCGGCGGCGACGGCTCTGGTGGTGGCGCGGGGGACGGGGGCGGGGGTCCGGGTGGGCTGGGGCGCGGGAGCGGTCATGGCGGGAGGTCCTTCCGGCGGGCCGAGGCGGGGAGGGGCTCGGGGTGGGGTGCGCGGGTGGGTGCGGGAGCCGGAGGTACTACGGGTATGACAGGGTCCGCCCGGTGGGGGCTACGGGTACTACGGGGGCCGCGCCCCGCACCGGGTACCGGGGGTATTACGGGTACTACGCGCGGACCGGGAGCGGATGGTCCGGTGTCGGGTGGCCGAGGGCGTGCAGGAGGCCCACGGTCAGGACGAGCCCTTCACGGGCGATGGACACGGGCAGGTGTTCGTCGGTGGCGTGCTGGCGGCAGCCGGGGTAGGAGTGCGGGAGCCAGAGCGTGGACAGGCCGAGGACGTCCCGGAAGACCGCGTTGGGCAGCCCGCCGCCGATGTTGGGGAGGACGGCGACGGGCCGCCCGGCGGCGCGGTCGAGGACGGGCCGGGCCCAGCTCACCCACGGGTCGTCGAGCGGCGTACGGCTCGCGGGGTACGTGCCGCGCGTGCTGACGTCGATCATCGAGTAGCCGTGGGAGCCGAGGTGCGCGGCGACGGCCGCGGCGGCGTTCTCCACGTCGGTGCCGGCGACGTGCCGCAGTTGGAGGACCGCGCGGGCCCGGCCGGGGATCGCGCCCACGGGCCGGTCGGTGTCCCCGGCGGAGATCGCGAGGACTTCGAGGGTGTTCCAGGCGTAGAGCCGTTCGGCGGGCGTCAGCCCCGGCTCGCCCCAGTGCGGGTCGGCGTCGACCTCGATCCCGGCGAGCGCCTCCCGCACCTCGTCCCCGACCGGCGGCGGCAGCAGTTCGGGGACGAGGATGCGGCCGTGCCCGTCGACGAGGGTGGCGATGGCCCCCGCGAGGGTGGTCGCCGGGTTGCGCAGGACACCGCCCCGGTTGCCGGAGTGGTGGGCGCCGGGCCGCAGATCGACGTCGAGCAGGAGCTGTACGCCGCCGCGCGCGCCGAGGAACAGCGTCGGCGTCAACTCGTCCAGGCGCGGCCCGTCGGAGCCGAGCAGGACGTCCGCCCGCAGCAACTCCCGCTGGGCGGCGGCGAATTCGGCGAGCCCCGGGGAGCCGATCTCCTCGCCGGGATCGAAGAGGAACGTCAGGTTGAAGCCGAGGGAGCCCTGTTCGGCGAGGAGCAGCCGCAGCGCGGCGAGGTTCACGAGGTGCTGGCCCTTGTTGTCGGCCGCGCCGCGCCCGTACCAGCGGTCGCCGTCGGCCGTGAGGGTCCACGGGTCGCGGTCCTCGCTCCACCGTCCGGCCATGCCCTCGACGACGTCGGCGTGGCCGTAGCACAGCAGGGTCGGCAGGGCGGGGTCCTCGACCCGGCGGCCGACCAGGAAGGGGCCGGCCGCCGGGGAGGGGTTCTCGTGCCGGGTGACCGTGCAGCCGAGGATCTCCAGCGCGGGGGTCAGCACCTCGGCGTGGTATGCCTCCAACGCAAGGCGACCCTCCGGGCGGGCACTCTCCGTGGCGTGGGCGACCATCGTCGCGAGCTCGGCGAAGAAGGCTCCGGAGTCGACAAACTCCTCGGCCGCGCGGGCGAGTTTCTCGGGGGTCACGGGCACGTCGCTCCAGCCGTTCGGAGAGGTGTGGCATCAGCAGAGTAGGGCGGTTCGCGGTCTGCGACCATTGCCGTTTGTGACGTCCCGCGTTCTCTTTTCGGCAACCCTCCGGAGGATTCGATGCAGGTGCAGATGCTGCCGCTGAACCTGGCGTACTTCCTCGAAGTCGCCCGAGCGGGTTCGGTGACGGAGGCCGCGCAGGGGCTCAGCGTCGCGCCGTCGGCGGTCAGCCGGCAGATCGCCCGGCTGGAGTCGGGGCTCGGGGTCGCGCTGTTCGTCCGGCATCCGCGCGGTATGACGCCGACCGAGGCGGGCCTTCGGCTGCTGGCCCACGCGCGCCGCACGGAGGCCGAATCGGCGGCGCTGGTCGAGGAGTTGAGGACGGGTGGGGACGCCGCGGCGCGGAGTGTGGCGATCGCCTGCTCGGAGGGGTTCGCGCAGCGCCTGGTGCCCCTCGCGGTCGCCGCGCTGCGCCGCGACCACCCCGACGTCTCCTTCCGCATCGACGTCGTCCAGCGCCAGGAGGCGACCCGCCGGGTCGTCGAGGGCCTCGCGGATCTCGCGGTCACCTACGCGATGGGGCCCCAGGCCGACGTACGCGTCGAGTGCGCGGTGGTCGTGCCGGTGACCGCGCTCGTCCCGTACGACCACGAGCTCGCCGGACGGGAGCGGATCGGCCTCGCCGAGCTGTGCGGGTATCCGCTGGCGCTGGCGAGTCCGGGGACCAGCCAGCGCGAGCTGTTCGACATCGGCGTACGCCTCGAAGGACTCACCGTCCGTCCGGCGCTGGTCTGCGACGCGCTCGCCCCGCAGTACGCGTTCGTCCGCGCGGGCGGCGGCATCGCCCTCGTCGGCGACCTGGGCGACCTCGACGACACCGGCCTCGCCCACGTCCGCGTGGACCATCCGGTGTTCCGCCAGCGCGAGGCGCAGGTACAGACGGCGGCGGCACGACGCCTGCCGTGGGCGGCGACACGCTGCGCACAACTCCTGACGGAGGCGCTGCTGGAGGCGCCGGGGGCCTAGGCCGAACCGGGTAACCGGAAATCGGTCGGAAGGTCCTTACCGGGGTGGGTTCCGGTCGTTAGCCTGAGCGGTCCCCAGCCCCCTTTCCCGAGGAGAACGGTGTCCGAGAGCGGCTTCACGCCCCCGAGTCCGCCGGACGCGCCGATGGGGGCAGCCTGCGACACCTCCCGTTCGGATGCCACGCGCAATCGGGAGCGGCTGCTGGACGCCGCGCGCCGGCTGATCGTCGCCCATGGCCCCGAGCACGTCACGATGCGGGAGGTCGCCTCGGCGGCGGGGGTCGGGAAGGGGACGCTGTTCCGGCGGTTCGGGGACCGGGACGGGCTGCTCCTCGCGCTCCTCGACGAGGCCGACGCGGACTTCATCGAGGCGTACTCGTGCGGTCCGCCCCCGCTGGGGCCCGGTGCGCCGCCCGGTGAGCGGCTGGTCGCGTTCGGGCACGCGCTCATCGACCGCACGGTCACCGAGGGCGACCTCGGTTCGGCCCTCGCCCGTGAGCTGCTGCCGGAGCTGCGCATCTGCTCCGGGTCGGGGCGGGCGTTCCATGCGCACGTCCGCGTCCTGCTGAGGGAGTCGGGGGTCGTCGGCGACCACGAGTTGCTGGCCCGCGCGCTCCTGTCGTTCCTGGCCTTCGAGGCGCTGGACCACCTGCCCGAGCACACGGTTCCGGTGACGCGGCTGCGCGCGGTGTGGGCGGACCTGGTGCGCCGGACGACCCGTCCGGAGGAGCCGCCGTACGGTGCGTGACACAGGCCCAGGGGCGTGCGTCCTCAGCGGGCTCGTGTCTCCCGGGCCCGTTCCAGGACCCCTCGCGCCGCCCGGTCGCGGCCGTGCGGGCGCAGCCCGGCCAGGAGCGTGTGCAGGCGGGTGTCGACGCGGGCGCTGGTGACGGCGGGGTGGAGGTCGAGGAACGTGTGGGCCGCCGCGCAGGCCCGGTCGAGGTGGCCGACGCCGAGGTGGGTCAGCGCCAGGTCCGCGAGGGTGATGGCCGTGGAGCGGCGCTCGTCCGGGGGCCGGTGCCGCAACGACGTCTCCAGGGCGCGTACGGTCGCCCGGTGGTCGCCTCGCGCGCGGTGGACGTACGCCTGTTGCAGGGCGAGCGCGCCGGGGTGGAACGCGCCGACCGGCAACTCGCCCGCGCCGCCCGCCCGTTCGAGGCACCGTTCGGCCTGGGCCAGCCGCACGAGGTAGCCGGGGTCACCGGACGCGGCCTGCGCGACCGCCAACTGGCCGAGGAAGAAGGCATGTTGCCGCGAGGGCGCGTACCGCACACCGACCCGTGCGGCCTCCTCCGCGAGGTCCCGTGCCCGGGCGGCGTACCCCAACTGGTGGGCCTGCACGCTCAGTCCGCGCAGCGCGACCGCCCGCCCGGCCCGGTCGCCCGCCTCCTCCGCCAGCCGCGCGGCGGCCCCGTACATCCGCTGGGCGAGCGCGTGCCGCCCGCCGTCGAACGCGACGAACCCGCACAGGTACGCCAACTGCGCGGCCACCTCGAACAGTTCACGCCGCACGCCGGGCGGCACGGCCGCGCGCAGCCAGGGCAGCACCACGGCGCCCAGGAACCTCCCGAGCGGCTCCCGCACGGCCCCGGACCCGAAGACGTCGTCGCTGCGGGAGAGGGCGGCGAGGAGCTGGCGCGCGGACTCGACGTGCGCCATGCCGACGCGGACGCCATCGGGCGCGTACGAGAAGGGAGTTGGACCGCTCCCCCCGTCGCCGGGCTCCCCCGGCGCGTACACGTCCCACCGCCCGGCCCGCTTCAGCGCCGCGTCGAGGAGTTCCGCCCCGCTCTCCCCCGGCACCCGGACGCCTGCCTGCGCGAGCCCGGCGTCGACCGCCCTCACCCGTCTGCCGATCCGGGCCGACAGCACCTGGGCCGCCAGCTCCGGTGCGGGGGGCCGGGGCCGGGTGCCGGACAGCCAGTGGGACACCGTCGTCCGGTCGTAGGTCAGGGTGAACCCCTGGGCGGCGCCCAGGGAGTTGACCTCGCGGGCGAGGCGCGCGCCGGACCAGCCGGCCTCGGCGAGGAGCGCGCGCAGGGCGCGGTTGGGTGTACGGAGTCGTCGCACGGTCACCCCCGGCGGACGGTTCAACGTCCGCTGCTGTTCAACACACCGGTCAGCGGTACGGCCGCCGCGCGGGGCCGGCGTCGTACAGGCTCAGGATGTGTCCGCGCGGGCGGTCTCTCGCAGTGCGCATCGACGGCGCGCGCGATGGTCCGCCGCGCCCTCTGCCGGGACGTGAGCGGCGCAGGACACGGGATGTCCCGACGCGCCTGCCGTGGCGCCCTCCCCCTCTGATCCGCGCCGCCCGAAGCCTCCCGCTCCCCCACTTCTCCGAGAGGACTCCCCCATGACCTCGTCCCTTGATCTCTTCCGTCTCGAAGGCGCCCGCGCGCTCGTCACCGGTGCCTCGCGGGGCATAGGCAAGGCGGTCGCGGTGGCGCTCGCCGACGCGGGGTGCGACCTCGCCGTGACCGCGCGGACGACGGCCGCGCTGGCGGACACCGTGCGGGCGGTGGAGGACCGGGGCCGCAAGGCGACGGCGCTGGCCGGGGACCTGGAGGCGGTGGGGGTCGCGGCGGAGCTGGTGGAGCGGGCGGCGCAGGCGCTCGGGGGGCTCGACGTCGTCGTGCACAACGCGGGCGTGACCCCGGCGGACGACGGCGGCGGGATGCTGCTCGTGCAGTTGCAGGACCTGCCCGAGCGGGCGTGGGACCGGGTGATCGCCGTCAACCTCGACGCGACGGCGGCGCTGTGCCGGACGGCCCACCCGTATCTCGCCGAGTCCGAGCGGGCCAGCCTGGTGCTGATGTCGTCGACGGCGGCGCTCCTCGGCGCCCCGCTCCTCGACTCGTACGCGGCGACGAAGGCGGCCCAGGTGTCGCTGGCCAGGAGTCTCGCGGTGGGCTGGGCGCGGCAGGGCATCCGGGTGAACGCGGTCTGCCCGGGGTGGACGCTGACGGACATGACGACGTTCGCGAGCGGGACGGACGCGCTGTCGGAGTGGCTGATGGGCCATGTCCCGCTGGGCCGGTGGGCGACGGTCGAGGAGATCACCGGCTCGGTCCTGTTCCTCGCCTCCCCCGCCGCCTCGTACGTCACGGGGCACGCGCTCGTCGTGGACGGCGGGGTGTCGGTCCCGGACGGCGGCCTGGCGGGCCACCCGAAGCCGCGCTCACCGCTCGCGGCACCCTGAGCCAGCCCGGCACCCGCCCTCAGCCGCCCACAGCCCGCAGCAGGAACGGCAGCAGCCGGTCCGCGACGCCCTCCGCGTCGTCCGGCTCCGTGGGCCGGGCGGTGAGCAGGAGGCGGCTGACCATCGGGCCGATGACGAAGTCCGCGACCAGGTCGGCGTCCCGGACGGGGGCGATCTCGCCGCGGTCGACGGCGCGTCGTACGACCTCCTCGACGCGGTCCCGCACGGGCCGCATGAAGGCGCCGGTGAGGGCCTCGGCGAGGGGGACGTTGTGGGCGGCCTCGCCGATGAGGGCGCGCAGGAGGCGGCCGTTCTCGCCGGTCAGGCCGGTGGCCTTGTCACGCAGGAGGAGGCGGAGGTCACCCTCCAGGGTGCCGGTGTCGGGGCGCTGCTCCAGGTCCTCGGTGAAGGCCGCCGCCGCCGCGAGGACCAGCTCCTCCTTGGAGGACCAGCGGCGGTAGAGCGTCGCGGTGGAGACGCCGGCGCGGGCGGCGACGGCGGCGGTGGTCAGGCCGCCGTACCCGTTCTCGGCGAGGACCGCGAGGGTCGCCTTGAGGAGGGCGCGGTCGCGGCCGGCGTCCCTGGGCCGACCGCGTCGGCCCGGGCGGGCGGGCGCCGGGTCAGTGACGGACACCGGTGAGGCCCGGGAGGTGTTCGGCGAGGTGGTAGGCGTGCAGGCGGGCGAACTCGTCGTGCGTGCAGGCGCCGTACGCGGGGTGGGGGGCGTGCGGGCCGGTGTGCTCGGTGAAGAGGGCGACGGCCGAGACGAGGTCGGCGGCGGCCTCGGCGACCGGGAGGTCGGCCCGCAGGGGTGGGGCGCCGTCTATCTCGGCGGCGAGGGAGTGCTTCGTCGCTCCGCGGCTCAGGAAGACCTTCTTGGCGAGGGCGCCCGCGGTGGCCCGGAACAGGGCGGGCTTGAGGCGGGGGTAGCCGGTGACCGAGTAGCGGACGGTCTGGGTGCAGTGCTGGAGGGTCTGGGAGAGGTTCCAGACGGCGTCGCGCTCCAGCAGGTCGCCCTCGGGGCGGTGGAGCTGTTCCAGGAGGCGGTCGGTGAGGTCGGGGAGGGCTGCGGTCATGGGACGAGGATACACATATACGAAACGAAACAATTTCGTTTCGTATACCCTGACGGTATGCGCCTCGACACCCACTCCATATCCGACGCCCCAGCCGCGCCGGACGCCGCCGCGACCGTCTCCCGGCTGCACGCCACGTTCGCGACCGGCCGCACCCGCCCCGCCGCCTGGCGCAGGGAGCAGCTCCGCGCGCTGCGCGGCCTGCTGATCGACCGCCAGAGCGAGCTCTCGGACGCGCTCCACACCGACCTCGGCAAGAGCCCCCTGGAGTCGTACCTCACCGAACTCGGCTTCGTCGTCAACGAGATCGACCACACGCTGCGCCACCTCGGCCGCTGGATGCGCCCGCGCCGCGTCGGCGTCCCGCTCTCGCTGGCCCCGGCCCGCGCCCGGACGGTGCGCGAGCCGCTCGGTACGGTGCTGATCGTCAGCCCCTGGAACTACCCCCTCCAGCTGGCGCTGGCCCCGCTCGTCGGCGCGCTCGCCGCGGGCAACTGCGCGGTCGTCAAGCCCAGTGAGCTGGCCCCGGCGACCTCGGCGGCGCTCGCGCACTGGCTGCCGAAGGTGCTGGACCCGGAGGCGGTGGCCGTCGTCGAGGGCGGGGTGCCGGAGACGACCGAGCTGCTGGAGCAGCGGTTCGACCACATCTTCTACACCGGCAACGGCGCGGTCGGCCGGATCGTGATGACCGCCGCCGCGCGTCATCTCACGCCGGTCACCCTGGAGCTGGGCGGGAAGTCCCCGGCGATCGTCGAGCCCGGCGCCGACCTCGCGACCGCCGCGCGGCGGATCGCCTGGGGGAAGTTCATGAACGCCGGGCAGACCTGTGTCGCCCCCGACTACGTCCTCGCGGTCGGGGAGGCCGGGGCCGAGATCGAGGGGCATCTCGCGGCGGCCGTCCGGGAGATGTACGGAGAGCGGCCCGCCGAGAGCGCGGACTACGGGCGGATCGTCAACGAGCGGCACTTCGAGCGGCTCACCGGGCTGCTCGGGGACGGGCGGACCGTCGTCGGCGGGGAGAGCGACAAGGAGTCGCTGTTCATCGCGCCGACCGTCCTCGCCGACGTCTCGCCCGAGTCGGGGGTCATGCGGGAGGAGATCTTCGGGCCGGTCCTGCCGATCGTGCGGGTGCCCGACCTCGACGCGGCGATCTCCTTCGTCACCGGGCGGGACAAGCCGCTCGCGCTGTACGCGTTCGTCGGGTCCTCGCGGTCCAAGAAGCGGATCGAGGCCGAGACGTCCTCCGGGGCGCTGGCCTTCGGGGTGCCCAACGCCCATCTGACCGTCCCCGGGCTGCCGTTCGGCGGGGTCGGGGAGAGCGGGGTGGGGCGGTACCACGGGGCGCACTCCATCGACACGTTCAGCCACCACAAGGCGGTGCTGGACAAGCCGCTCCTGCTCGACCCGCTGCGGGTGGCCTACCCGCCGTTCACGCAGGTCAAGGAGCGGATTCTGCGGCGACTGGTGTGACATCCCCGCCCTCCCAGGGGACTTCGCGGCCGAACGTGGAGCCGAGGAGGCGGACGAGGTTCCAGTGGTCGTCCCCGGTGGCCTCGGGTGTGTCGAGGAGGAGGCGGGCGGGCGGGAAGGGGTGAGCGGGGCGGAGGCGGGTGAGGGCGAGGAGGTGGGCGCGGGCCGCGTCGAGCGCGGCGGGGTCCGCTTCGTCGCCCGCCGCGAACCCGGCAGCCGCCGGTGCGTCTCCTCCCACGGGGACGGCAGCCCCCGCCGCCCCGCCCGCCGTCTCGAACGCCGCCAGCGCCCCCGTCAGCGCCGGTACGAACGACCCCTCCTCCTCGCCCTCCCACAGCCCCGCTATCTCGTCCAGCTCGATCGTCACGTACGCGCCCGGCGCTCTCTCCACCGCCTCGCGCAGGAGCGCCGCGTGGGCGTCGAGGGGGATCTCGGCCGGGAAGAGGCGGGCCAGCGCGGGGAGGGCCGCGTCGAGCCGGGCGAGGGCGCGGGACTTGGGGGCGAGCGGGGCCGTCGCCTCGATCACGTCGTCCTCGTCGGCGTCGTCCCCGTCGTCGGCGTCCTCCTCGAACGTGAAGACCTCGGTCACCAGGTCGTCCGGGCGGAACATGGCCAGCCACAGCAGGGGGACGGCCTGGGCGTCGGTGGCGATGACCCCGGTGCGCGGGTCGAAGCCGCCGGCCTGGCTCGACGGGTAGAGCACGGGCTGGTCGCAGGAGCAGAGGTACGACGAGTTCGGCATGCGGCCCAAGCTAACCGCCGCCACTGACAACGGGCCCCGGACCGACGTCGGCGGGCCGTTGTCAGTGGGTCGCGTTACGGTGCGGACAACCGCACTTCCTGGAGGCTCCCATGGCTTCTCGACTCAATCCGTACCTCACGTTCACCGGCGAGGCCCGTCAGGCACTGGAGTTCTACGAGCAGGTCTTCGGCGGCACGCTCTCGCTGAACACGTACGGCTCCTTCGGCCAGGAGGCCGGCCCCGATTTCACCGACAAGATCATGCACGGCATGCTGGAGACCCCCGCCGGCTTCACACTGATGGCCGCCGACTCCCCGCCCGGCATGCCCGGGCCCGCCGAGCACCGCTACTCCATCAGCCTCAGCGGTGACGACGACGCGGAGCTGCGCGGCTGGTGGGAGCGGCTCTCCGCCGACGGCACGGTCTCCGTCCCCCTCGACAAGCAGATGTGGGGCGACGTCTTCGGCATGTGCACGGACCGGTTCGGGGTGCCGTGGATGGTGAACATCACCGCCGCGAGCTGACACCTCTAATCGAGGCAGAACTCGTTGCCCTCGGGGTCGGCCATGACCAGGAAGCCACCGCTCAGCGGAGGTTGGCCGGGGTCACGGCGCAGGACGGTCGCGCCGAGGGCGACGAGACGCGCGGCCTCGGCCTCCAGGGCGACCGTCCGGGCGTCGTCCGTGAGGCCGGGGGCGGCGCGGATGTCGAGGTGGACCCGGTTCTTCGCGGTCTTCCCCTCAGGGACCCGCTGGAAGAAGACCCGGGGCCCCTGCCCCTCCGGGTCCTCGATGGCGGCCTTCGACTCCCACTCCGCCTCGGGAACCCCGACCTTCCCCAGGAACTCGTGCCACGCCGCCCACACATCGGCCCCGTCGGCAAGCTCCACCCCAGGCGGCGCCGGCGTGACATACCCGAGCGCCTCACGCCAGAACTCCGAGAGGGCGCGCGGCTCATGGGCATCGAAGGTGATCTGGACGTGACGGCTCACGGGGTACTCCATCCGTACGGTCGACCGGCTCTCCGACCACTCTGACACCGATCTAGGACAGAAGCCGACCTAGATACGACGACGGGCAGCCGCCCGCTTCACGGCACCACCACCTTCCCGGCCAGTGGCATCACCGCCGCCGCGACAGCCGCCGCGTCGATCCCGGCCCCCCTCATCTGCTCCTCCGGCGAAGCCGACCCCGGCATCCCCCGCACCGCGAGCCGCACCAGCCTCGGCTGCGGCCCCCCGTCGGCGAAGGCGGCGGCGACCGCGTCGCCGAGGCCCCCCTCGGGCCGATGGTCCTCGACGGTCAGCAGACACCCGGTGTCCACGGCCGCCGCCCTGAGCACCACCTCGTCCACGGGTTTCACGGAGTACATGTCGACCACTCTCACCGCGACCCCCACCTCCTCCAGCGCCTCCGCCGCCCTCAGCGCCTCGTGGACAGTGGCCCCGGCACCGATCACCGTCACCCGGTCGTCGGGCCCCGACCGCAGCACCTTCGACCCGCCGACCGGGAACTCCTCGTCGGGCCCGTACAGCACCGGCATCGGTGAACGGCACGTCCGCAGATACCCGATCCCGGGCAGCGCGGCCATCTCCCGCACCAGGCGGGCCGTCTGATGCGCGTCGCACGGATGCAGGACCGTCGACCCGTGCACGGCACGCATCATCGCCAGATCCTCAAGCCCCATCTGAGACGGCCCGTCCTGCCCGATCGAGACCCCCGCGTGCGACCCGCACAGCTGGACCGCGAGCCCCCCGACGGCCGCCATCCGCACGAAGTCGTGCGCCCGCGTCAGGAACGCGGCGAACGTCGCCGCGAACGGCACGAACCCGCGCGCCCGCAACCCCATGGCCCCGGCGACGAGTTGCTGTTCGGCGATGTAGCACTCGAAGTACCGCTCGGGGTGCGCCTCGGCGAACGCCTCCGCCTTGGTGGAGTCCCCCACCTCCCCGTCCAGCACGACGACGTCGTCCCGTTCGGAGCCGAGCGCGGCGAGGGCATCCCCGAAGGCGGCCCGGGTGGCGACCAGGTCGCCGACCTCGTAGGACGGCCAGGGCACCTTCCGCGGCTCGGGCCGCTCTCCGGGCCTGCTCCCGGCGGGCAGCGCCACCCCGATCCGCGCGGACCGCACTCCGCCGAGTTCCCCGACCGCCCGCTCGGCGTCGGGCAGCGGCTTGCCGTGGAACCCCTCCTTGTCCTCGACCGCGGCGACGCCCTTGCCCTTGAGGGTGCGGGCCAGCACGGCGGTCGGCCGGCCCCGGATCGACGCGGCCTCGCGGTAGGCGGCGTCGACGGCGGCGACGTCATGGCCGTCCACGGTGACCGTGTGCCAGCCGAACGCGGCGAGCCTGGCGGCGTACGCGTCGAGGTCCCAGCCGTGCCGGGTCGGACCGCGCTGTCCCAGGCGGTTGACGTCGACGATCAGGGTGAGGTTCGCGAGCCGCTCGTGCCCGGCGTGCTCGACGGCCTCCCACACCGAGCCCTCGGCCAGCTCGCCGTCCCCGCACAGCACCCACACGCGGTACGGCAGCCGCTCCAGCCGCGCGCCGGCGAGGGCCATGCCGACGCCGACGGGCAGGCCCTGGCCGAGGGAACCGGTGGCGGTGTCCACCCACGGCAGCCGTGGCGTGGGGTGCCCCTCCAGACGGCTGCCCTCACGGCGGAAGCCGAGGAGTTCGGTGTCGTCCACGACTCCGGCCGCCCGGTACATCGCGTACAGCAGGGGTGAGGCGTGGCCCTTGGAGAGGATCAGCCGGTCGTTGCCCGGGTGGGCGGGGTGCGCGAAGTCGTAGCGCAGGTGGTGGGCCAGGAGGACCGCGCCGAGGTCCGCCGCCGACATCGACGAGGTCGGGTGTCCCGAGCCCGCCGCCTGCGCGGCGCGCACCGCGTCGACCCTCAACTGCTGTCCCAGTTCGGCCAGTTCTTCGTACCGCATGCGGGATTCCTCACTCGTACGGGCGGGTGTCGCGGTCGTCGACGAGCGGGCTCGACGGCGGGACGATCAGCCGCCTGCGGCGGGCGATGCTCGCGAAGGTGACCGTGCCGATCAGGCCGACGGCCATGAGAATCACCCCGATCAGATCGAGGTCGGCGCCCTCCACCTGCCAGTCCGTGGCGAACGTGAGGATCGCTCCTACGGCGATCAGGGCGAGGCATCCTCCCAGTCCCATGGGTCCTGCTCCTTCCCTCCGGCACGCGTCACCGGAAGCCCCCCGGGTACCCGCGCCCCGCGCCCCGACACCGGGAAACACGCGGGCTCGGCGGCGAGGAGCAGCACGCCCTGCCCCTGACCTGCATGTTCATCCCGGGCGGTCCACCGCGTTACGGCCCTTTCCCCAGGGGTACCCGGCGCCCATGAAACACACGGACCGTCCCGAACACCCCGCAGACCCCGCACCCGGGGAACCGACCGAGACGCCCGGGAAACGGACGGGCGGACGGCACCGCAAGGCGGCGCTGTCCGGTGCCCCCGTCCTGTACGCGGGCGCGGCGCTCACGCTCCTCCTCGCGCTGACTCTCGCCCGGACCTTCTCCGCCTGGGCGGCGGCCCTGCTCATCGCGGCGGCCCTCACCGTGGCCGCCCGCCTCCTGCACCGCTCGGCCCGCCCCCACCCCCCGACGACCGCCCCGGGCCCCGAGGCCGGACTCCGCGCCTTGCACCGCGAGGACGCCCTGCGCGGCCCCATGCCGACCGGCGGCCCCGGCACCCAGACCCCCACGGTCACCACGCCCCAGCCGGAATCCACCCCCGACCCCCGCCAACGCCCGATCTGACCGCGCCCCGTGGCGACGCCGAACCCCAGGAGCCCTCATGAGCCGCCCTCGTATCGTCATCGTCGGAGCCGGCTTCGCCGGATACCGAGCGGCCCGTCACCTCGCGCGCGCCGCACGCGGACGCGCCGACATCACCGTCCTCAACCCGACGGACCACTTCCTGTACCTGCCGCTGCTCCCCCAGGTGGCGACCGGCGTCCTGGAGCCGAGGCGGATCACCGTCTCCCTCCCCGGCACCCTGCGCGACGCCCGCCTCGTCCTCGGCGAGGCCGACCGTGTGGACCTCGACGCCCGGACCGTTCGCTACCTGGACCCGGAGGGCGGTACGGGGGTTCTGGAGTACGACCGTCTGGTCCTCGCCGTCGGCAGCGTGAACAAGCTCCTGCCCGTGCCCGGCGTCGCCGAGTGCGCGCACGGTTTCCGCGGCCTCCCCGAGGCGCTGTACCTGCGCGACCACATCACCCGGCAGCTGGAACTGGCCGCGACGGAGCGGGACGAGCAGGCGGCCCGCTGTACGTTCGTGGTCGTCGGCGCGGGCTACACGGGCACCGAAGTCACCGCCCAGGGCCGCCTGTTCACGGACGCCCTGCAACGCTCCCGCCCCCGCCACGAGGCCCTGCCCGTCCGCTGGCTCCTCCTCGACACCGCCCCGCGCATCCTCCCGGAACTGGACGAGAGGCTGTCCCGGACGGCGACGCGGGTACTGGGCGAGCGGGGGGTGGAGGTACGGACGGGTACGTCCGTGACGGAGGCGAAGCGGGACGGAGTCCTCCTGACGGACGGCGAGTTCGTCCCGACCCGCACCCTCGTGTGGTGCGTGGGGGTCCGCCCCGATCCGCTCGCCGAGTCACTCGGTCTCCCCCTGGAACGGGGCCGTGTCCTCGTCGAGCCGACCCTCCAGGTGCCGGGCAGGCCGGAGGTGTTCGCGTGCGGGGACGTGGCGGCCGTCCCGGACACCGACCGGCCGGGTGAGTTCACGGCGATGACCGCGCAGCACGCCTGGCGGCAGGGGAAGGTGGCGGCGGAGAACGTGGCCGCGTCGTTCACCGGCCGCCCGCAGACGCCGTACCGCCACAAGGACCTGGGGTTCGTGGTCGACCTCGGCGGGGGCCGGGCGGCGGCCGACCCGCTGGGGCTCCCGCTGTCCGGGCTCCCCGCCGGGATCGTCACCCGCGGCTACCACCTCGCCGCGCTGCCCGGCAACCGGGCCCGGGTCGCGGCCGACTGGCTGCTGGACGCCGTACTTCCGCGCCAGAACGTCCAGTTGGGCCTCGTGCGCGCCGCGTCGGTCCCGCTGGACACGGCCTCGCCCGAGCTCGCCCGGGTCCCGGACGGGCCCGGCGCGCAGACGTGAGCTTCTCCGCGAGGAAGTTGGCCGAGACGCTTCGGCGCCCTCGGGTCAACCGCCCCCGCCCGCCCCGGAGTCGCTCACGCTCGCCACGGCCTTCGTGAGGTGGTGGCGGACCGGCTCCGGCAAGGGCTCGCCCTGGACGGTGGTCACGACGTTCGACGCGAGGCGGTACAGCTTGGTGTTGGTGTTCTGGGACGCCTTCACCAGGACGTTCCACGCCTCGTCGGGGCTCAGCCCGAAGGACGCCATCAGGATGCCTCTGGCCAAGTCGATGTCGGGGCGGGTCCGCAGGGCGCGGCGGAGCTGGACGACCTCGCGGCGCAGTTCGTCGTCCTCGACGAGCAGGGAGCGGGTGTCGGTGAGGGCCAGCAGGCGTTCCGCGACGGGGCTCACGGCGGTGACGGTGAGCGACTTGCCGTCGGCGAGGGCCTGCCGGCGGACCGTCAGCAGCACGTTCAGTGTCGAGCAGTCCCAGAACTCCAGTGCGCCGAGGTCGAGTTCGAGCCGCCGGACCGGTTCGCGCAGCGCAGCGCGCAGGATCTGTTCCAGTGACTCGCTGTCGTCCAGGCACAGTTCGCCGCCCACGCTCACGACGGCCCGGTCGCCGTCGCGGCGTGCGCTCACCGAGGGCGGGGTGTGCCGGTTTCGTGTCGGTACGGTCGGGTCGGGCATGGCTGCCTCTCCGTGGGTACTCGCTTACGGGTTCCCTTCCCCAGAGTTGTGCCGACCGCACCACCCGTCAAGGGATACCGGAATTCAGGTTCGCGCTTTTGGACACGTGAACACACAGCCGTAGGATCGACGTATGGCCGCAGTGGATGGGGTGCCCGAGTCGCACGCGGGATGGACGTTCCTCACCAACCACGCGCGCGTGCTCGCCGCCATCGCCGACAACCGCAGCGCCCGCATCCGTGACATCGCGGCCCGCTGCCGGCTCACCGAGCGCGCCGTGCAGAAGATCATCGCGGATCTCGAACAGGACGGCTATCTGTCGCACACGCGCAGAGGCCGGGGCAACGACTACGACATCGACCCCACGAAGATCCTCCGCCACCCCGCCGAGGCCGGCCTGACGGTCGCCTCACTGCTGACGGTGCTGGCGAAGGACGAGGCGGAACGCCAGAACAAGGTGCACGAAAGCTGACGCCCCACCCGCCGTCCTCCCCGGCCTCATTCCCCCGCGGGCAGCCTCAACTCCGTCTCCGCACCCCCCTCGGGATGGTTGCGGAACGTCAACTGCGCCCCCAGCAACCGCGCCTGACCGGTCGCGATGGTCAGCCCGAGCCCCGTGCCGCCCGTCCGCGCCCCCGTCCGGAACCGCTGGGGCCCGGACGCGTGCAGGATCGCGAGAAGGTCGTCCGCGAACCCTGGCCCGTGATCACGCACCCGCACGACAGCCCCGTCGACCGTGACGACGACCGGCGCGGCGCCGTGCCGCAGCGCGTTGGCGGCCAGATTGGTCAGCACCCGCTCCACCCGCCGCGGATCGGTCGGCACCACCGCGTCCGCCACGATCTCGACCGTCACCCCCGCGAGCCCCGACACCGCCCGCCGAGCCATCGCGCTGACCTCCCGCTGCTCCCGCTCGACGGTCACCACCTGGGCGTCCATCCGGGCCACCTCCAGCACGTCCTCGACCAGCCCCCGCAGCTTGCGCACGCTGTCCGCGATCAGCTCCGACGGCCGCCCCGGCGGCAGCAGCCCCACCGCCGTCGACATCCCCGCGACCGGCGTGCGCAGTTCGTGCGCGATGTCCGCGGTGACCCGGCGTTCCGCTTCGAGGCGGGCGCCGAGCGCGTCGGCCATGGTGTTGACGGAGGCCGCGAGGCGGGCGATCTCGTCGTGGCCGTGCGGGTGGACGCGCGCGTCGAGGTCGCCCTCGGCGATGCGTTCGGCGGTGCGCGCGGCGGCGGTGGCCCGGCGGCCCATGCGCATGCCGAGCAGGAGACCGGCGAGGGACACGACGGCGGTGGCGGCGGCGCCGGTCGCGAAGAGGGTGCGGTCGAGCGTGGACAGGGCCCGCTCCTCGGGCCGGTAGGAGCGGCGCAGGGAGAGCACCTTGCCGCCGGCGACGGGGGTCGCCGCCCACAGCACGCCGTCGTGGAGATAGGTGACGCGCACCTTGTCGCGCACGGCGTGGACGACCGGCGCCGGCAGGCCGGGGCGGTCCAGGCGGGCCGGGGTGCGGCGGCCGGCGGCGTGGTCGTAGGCGGCGGTGACCATCTCCCGGTCGAAGGCGGCGCGGGCGGTGGTGAGCTGGTCGGCGGCGGTGAGCCGGTGCACGAGCACGCCGACGGCGCCCGCGACGCAGGCCGCCGCGACGGCCACCGCGAGGGCGACCTTCGTACCGAGACTGGAACCGGGCCTCTTCATGGGCGACGGGTCTGCTTCATGGGCAACGGGTCCGTTCACCTCTCGTCGTCGACGGGCTTGTCACGTGCGCAGTTTGTAGCCGAAGCCGCGCACGGTCTCGATCCGGTCCCGGCCGATCTTCGCGCGCAGCCGCTGGACATGGACGTCGACGACCCGGGTGTCACCCGACCAGGCGTAGTCCCAGACCCGTTCGAGGAGGAGGTCCCGGGAGAGGACGCTGCCGGGCGCGGCGGCGAACTCGCCGAGCAGTCTCAGTTCGGTCGCGGTGAGCGCGAGCGGCTCCCCGCCGCGTTCGACGGTCAGGGAGGCGGGGCAGAACTCCAGGTCCCCGAAGCGCAGTCGGGCGGGCTCCGCGGCGGACGCCTCGCCGGGTGTCGCGCGCCGCAGCAGGGAGCGGATACGGGCGACCAGGACGGGCCCGTCGAAGGGTTTGGTGACGTAGTCGTCGGCGCCCGCCTCCAGGCCCATCACGACGTCTATCGGGTCGTTGCGCGCGGAGATCAGCAGCACCGGCACGCGCGACTCCTCCCTGATCCGCCCGGCCAGGCTGACCCCGTTGAGTCCGGGCAGCATGATGTCCAGGACGGCGACGTCGGGCCGGCGTTCGCGGAACAGGGCGAGTCCGCTGACCCCGTCGGCGGCGGCGCGCACCTGATAGCCGCGGGCCTCCAGGGTGAGCTGGGTCGCCTCGCGGATCAGGTCGTCGTCCTCGACCAGCAGTACCTCGGGCACGGCTGCCCCCTCTCATTCGTCCGGAACGTCAAGGACCAGGTCGTCGAAGCCCACGGCCCAGAACGGCGCGGGCGGTGTCACGGGCTTGAGGGACGCGTGCCCGTAGAACGCGACGTCCCCGCGCCGGACCAGTCCGCTGAGGGTGATCCGGACCCGGTACTCGGCCGTCTTCCCGTCGGCGCAGCCGGCCGTGCAGCCCGTGTCCTGCGCGACGCCGGTCGACGTCGGCCGGGCCGTCCCCCAGCCCTGCCAGCGCAGCCCCTGGAGGTAGACGGTCTCGCCCGCGGCGACCTCGGTGGGGTGCTGCCAGGCCCTGCCGTACACGTCACCGATGTACGTCGGCCCCGTCCACGGCGCGGCCGTCACCGCCGGGCCCTCGACCCGTACCCCGCCGTCCGGCCTGCCGCACGCGGCGAGGCAGACGGCGAGCAGCGCACAGGCCCCGGCCTGCCGAAACCGCATCACCGCTCCTTCCGGCCACGCGGAGTGACCGCGAGGACGGCCACATCGTACGTAGCGGTCCGGCGCCCGCTTGTAACAACCGTCCGGCGATCCGTCATCAGCGTGTTTCCAGCGCTCCTCGACCGGTCGTGGAGGACGCCCGCACAGGATGCGGGCCCAACGGGTCCCGGCGGTGAGGCGGTTGGTCGATGGTGGTGCGCTTCCTGAAGAGATTCGTGCGCGAACTGATCAGAAGCGCGCAGGTGATGGGCGCGCTCGCGGTGGGGATGACGCCGGAGGTGCTGGACGAGAAGACGGCGCCCAAGGCGGCGGAGAAGGCACCGGAGAAGGCACCGGAGCCGCCCGCACCGGCGCCTCCGCTGGGCACGGGACTGCCGGGCCCCGGGCATCCGGAGCGTCCGGTCCCGCACGTCCCGCCGACCGCCGAGGAGCGTTCGCTCTGGTCCCGGCTGCGCTGAGGGTGCCGTCAGGCGTCGGCCCGGCCGGACTCCGCGGGGACCGCCGGCGGAGTGGCGGTGGCGGCGAGGGCGTGGAGGAGTTCGTGCGCGACGGGGACGAGACGGCAGCCCCGGTGGTGGCGGTTGGCGAGCGCGACGACGGCCGTCCCGGACGCCGGATGGAACCCGGCGTACGCCTGCTGTCCGAAGGTGGCCCCGCTGTGGAAGAGCACCGGCCCGTGCTCGGTGTCGTGCTGGAACCAGGTCAGGGTGTGCGTCTCCGGGGGCCGTCCACGCCGCAGTTGGGGGACGACGACCCGGCGCAGCGCGGGTCCGAGCGGACCGCCGGGGGCGAGGTGCGCCTCGACGTAGGTGAGGAGGTCGGCGGGGGTGGCCCGGACGGACGCGGCGGGCGCGAACGCCCCCATCGAGGTGCACGGCACCCGGGTGACCCCGTCCTTGCGGTGGCCGACGGCGTCGGTGGGCGCGGGAGTCGCCCCGGTCCGGGTCAGCCCCAGCGGGGTGAGGACCCGCTCGGCGAGCAGGTCGGGGTACGGGGTCCCGGCCGCCCGGGCGAGGGCCTGGCCGAGGAGGGCGACGCCGAAGTTGGAGTAGTTCCAGTGCGTGCCGGGCGCGTGCCGGAGGCGGGCCCGGGAGAAGGCCGCCAGCAGCTGGTCGGTGCCGTAGCGCGTGTAGGGGTTGCGGCGGGGGTGCAGGAGCACGCCGGGCAGCAGGTCGTGGGGGACGCGCGGCAGGCCCGAGGTGTGCGTGGCGAGGTGGCGCAGGGTGATGGGGGTGCGGTGCACGGGCAGGTGCGCGGCGAGGGAGTCGTCCAGCCCGATCACCCCCTCGTCGGCCATCCGCGCCGCCAGCAGCACGGTGAACGTCTTGCTCAGCGACCCGAGTTCGTACCGCAGCGGCCGTACGACACCGCCCGACCCGACGACGGTCCGCCTCCCGCGCCGGGAGATCCCCACGACGGCGTCGGGCGCGTCGATGAGCTGGAGGGCCTCGGTGAGGCGGGCGTCGAGGGGCGGCATCAGCCGAGCGCCCGTGAGGTGGCCATCGCGGAGGCGAACGCGGCGACGAGGGTGGGGTGGTGGAGGAGGTCGAAGACCTCGCCGGGGTCGCCCTCGGGCATGCCCCGGTGGATCGGCATCGCGCCGTTCGGCGCCTGGGCCGCCGCGTACCGCTCCCAGATCTCGGCGTCGAGCCCCGGCCGGGGCAGGCAGGCGTCGACGACGAGGAGTTCGCCGAGCAGGTCCCAGTGTTCGAGGTCGGCCCAGGTCTCCAGCCAGGCGGGGAGGTAGCGGTCGAGGTAGTCGGCGATGTCGGGCGGGATCGCATGCGGCTTCTCGCCCCAGTTGGTGACGTGGAAGACGGTGTGGGTGATGTCGTAGGCGATGTGGAGCTGGACGGACCACGGCTCGGGGAGCTGGCCGAGCCAGGTGCGGCGGAGGATCTCGTCGAAGTCGCCGCTCGGGGTGAGCCCGATCCGGCGTTCGGCGCTGAGCAGGGCGAGCTGCCGGTTGGGGGGCCGTTCGACGGCGGCCCAGCTCCGCGTGCGCCGGGAGACCGCGAGCATCTCCTCCAGGCCGGGGTGGCGGTAGCCGCTCTCGTGGAACGGGACGTACACCTCCAGCGCGACCGGTGTGTGCGGCTCCTGTTCCTGGAGGGCCGCCAGCACGCCGCCGCCGTCGAGGAGTTCGCGCCACGCGAAGTCGAGGAGGGCCCCGGCCCGCTCCCGCTGCCGGGACCCGGCGACGCCCTCGCGGAACAGCACCCGGGTGTTGACGGCGAGTTCGCCGACGGGTTTGAGGCGCTCGCCGAGGGCGAGTCCCGAGACGTGGTCCTCGGGGGTGATCCGGAAGCGGTCCCTGTTGGTGTCGAGCCAGTCGAGGGCCCGCTCGCCGACCCGGTGCAACAGGGCCGGAGAGGCTGCCGTCACGGTCATCGCGCGGGGTTCCTTCCGGAGAGGACGTCGGGGGTGTCCCGGGCTTCGAGCGCCGTGCGGGCCAGCGTCGCCGCGAACGCCGTCGCGAGCGTCGCGTGGTAGCAGGCGCGGAAGGAGTCCCGGGGGAAGTTCTCGTGCTCCGGGACGGCGCCGTCCGCCGACTGGGCCCCGGCGAGCCGTGCCCAGGCCGCGTCGTACGGATCGGCGCCGGGCAGGCAGGCGCCGACGGCGAGGAGTTCCGCGACGAGGTCCCACTCGCCCTCGGCGAGCCAGCCGTCCAGCCAGGCGGGCAGCCACAGCCGCAGGTAGTCGGCGGCCTCCCGGTCGAGACCGGTCGGGTCGGCGCCCCAGTCGGTGACGTGGAAGACGTCGTGGGTGAGCCCGTAGGCGGTGCGGCGGTCCAGGGCCCAGGGTTCGGGGCGTTCGCCGAGCCAGGTGCGGGCGAGTTCGGCGGCGGGGTCGGTGTGCGGGGTGACGCCGGTGCGGCGTTCGGCGATGAGCAGGCCGAGGGTGCGGGTCGGGGTGTCGCGGGCGATGCGCCGGGCGCGCAGCCGGGTGGTGGCGGCGATCAGTTCGTCGGTGACCGGGTGGCGCAGTCCGGCCTGGGCGAAGACGCCGTAGATCTCGACCGGGTAGATGGCGTGCGGTTCGCGGTGGACGAGTTCCGCGAAGAGCGCGCCCTCGTGGGTCTCGGCCCAGGTGAACGCGAACAGGCCGGCCGCCTCGGCGCGCAGGTCCGCGCGGGGGTGGCCGGTGGCGATCCGCCGGGTGAGCTGGGCGAGTTCGCCGAGGGGCTTCCAGGTGAGGTCGCGGTCGGCGTCGGTGGTGGCGTCGGGCGGGAGGCGGAAGGCGTCGCGGTGCGCGGCGAGCCAGCGCAGGGCCCGCCCGGCCGTGCGGTCCAGGTCGGCGGCGGTCACCGGCCGGGCCCGAACAGCCGTCGCGCCGCCTCCACCTGGAGACCGACGCGGGGATCGGCGGCGCCCCACCGGCCGACGAAGACGAGGCCCGCGTCGAGCCCCAGCGAGTCCGGAACGCCGGGCAGCCGGGCCAGCCAGCGGCCGACGCCCGCCGCCTGGAGCCAGTCGCGCCGGCGCACCGCGCGCACGAAGCCGCGCGCCAGGTCGACACTGCGCTCCGCGAGCCGCTCCTCCAGGTCCGGCGCGAGTCCGGGCGCGGCGAGGGCGGCGAGCTGCGACACCTGGTACGACAGCCGCGGCCACGGTTCGCGCGCCGTCCAGTCCGTGTCGGGTACGCCGCCTCGGGGCCAGGCGCCGGGCAGCAGGGTGCGCGCCGCCTCGGCGAGCCCGTGGTGGCTCCACGCGGAGACGGCGGAGCCCGCGGTCGGCGGGTAGGCGGCGAGAGCCTGGCGGACGAGGGGCCCGTCGTCGTCGGCCGGGCCGGGGCCCAGGGTGTACGGAACGAGGGTGTCGGCGCCCAGTACGCGGACGGCGGCCGGGGTCAGGGGGTCCTCGGGGCGCAGGACGCGGGACACGGCGTAAGGGCCACCCTCGCGCAGGGCGAGGGTGACCCCGGTTGCCGCGTCGGCGACCGCAGTGTGCAGGGGGACCGCTTCCTGGGCCTGCTCTGCCAACGCGGCTCCCCTCAGCTCTTCGCCGGCAGCTTCGGGCGGGGGGTCGGCGGCGAGAGCAGCAGCAGACCGCCGACGAGAAGGAGGCCCGCGCATTCGGCGCTGTCCCGGTAGACGCCGTCCTGTTCGGGCGCGTCCACCAGATGGTCCACCTGGACGGTCAGTTCGGTCGGCAACGTGCGTTCCATGCCCATGGAAATCAGCTCCTTGAGAGGGGATGACATAACAAAGCTTATATTTCCGACAAATCACCGCAAGTCGACCATCGGGGCGTCGCTGCGGCCGAGTTGTGCGCGGCGGGGCGTACGGCTCCGGGGCGATCAGCCCCTCCGGACGGGATTCACCCGGACGGCGTCCACGTCCCGTCCGCCAGCGCGGCGAGGACCTCGCGCTTCAACTCGGCCCGCCGGGGGCTGGAGACGAGCGCCAGGGGCAGCACCCCGTCGCGCTCCTCGTACGGCGCGAGCGCGGCCAGGACGTACGCGTACTCGCCCGGGTGGCGCGCGACCAGGAGCGCGCTGGCGCCCGCCTTCGCCTCGGCCGCCGCCAGGACGTACGGGTTCTCCCGGGCCCGTTCGCGCAGCGCCTGGGTGAGCTGGCGGACGTACCGCTTGTATTCGAGCCGGCGCTGCTGGAGCGCGGCGAGGAAGCGGCGGGCGTTGAGGACGCCGGTCGCCTCCGGGCGGGGCAGCGCGTAGAAGTCGTCCGGCAGGACGCCCAGCGCGTGCGGGGTCTCGGCGCGGGCCCGCACCGCCGTCGTCCGCCCCAGCTCCCGCAGCGCGTTCTCCCACCGCCCCAGCAGCAGCGGATGCCGCAGCGCCGCGTTGCGCCCCTCCTGGTCCTTCGCGTCGTCGGCCGCGGTGTGGCGTACGACGGCGTCGGCGGCGGCGAGCAGGCCGTCGACCTCCGGGCTGCGGGGCGCGGTGAGCCAGCCGTGGGCGCAGGCGTACTCGATCTGTTCGTGGACGTCCCGGAACGACGGCTCGCCGCCCTCCTCCAGGACGCCGATCCGGTTCCGCTCACGGGTGAGGAGGCCGGCGTACTCGTCGGGGAACGCGGTCCTGAGCCAGCCCTGCGCGGTGAGCCGGGAGTCGGTGCCCGCCCGGCGCTCCACGCTGCCCAGGAAGTCGTGCCGACGCAGCTTCTTGACCAGCACGCTCGCCTCGTTGCGCCGCACCCGCACCCGGCGCAGCCGGTGTTCCGTGGTCTCCAGGCGCGGGTCGTGGGTGTAGCGCATGCGTTCCGTGGCGACCTGGAGCTCGCCGTCGGCGCACAGCAGGGCGTCCTGCCAGTCCTGCCGCCACTCCGCCTTGCGCAGCAGACGCCGGGTGCGCTGCGGGACGTAGCCGCTGACCGCCTCCGCGATCGCGACGGTGACCAGGTTGTCGAACCGGTCGCTGATCAGGGGCACCAGTTCGTCCGTCGGTACGTTCTCGACGTCCGCGAGACGGATCTTCTCCACCACGCCGACGGAGCCTACCGAGCGGACCTGTGCCCCACCCGCCCAGCACGCTTTCCGCACAAGGGAGTTCGGGTTCTGCGCGGTCGGGATCACCATCTGCGCGAGAGGGTTCGGATCAGGCGCATCCGGTCGCGTTTCCGGCGGCGGCCTGCCGCGTGAGGAGTACCTCCAGGAGGTCGAACACCCTCTCGGGACCGCTGCCCTCCGGGTCCGCGAGCCACGCCAGGATCATGCCGTCGATCACCACGGCCAGCAGCTCGCCGAGCGCCTCGCCGCCACCGGGCAGGTCGACACCGTTCTCGGCCATCCAGGCCGTCGCCACCTCGGTGGAGGCTTCCCGGTACGCCGTGTACTGACGGCGCGCCAGGTCGCGCAGGGCGGGGGTGCGCAGCGCGAGAGCGGTCAGTTCGTAGAAGGCCAGCTGACGGCCCGGCCGCTCCGCCTCGTCGCGCCGCGCCACTTCGAACGCGGCCCGCAGCCGGCTCTTCACCCCGGGACCCGGCTCGGCGGCAGCCGCACCGGGCACCGCGACGGCGGTCGCGCGCAGCTCCTCGATCACCTCCGCGATGATCACCTCGAAGAGCTCCTCCTTGCCGGAGAACCAGTAGTGGAACATGCCGTGCGGCAGCCCCGCCTCCTGGGTGATGCGGCGCGTGGTGGCCGCCGCCACCCCGTCCCGGGCGATCACGGTGCGTGCGGCGTCGAGCAGTTCGGTACGGCGCGCGTCGTCGGGCCGTCGGCGCGGGGAGCGGGTGCTGGGCATGGGCTCATCGTTCCACACGACCCGACTTGGTCATTCGGCCAGGTCAATCGCCCGGCACAGCGGCCGGAGCCCTCACGGAAACACTTCTGGTCACTTGACTTGGCCAAGTGACCAGATACGCTCGTCCCCACGCTCCCCCAGAGAGGCGGCCTCCTCGTGACCACGCTTCCACCCGTCGTCCCGGCACACTCCGACCTGCCCGTCGCGATCGTCGGAGCCGGCCCCGCCGGGCTCTCCGCGGCCCGGGCCCTCAAACGCCTGAAGATCCCCTACACGCAGTTCGAACGCCATTCCGACGTCGGCGGCATCTGGGACATCGACAACCCCGGCAGCCCCATGTACCGCTCGGCGCACTTCATCTCGTCCCGCGACAAGTCGGGGTTCTTCGGGTATCCGATGCCGAAGGACTTCGCCGACTACCCCACCCGGGAACAGATCCTGCGCTACACCCGGTCCTTCACCGACGCCTTCGGACTGCGCGACGCGATCCGCTTCGGCACCGCGGTCTCCGCCGTCCGCCAGGACGAGGACGGCGCGTGGACGGTACACACGGACCGCGGCGACACCCGCGCCCGGGCGGTCGTCTGCTGCTCCGGCGTGACCTGGGACTCCGTGACCCCCGAGGTGCCCGGCTCCTTCGACGGACAGCTCATGCACTCCGTCGACTACACCGAGCCCTCGCTCTTCGCGGGCAGGCGGGTGCTGGTCGTCGGACTCGGCAACTCGGGCGCCGACATCGCCTGCGACGCCGCCTCCTCCAGCGCCGCCCAGGCGTTCATCAGCACGCGGCGCGGCTACCACTTCGTCCCCAAGCACACCTTCGGCATACCGTCCGACGAGACCGAGTGGCTTCCGGTCTGGGCCGAGCGGCTCGCCTACGGCGTGGTCCGGCGCGTGATGATCGGCGACGTCTCCCGGTGGGGGCTGCCCCGCCCCGATCACCGGCTCTTCGAGTCGCACCCGCTGCTCAACACCCAGCTGCTGCACCACCTCCAGCACGGGGACATCACGGCCAAGCCCGGCGTCGCGCGGTTCGACGGCGCCGACGTGGTCTTCACCGACGGTTCCCGCGAGCGGATCGACCTCGTCCTCTTCGCCACCGGCTACCGCACGAGCATCCCCTACGTGCCCGCCGACTACTTCCCCTGGAAGGGCGGGCGGCCCCAGATGTACCTCAACGCCTTCAGCCGGGAGCGGCACAACCTCTTCGGGCTCGGGTTCCTGGAGGTCAACTCCAGCGCGTACACCCTGTTCGACCGGATCTCCCAGGTCATGGCGCAGTACCTCGACGACCAGTCGCGCCGTCCGGACCGGGCGGCGAGGTTCGCGAAGCTCGTCCGCGAGGACCGCCCGGACCTGTCCGGCGGAATCAGGTTCGTCGGGTCCGACCGCCACGCGGCCTACGTCGAGATCCGCGCGTACCGGAAGTACCTGCGGTCACTCACCAGGCGGCTCGGCTGGGCCGACATGTCACCGGGCATGTTCGACGGCATCCGCGCAACCACTTCGGAAACGGACTCCCGTCATGTCGCCCACTGACTCCAAGCCCCTGGCCCTCGTCACCGGCGCGGGCGGCGGAATCGGCCTCGGGGTGTCCCGGATGCTCGCCCGGCGCGGCTTCCAGGTCATCGCGGTCGAAGTGGACGGGGAGGCGGCCGACCGGGCGGCGCACGCCATCGGCGCGGACACGATCGCGGTCGTGTGCGACGCCACCGACCGCGCACAGGTCGGGGCGCTGTGCGCGCGCGTCCGCGGCGAGTGGTCCGCGCGGCTCGACGTCCTGGTCTGCAACGCCGGGGTCGTCGTCCCGGGCCGGGTCTCCGACGCCGATCCGGCGGACCTGGACACCCAGCTGTCCGTGCTGCTGGCCAGTCCGCTCCAGGTCATCGCGGCGGCCACGGAGGGGATGCGGGCGCGTGGCCGGGGACATGTCCTCGCGACCGTCTCCATGGGCGGCGTGCTGGCGCTGCCCGGCTCCGCGGCGTACTCGGCGGCCAAGGCGGGACTGCGTGCCTTCCTCGCCGCCCTCTCCGCCGAACTGCGCGGCACCGGCGTCGCGGTGAGCGGCGTCTACCCCAGCGGCGTGGACACGGCGATGCTGCGGCACGAGGCGCGGCACGGCGGCAGCATGCTGAACTTCGTGGGCAAGATCCTCTCCGTGGACGACGTCGTACGCGGCTACGAACGTGCCCTGCGCACCCGGCGCCTGGAGGTCTTCCTCCCCTTCGGTGACAGCCTCGTCTCCCGCGCCATGGCGCTCTCCCCCGGCCTCTCGAACCGGGCGATCCCGTTCATGGAGCGGGTGGGAAGGCGTGGGCACGCGCGGTACCTCAGCCGCAAGGGCCTCACGTAGGACCGCCGGGCGCCGCCGCGTCCCGGGTGGCCGGTCTTCAGCGCACTCGGCCGCGCGGCTTCAGCGGTGTCGTCGGCAGTTCCGGGGCCGGGAGCGGGGCGCCGTCGTACCCCTTCACCTCCCCGAAGCGTGTCCCTTCCGTCCAGTCGCGGCGTGCCTGCTCGATCTCTTCCTGGGACCGTCCGATCCAGTTCCAGAACATGACGAGTTCCTCGTCGAAGGGCTCGCCGCCCAGGAGCATGACGCTCGCGTCGGAGGCCGCGCGCAGGGGGAGTTCGGTGCGTCCGCAGCCGAGGTAGAGCATCGAGCCGGGGAGGACGGGGACGCCGTCCACGTGGGTCTCGCCGGACATCGCGAGGACGGCGTACTCGAAGTCCGGTTCCAGGGGGAGGCGGACGTCCGTGCCCTCGGCCAACGTGAGGTCGGCGCCGGTGATCGGGGTGTAGGCGGCGCCCGGGGAGGCGGCGCCGTCGAGGGTGCCGAGGATCAGGGTCGCGGTGAGGCCGGGGGCCGTGACCTCGGGGAGCGCCGCGTGGTGCTCGAACCGGGGTTCCGTGTGGCGGTGGGTGTCGGGGAGGGCCACCCAGAGCTGGGCGCCGTGCAGGAGGCGGGCGTGGTCGCGGGGGCTCTCCTCGGAGTGGCTGATGGCCCGGCCCGAGGTCATGAGGCCCAGTTCGCGGGGGCGGATCGTCTGGAGGCTGCCGGTGGAGTCGCGGTGCAGGACCTCGCCGTCGTGCAGCCAGCTGACGGTCTGGAGGCCCATGTGGGGGTGCGGGGGGACCTGCATGCCGGGTTCGCCCGCGATGTCGTCCGGACCGTAGTGGTCGACGAAGCACCAGGCTCCGACCATCCTGCGGCCCAGGTTCGGCAGCAGGCGGCGGACTTCGGTCGAGCCGCCGAGCTGGACCCGGCGGGGGGTGAGGAGTTCGCGGACCGGTTCCGCCACGACGAATCCCCGGCCGCCGCAGACGGCGGGCGCCGGGGCCCGATCAAGGTTGCTCATGGGGCACAACCTAGACCTGTGGGCGGGGTCGCGTCTGCCGTCGGGAACGGGTGGTGCGTGGGGATGAGGGCGAGGGTGGGGCGGCCCGTGAGAGTGAGGGGTGGAAAATACTAGCCATGGACATAGTAGCCATGTACAGTATCGAGGCATGAGCACAGGAGACGAGAAGGCGACGCACGGCTATCTGGTCTGGCGTCTGGCCAACAAGTGGCGCGTCGCGGTCGACCGGGCCCTGACCCCGATCGGCCTCACCCACGCGCAGTACGTCGTCCTCGCCTCCCTGCACGGCATGCGCCGCACGGGCCTCACCCCCAGCCAGCGCCAACTCGCCGACCACACCGGCCTCGAAGCGCTGTACGTCTCCAAACTCGCCCGCGCCCTGGAGTCCGCCGGACTCCTCGCCCGCGAGAAGGACCCCAAGGACCCGCGCGCCATGCGCCTCACCCTCACCCCCGAGGGCCGCACCGTCACCGGACGCGCGATCGGCGTCGTCCAGACCCTTCTCGACCAGCTGCTCGCACCCCTCGGGGGGCAGGACGGCGAGCGGGCGGAAGCGTTCGCGGCCGAGCTGCGCGCCCTGCTGGAGACACCTCTGCTGACGCCGCTGGAGGCATCGCTGACGGCTTCCCTGGAGCAGCCTCCGGCCGGCCCTCCGACTGACCCTCCGGCCGGCTCCGTCACCCGTTCCGGCGACCCCCGTACCGACGACGACCCCCCTCAGGAGCAGTCATGACCACCGTCGACGGCCGCACGATCGGCCTCGCCCACTACGCCGGACGCGCGCTGGCCGAGCGCGTCCTCGACCGCCACCGACTCGCCTTCCTCGACCACCTCGCCCTGCGCGCGGCCCACACCGCCGACCTCCCGCCGACGCCGGAGGAGCTGGCCGCCCGCCTCACCGCCGACCTCAAGGAGGACCCCGCCCGGTCCCGCCGGGCCGTCGACTCCCTCGTCACGCGCGGCCACCTGGAGTTCGACGGCCCCGGCCTGCGCCCCTCCCCCACCGGCCGCGCCCTCTTCGCGACGGCCACCGCCGAGGTCGCGGAGGTCTCCGCCCGGATCTACGCCGGCCTCTCCGAGGAGGAACTCACGGCGGCGGGTCGCGTCCTGGAGCAGGTGACCCGGCGGGCGAACGCGGAACTGGCGGCGCTGGGGACATGAACCGGGGGCGCCCCGAGGACATGAACCCGGATGGCGCACGACGGACGGAGGCCGCGTACGACGGACGGGGCCCGGTTCCCGTCCTGGAACCGAGCCCCGCACACCCCCTCGCCTCAGACCGCCGCGGCCTTCTTCCGCCGGTGCGCGATCTCGCCCAGCACGACGTCCACCGCGATGAACGCGGCCAGCGGGATGCCGAGCAGCGGGACGAAGTAGCCGAGCGCGGCGACGGCCGCCATCGCCGGTACGAGCACGTAGGGCGGGACCTCGGCCCACGCGCCCCTCGGGATCGGCCGCCCGAAGGAGCTGCCCCGGCCGCGCTTCCACCACATCAGATAGCCCCAGACGATCATCACGATCAGCGCGAGGGCCAGCAGCATCAGGGCGATCTGGTTGACCAGCCCGAACAGGACGCCGGTGTGCAGGTCGATGCCCCAGCGGGTCAGCTTCGCGAGGACCGGGTAGTCCGCGAACCGGACTGTGTCCGTGACCTCTCCCGTCGCCGGGTCCACGGCCACCGCGTCCTGCTTCTCCGGCCAGCTGCGCTGGACCTGGCGGACGACGTAGGCGGACTCCGCGTCCGCCGGGGGCACTATCTCGACGGGGTCACCGAGGTTCTTCGCCCGTGCCGCCGCCAGGACCTTGTCCAGGCCGACGCCGTGCTCGCCGGTGCCGCCGGCCGCGGAGGCGGAGCCGTGGCCGGAGTGTTCGCCGCCGGAGGCCGCCGACGAGACCGAGGGGGTCGTCTGGCCGAGGGAGGTGCGCAGTTCCGTCACGCTCTCGCCCGCGTACTTCGACCAGGTGAGGCCGGTGGCGGAGAGGAACACGAAGCCGAGGGCGACCCAGACGCCGAGGGTGCCGTGCAGGCCGAGGGTGCGGCGGCGGCCCGTGGTGCCGCGGACCTTGCGCAGGGCCCTGCGGCGCGAGAACCACAGGGCGACGCCGGCCAGCGAGATCACCCACAGCCAGCTCGCGGCGAACTCGCTGTACAGGCGGCCGTTCTCGCCGAGGCGCAGGTCGCGGTGGAACTCGTCGATCCAGGTGCGGACGGGGAGGGCGCCGGTGGAACCGTACTGCTCCAGGGCGCCTCGGACCTCCGCGGTGTAGGGGTCCACGAACACGGCGAGGGTGTGGGTGGGGGCGACGCCCGCCACGCCGGTCAGCATCACGCGGGTCGTCGCGTCGTCCTCCGGGGAGGGTCTCACCGCGGAGACGGTTCCCTCCGGGTGCGCCTTCCTGGCGGCCTCGACCTGCTGGGAGATGGGGAGTTTGGTGTCGCCGACGGGGATGGTGAGTTCGTGCGCGTACACCATCTTCTCGACCTGGAACGAGGCGGCGTACAGCAGCCCCGTGAGCGCGGAGACGAGCAGGAAGGGGGCGACCAGGATTCCGGCGTAGAAGTGCAGCCGCAGGGCGAGGGGGCGCAGGGGCGCCCAGGGACCTCGCTTCTTCGACGCCGGCTCGGTTGTCGCGGCGTCGTCTTGCGGGGCCTCGTCCGTCGTGGTCGAGGGAGCGGTGGACATCGGCGGGGTTCTCCGGGGGCTGGGGACGGGTGGCTGTCAGCCGTTGCGGTTCAGTAGTCGGGGTGGGGGGTGGGTAAGTTCCCGGCGGCTTGAGTGACCTGCGTCACACGATCTCCCGAGCCGTGGCATCCTGGCCCCATGCCATCCCCGAACAGCCGCCTCACGGACCAGATCGAGCAACTCCTCGCCACGGACGGCCCGTTGCGGATCGTCTCCGCCGGAGAACCCGTCCTCCGCGCGGGCACACCCCCCTACGAGGGCCAGCTCAGCCCCGCCCTCCTCGCCCGCCTCATCGACGCCCTCCGCCTCACCATGCACACCGCCCCCGGCGTCGGCCTCGCCGCACCCCAGGTCGGCGTCCCCCTGCGCATCGCGGTCATCGAGGACCCCGCGACCGTCCCAGCCGACATCCGCGAGGCCCGCGCCCGCGTCCCCCAGCCCTTCCGGGTCCTGATCAACCCCTCGTACACCGGGGTGGGCCCCACCCAAGCCACCTTCTACGAGGGCTGCTTGAGCGTCCCTGGCTACCAGGCCGTGGTGACCCGCCCCTCAGAGATCCACCTGACCGGCGAGGACGAGAAGGGCCACCCCATCGACGAACACTTCTCCGGCTGGCCGGCCCGAATCGTCCAGCACGAGACGGACCACCTCGACGGGATGCTGTACCTGGACCGGGCGGAGCTGAGGTCCCTGACGGCGAACGAGGTCCTGGCGGAGAGATGGACGCAGGCTACGCCGGGGGAGGCTGCGGAGGGGTTGGGGTTCGAGTTGCCGTAGGGACGAGGGGCGGCAGGGGGTGCGCTCACAGCAAAGAGAACGCAAAGCATCATGAAACGCCCAGGCTGGGAAGGGTGCGCTCCGCGCGAGCGGAGGTGGTCCGGAATTTCACATGCCTACTGCGGGAGTAGCGGGGTGCGCTCCGCGCAAGCGGAGATGTTCCCGCGTTGCTCGCTGAATACGAGCCCACCGGTATGCACCCTCTCCGCGTCGGCGGAGCCGTTTCGCGGCGCCGGGTTGAATTGCCCGGCGCCGGATCAGGCCCCCCGTCCGCGCCCCCTACTTGTCGCGATACGCCTCCAACAACCGCAGCCACACCTCACTGATCGTCGGATAAGCGGGCACCGCGTGCCACAGTTGGTCGATCGGTACGCGGGCCGCGATAGCAATCGTGGCGGAGTGGATCAGTTCGCCGACTCCTGGGCCGACGAAGGTCACCCCTCGGAGGATCTCGGCCTCCACATCGACCACCATGCGGGCCCGCCCTTTGTAGCCCTCGGCGTACAACCCCGCCCCCGCGACGGACGAGAACTCGACGTCGACCGCGCGGACTCGGTGGCCCGCGGACTCCGCCTCCGCCAGCGTCAGGCCGGCCGAGGCCGCCTCGGGGTCGGTGAAGACGACCTGGGGGACGGCGTGGTGGTCGGCGGTGGCGTGGTGGGCGGGGCCGAGGGGCGCGCCGGAGACGCGGGCGGTGATGGCGGCACCGGCGATGCGGGCCTGGTACTTGCCCTGGTGGGTGAGGAGGGCGCGGTGGTTGACGTCGCCGACCGCGTAGAGCCAGTCCGTGCCGGTGACCTGCAAGGTGTCGTCCACCGACAGCCAGGACCCCGGCGTCAGCCCGACCGTCTCCAGCCCGAGATCGTCCGTGTGCGGCGTCCGCCCGGTCGCGAAGAGGATCTCGTCCGCCTCGACGAAGTCCCCCGTGTCGAGGGCGACCCGCACCACCCCGGACTCCCGTGTCACCGACTCGACGCCGACCCCCGTCCGGATCTCCGCCCCCGCCTCCCGCAGCGCCTCCGTGACGAGTTCCCCGGCGAACGGCTCCATCCGGGGCAGCAGCCCCCCGTCCCCCCGCACCAGCACCGTCACCCGCGACCCGAACGCCTGGTACGCCGTGGCCATCTCGACGGCGACCACTCCCCCGCCGACGACGACGAGCCGCCCCGGCACACTCTGGGAGCTCGTGGCCTCACGACTCGTCCAGGGCCGCACCTCAGCGAGCCCGGGGAGCGGCGGCAGCGCGGCCCGCGTCCCCGTCGCGACGACGACCGCGTGGCGCGCGGTGAGCGTCTTCGTGCCGACCGTCACCGTCCGCTCCCCGCTCAGCCGCCCGTGCCCCCGGAACAGGTCCGCCCCGATCCCCTCGATCCAGGCGACCTGCCCGTCGTCCTTCCAGCCGGACGTGAACCAGTCGCGGTGGGCGAGGACGGCGGGGACGTCGAGCGGACCGGCGACGGCGGTCCGCAGCCCCGGCACGCGCCGCGCGTCCGCGCGGGCGATCACCGGCCGCAGCAGCGCCTTGCTCGGCATGCACGCCCAGTACGAACACTCACCGCCCAGCAGCTCACTCTCGACGATCGCGGTGCTCAGCCCCGCCGCCCGAGTCCGGTCGGCGACGTTCTCCCCGACCGGCCCCGCACCGATGATCACCACGTCGTAGGGAAGGGTTTCCGTTTCACTCATGGGGTCAGTCTGCTGGGCGGCGTACGGCAGGGCCACAGGGGTAGGGGCCCGGAATACCGACACCCCCGGGCGTGTTGGCCGGGACGGATGCCCCCATACGGAAGAGGTTGGACACCATGAGCAGCACGGTCGAGCTCACCAAGGAGAACTTCGACAAGACGGTCACCGAGAACGAGTTCGTGCTGATCGACTTCTGGGCGGCCTGGTGCGGCCCGTGCCGCGCCTTCTCGCCGGTGTACGAGAAGGCGGCGGAGGCGAACCCGGATCTGGTGTTCGGGAAGATCGACACGGAGGCGCAGCCGGAGCTGGCGGCGGCGTTCGGCATCCAGTCGATCCCGACGCTGATGATCGTCCGCGACCAGGTCGCCGTCTTCGCCCAGCCGGGCGCCCTGCCCGAGGCCGCCCTCACGGACGTCATCGGACAGGCGCGCAAGCTGGACATGGACGAGGTCCGCAAGTCGATCGCGGAGCAGCAGGCCAAGGGCGACTCGGCCACCGAGTAGGACAACCCTCAGAACGGGTACCCCGCCACATCCCCCCGCACCGTCGTCCACCGCACCTCCGTGAACGCCTCGACGTTCGCCTCGCCCCCGAACCGCGCCCCGTTCCCGGACGCGGCGAGCCCGCCGAAGGGCGCGACGGCCTCGTCGTTCACGGTCTGGTCGTTGATGTGGACGATCCCGGTGGGGATGCGGGCGGCGAGGTCGAGCCCCCGGGTCACATCGGGGGTGACGATGCCGAGGGAGAGGCCGTACGGGCTCGCGGAGGCGAGGGCGACGGCCTCTTCGGCGGTGTCGAAGGGCCGTACGGGGGCGACGGGCCCGAAGACCTCCTCGGCGTAGGCGGGGGTGCCGTCGTCGGCGTCGGCGAGGACCGTCGGCCGGTAGTACCGCTCCTCGTGCGTCCCCCCGGCGGCGAGCTTGGCCCCGGCCGAGGCGCTCGCCGTGACCAGCGCGTGCACCTTGGCGAGCTGCCCGTCGTCGATGAGCGGCCCGAGGTGCACCTGCTCGCGGTAGGGGTCGCCGACGGCGAGCGAGTCGGCCTTGGCGGCGAGGCGTTCGACGTACTCGTCGTAGAGCGAGCGGTGGACGAGGTGGCGGCCGGTGGTCATGCAGATCTGGCCCTGGTGGAAGAAGGAGCCCCAGGCGGCGGTGGAGATGACGGCGTCGAGGTCGGCGTCCTGAAGGACGATCAGCGCGGAGTTCCCGCCGAGTTCGAGGTGGACCCGCTTGAGATGCCGCCCGGCGAGTTCCCCGACGGCGCGTCCGGCGCCGGTGGACCCGGTGAACGACAGGACGGGCACCCGGGGATCGGCGACGAGCGCGGCCCCGGTCTCCGCGCCGCCCGGCAGCACGTGCAGCAGCCCCTCCGGCAGCCCCGCCTCGGCGAACACCGCCGCGAGCGCGTGCCCCCCGCAGACCGCCGTACGCGGATCGGGCTTCAGCACGACGGCGTTGCCGAGCGCGAGCGCGGGCGCGACGGACCGGATGGAGAGGATCAGCGGCGCGTTGAAGGGCGCGATGACGCCGACGACTCCGGCGGGCACCCGGCGGGTGTAGGAGAGCCGGGGCTGTTCGCTGGGCAGGAGCTGTCCGGTGGGCCGGGAGGCGAGGGCGGCGGCCTCGTAGCACTCCTGGGCGGCGACGTGGAGTTCGAAGTCGGCCTTGCCGGGTATCGATCCGGATTCGCGTACGAGCCAGTCGCGCAGTTCGTCGGCGTGCGCGGTGAACAGGTCCCCGGCCTTGCGCAGGACGGCGGCGCGCGCGAAGTGCGGTACACCGGCCCACTCCCGTTGGGCGGCCCGCGCGGCCTCGGTGGCGGCGCCGACGTCCGCGGGGCCCGCGAGGCTGACGGCGGCGAGCCGTTCGCCGGTGGCGGCTTCGACGACGGGGTGCTCCCCGCCCGGGTGGGTCAGCCAGGTCGAGGGGTCGAGCAGCGGCATGTCGGCTCTCCGTTCGGCGGCTCCGTACGGCGGCCCGCGGGCGTCCGGTGCCCGGCGGGCGCGCGCGGTCCACGCCCATGGAGTGCGCGGACCTCGATTGGTTGAGCGCGCAACAGCCTAGCCCCGTCGAACAGATTCACGGTGACCCGTGACACATATTCACAGCGCGGGATTCAGCTGGACTCCCGTGCCACCAGGGCGACTTGGATGGCGTCCCGGTACTCGGCCTCGGTGCCGGGCGCGTGCACGGCGCGGTCGACCAGCTCCGCGAGGGCGGGCCCGGAGGGCAGCCGGATGGCGACGGAGGTGAGCCGGGGGCGGGCGAGCCGGGCGATCAGGAGGTCGTCGGCGCCGACGACGGCGACGTCCTCGGGGATGCGGACGCCTTCGTCCTGGAGGGCACGCATCAGCGGGAGGCTGTACTCGTCGTTGTAGCCGAAGACGCCGTCGAGCCCGAAGTCCGGCCAGCGGGCGGCGAGTTCGACGGCCGACTCCTCGGTGTGGGCGAGCCGCAGCTCGGTGACCGTCGCACCGGTCCCGGCCAGCTCCGCGCGGACACCGGCGAGCCGGGGTGCGGAGAACATGTCCATGCCGCGCTCGGTGGGGACGACGACCCCGATCCGGCGCCGGCCGGCGTTGTACAGATGGCGGGCGGCGAGCCTGCCGACGTCGGTGTGATCGAGGATCAGCGTGTGGCCGCCCGGGACGTGTTCGGCGGCGAGGGCGACAACGGCCTTGGCCCCGGCGCGTTTCAGGACGGCGACGCCCTCCGCGCTGATGCCGTTGCCCGGCACGAGGACGGCGACCGGCCGCAGTTCGGCCCAGGCGCGCACGGCCTCCTGTCCGCGCAGCCCGCTCGCGCCGTACTGGACGACGGTGTAGCCGAGGTGGCTGAGCGACTGCTGGAGGTCGTGGACGAACTGGCTGTACAGGGGGCCGGCGGCGACCGTCGGGGAGGGCATCAGCACCATCCGGCTGTGCCCGGCGCGCAGACTGCGGGCCGCCGCGTGCGGGACGTAGCCGAGTTCGCGGGCGGCCTCGTGGACGCGCAGGCGGGTGGGTTCGCTGATCCGGACCGCGCTGGTGTTGTTCAGGACGTAGGAGACGGTCGCCCGGGAGACTCCGGCGAGGCGGGCGACATCGGCGCTGGTGGGCACGGACCGCGGCGCGGGCGGCACGGGCGTTCTGGGTATCTGCACCATGACGTACGGCATCTTGGCAGATGCAACGCCTCGGTGACCGTCCGGGGGCGCGGGGAGCGCGGGCCGGGCTCCTCCCGGCCGGTTCGCGCCCCCTGTGACCAGGGTCGCCTGGAGTGACGAGAGGTTCGTCACACAGAGGCCGCCCAGGGTTCAGACAGCGGGCGCCTGCGGTGTCCGGGTGATCCGGTCGACGAGGTCGCTCCAGCCCGCTTCGAGCCGCTCCAGGGGTTCACCGCACTGGCGGACCATGTGGTGGACGAAGGCCGGGTTGAGGTAGCCCATGAGGGCGTGGGCCAGGAGTTCGTGGTCGGCGTGCGGGACGCACTGGCGCAGCAGCATCACGACGTGGCTGTGCAGGAAGCGCCAGGCGCCGACGGCGAAGCGGCGGTCGGCGGGGGCCTCGGCGGCGAGCTGGAGGTCGAGGTGGTCGGTGGTGGTGCGCAGCAGGGCGTGTCCGAAGGCGTGCAGGCGCTCGACGGGCGGGGCGCCGGGGCCGAGCGGCGCGGGGCCGGAGAGGAAGGCGGCCTGGAAGGTGTGCGCGGAGTGGTCCAGGAGCGCGTTCAGCAGGCCCGTGCGGTCGCCGAAGCGGCGGAAGACGGTGCCCTTGCCGACGTTCGCCTCGACGGCGACGGCCTCCATCGTGACGCCGGCGGCGCCGTGTTCGGCGACCAGGCGGGCCGCCGCGTCCAGCAGGCGGGCCCGGTTGCGCGCGGCGTCCGCCCGCAGGCAGGGCTCGTCGCCGGGCTGTTCGAGCTGGAGCAGTTCGGGTTCGGTGGCGGGGTCGTCCGAGGGGTTCACGAAGGGGGGCAGGAGGGCGGACATGAACTCAGCGTAAAGCACCGGGAATGAAACTGGACCCCGGTCCGGTTAGGGTGGTACAACCTTAAACGGACCTCGGTCCGTATCCCCACAGCACTGTTCCGCACTTCTGGGAGTTCCCATGTCTGTCCGTATCCTGGCGCTCGTCGGCAGCCTCCGCACCGGCTCGACCAACCGTCAGCTCGCCGAGGCCGCTGTCAAGACCGCTCCCGAGGGCACGGAGATCGTGCTGTTCGAGGGCCTCGGCGAGGTCCCGTTCTACAACGAGGACATCGACGTCGAGGGCAGCGTCCCGGCCGCCGCCGTGAAGCTGCGCGAGGCCGCCGGCTCCGCCGACGCCTTCCTGCTGTTCTCCCCCGAGTACAACGGCACCATCCCGGCCGTCCTGAAGAACGCCATCGACTGGCTGTCCCGCCCGTACGGCGCCGGCGCCTTCACCGGCAAGCCCGCCGCCGTCGTCGGCACCGCCTTCGGCCAGTTCGGCGGCGTCTGGGCGCAGGACGAGGCCCGCAAGGCCGTCGGCATCGCCGGTGGCAAGGTCCTGGAGGACGCCAAGCTCTCCATCCCGGGCTCCCTCACCCGCTTCGCCGAGACCCACCCGTCGGACGACGCCGAGGTCGTCGCCCAGCTGACCGAGGTCGTCACCAGCCTGCACGGCCAGGCCACGGAGCCGGCCGCCGCCTGAGGCAGCCGGTAGAGGACGGACACGGAGGGCCGGAGCTTCCCGAAGCTCCGGCCCTTCCCGCGCGCCCCCCCTTTGACCCGGCCCGAACGTGCCCGCCCTCACCCCAGCCCGAGCGTGCCCGCCCTCGACCCGGCCCGAGCGCGCCCGCGTTCAGTCCAGCTCGGCCAGCCGCGGCACCGCCCGCCCCACGAATCCCTCGATCCAGTGCGCCGGGTTCCCCACCGTCGGCCCGAGGATCACCGTCTCGATCCCGAGCTTGCCGTACCCCGCGATGTCCGCGAGGAACGCGTCGAGGTCGCCCTCGCCGGCCGCGCCGCCCATGTACGTGATCGTCTTGGTGATCGTGTCGTAGTCCCGGCCCTCGGTCTCGCAGTGCCCGCGCAGCACCTCCAGCTTGTGGCGCACGGACTCCGGGGACGAGGCGAAGAGGTTGCAGGCGTCGCCGTAGCGGGCGACGAGCCGCAGGGTCTTCTTCTCGCCCTCGCCGCCGATGAGGATCTCGGGGTGCGGGGAGCTGACCGGCGCCGGGACGCACAGCGTCTCGGCGAGTCGGTAGTGGGTGCCCTCGAACGGCCCGTCGTTTCGCGGGTCCCACATCTGCCGGCAGATCCGCAGCGTCTCCTCCAGCCGCTCGAACCGCTCGGCGACCGCCGGGTACGGCACCCCGAGGCCCGCGTGCTCACGGTCGTACCAGGCCGCGCCGATCCCGAGCCAGGCCCGGCCGCCGGAGAGGACGTCGAGCGTGGTGACGATCTTCGCGAGGAGACCGGGGTACCGGTAGGTCACACCGGTGACGAGCGCGCCGAGCTTCACGGTGGAGGTGTGCGCGGCGAGGAAGCCCAGCGTCGTGTACGCCTCCAGCATCGGGTCCTCGGCGCCGCCGTTGAACTCCATCTGGAAGTAGTGGTCCATCACCGACAGCCGGCTGACCCCGGCCGCTTCCGCCGCGGCCCCGGCGGCGGCGAGTTCGGCGCCGAGCCCGGGCCCGCCCTCGGGATGGTCGAAACGATTGATGTGGACGCCGACACGCATGGTCCGTCTCCGCTCACCGGACGATCACTGACAGAGACGACGCTATGACTTGGAGCGCTCTCGAAGTCAAGGAAGGCCGGCGGCGGCCAAGGAGGGCAACAGAAAAGGCAAGGAGGTGAACGCTCTCCTTGCCACTCTTAACTTATAGCGCACGGGGGGCCTTGCGGCAAGGCCCCCCAGGTGCCGCACAATCACCGTCCTGACCTGTTCCACCTGCGTAAATGGGGGCTGTGGGAATGCGTGTGCTGTTGATGTCGTACGGGTCGCGGGGAGACGTCGAGCCGCTCGCCGGGCTCGCCGCGCGGCTGGGGTCCTACGGCGTGGACGTCCGGGTGTGCGTACCGCCGGACGAGGAGTTCGCGAAGGTGCTGGAGGCGACCGGCGCGGAGGTGGTGCCGTTCGGGATGTCGGTGCGGGAGCTGGTCTCGGGACCGAAGCCCGCCGACCCGTTCGCCACGGCGAAGGTGCTGGTCGCCGAGCACTTCGAGACGGTCGGGGAGGCGGCCGAGGGCTGCGACGCGATCCTGGCGAGCGGGCTGCTCCCGGCCGGGGTGCCCTCGGTGGCCGAGCTGCGGGGCATCCCGTACCGGTACGCGCTGTTCCAGCCGACCTCGCTGCCGTCCCCGCACTACCCGCCGCTGTCCCGGCCGGGCAAGCCGTTCCCGCCCGGCGAGACCGACAACCTGGTCCTGTGGGGCCTGGACGGCGAGAAGGTCGACGCCCTGTACGCCGAGGCCCTCAACACCCACCGCACGGCCCGCGGCCTGCCCGCGCTGACCGGCGTGCGCGACCACGTCTTCGGCGACCGGCCGTGGCTCGCGGCGGACGAGGTCCTCGCCCCGACGGACCGGGACGTCGTCCGCACCGGCGCCTGGATTCTCCCCGACCCCCGCCCGCTCCCGGCCGACGTGACGGCGTTCCTCGACGCCGGGGAACCGCCCGTGTACGTCGGTTTCGGCAGCATGGCGCTGCGGGGAGCCTCCGCCGACGTCGCCCGCGCGTCCGTCGCGGCGGTGCGCGCGCAGGGGCGCCGGGTGCTGCTCGCGCGCGGCTGGGCGGAGCTGACGCCGGTCGACGACCAGGCCGACTGCCACGTCGTCGGCGAGGTCAGCCACCAGGCCCTGTTCCGCCGGGTCGCCGCCGTCGTCCACCACGGCGGTGCCGGGACGACGACGACCGCCGCGCTCGCCGGGGTGCCGCAGGTCGTCGTCCCGCAGATCGTGGACCAGCCCTACTGGGCGTCCCGGGTCGCGGCGCTCGGGATCGGGGTCGCGCACGACGGGCCCGTACCGACGTACGAGTCGCTGTCGGCGGCGCTCGGGACGGCGCTGGAGCCGGGGACGGCCGTCCGCGCGAAGGCGGTCGCGCAGACTGTACGGGCGGACGGGACCGACGTCGCCGCCAAGCTGTTGATCGATGTGGCGGGCTGAGCCACGGAACCTACGGAGATTCTCATGAACCCCCGCGCCACCAGCGCCTTCGCCCTCCCCGAGCGGCTGTCCGCGAAGGCCGATCCGGCGTTGATCGCCGAGGACGAGGAGCATTTCGCGGAGGTCGCGCGCAGCCTTGAGGCGTCGATCGCGGAGACCTCGCGGCTGCTGGACGCCGAGCTGAGGGCGCCCGGCGGGAGCGGGCAGGCGGCGATGGACCGGGACATCGAGGTGCACCGGCTGGGCGGCCGGCTGCGCACCCTGCGCCGGTTCGGCCTCGACCTGTGCCTCGGCCGGATGGTCACGGACGACGGGATCGTGTACGTCGGACGGCTCGGGCTGACCGGCGAGGAGGGCCGGCGGCTGCTCGTCGACTGGCGCTCCCCCGCCGCCGAACCGTTCTTCGCGGCGACCCACGCCAACCCGATGGGCCTCGTCTCCCGGCGCCGCTACCGCTGGCACGGCGGACGCGTCGGGGACTACTGGGACGAGGTCTTCACGGCCGACGGCCTCCGGCAGGGCGTCGCCCTCGACGACCAGTCGGCGTTCGTCGCGAGCCTCGGCACCAACCGCTCGGAGCGGATGCGGGACGTCCTCGCGACGATCCAGGCCGACCAGGACGCGATCATCCGCGCCGGTTCACGCGGCGCGCTCGTCGTGGACGGCGGTCCCGGCACCGGCAAGACCGTCGTCGCCCTGCACCGCACCGCGCACCTCCTGTACGCCGACCCCCGGCTCGGCCACCGGCGCGGCGGGGTCCTGTTCGTGGGCCCGCACCGGCCCTACCTCGACTACGTCTCCGACGTCCTGCCGAGCCTCGGTGAGGAGGGCGTCCAGACGTGCATCGTGCGCGACCTGGTCGCCGAGGGCGCGCGGGCGAGCGCCGAGAGCGACCCGGAGGTGGCCCGCCTCAAGTCGTCCGCCGCGCTGGTCAAGGCGGTCGAACGGGCCGTCCGCTTCTACGAGGAGCCGCCCGCCGAGGGCATGGTCCTCGCCGTCGACCGCGCCCTGCTGCCCCTGACGGCCGCCGACTGGGCGGAGGCGTTCGACGCCCCCGAACCCGGCACCCCGCACAACGAGGGCCGCGACGAGGTCTGGGCGAAGCTCGTCGAGATCCTCTGGGACAAGTACGACGGTGACGTCCCGCTCCAGATGTTCCAGCGGATGCTGCGCCAGATCGAGCCGCTGACCTCGGCGCTCTCCAAGGCGTGGCCGCTGATCGAGGCGGCCGAGCTGATCGGCGACCTGTGGACGGTCCCCGCCTATCTGCGGCTGTCCGCGCCCTGGCTGAGCGCCGACGAGGTACGGCGTCTCCAGCGCCCGGACGCGCAGGCGTGGACGGTGTCCGACCTGCCGTTCCTCGACGCGGCCCGGCAGCGGCTCGGCGACCCGAAGGCGTCCGGCCGCAGGCGGCGTCAGGAGGCGGAGGCCGCCGCCGAGCGGGAGTACCGGGCGCAGGTCACCGAGAACCTCCAGCGCAGCGACGACGACTGGGAGGGCATGCTGATGACGATGCTCTCCGGCCAGGACCTCCAGAACTCCCTGGCGACCCCGCAGGCGCCGGTCGTCGAACCGGACCTCCTCGCGGGGCCGTTCGCGCACATCGTCGTGGACGAGGCGCAGGAGCTGACCGACGCCGAGTGGCAGATGCTGCTGCTGCGCTGTCCGTCCCGGAGTTTCACCATCGTCGGGGACCGGGCGCAGGCCCGGCACGGGTTCGCCGAGTCGTGGGAGGAGCGGCTCAAGCGGGTCGGGCTCGACCGGGTCACGATGACGTCCCTGAGCGTCAACTACCGGACGCCCGAGGAGATCATGACCGAGGCCGAGCCGGTGATCCGGGCCGTGCTGCCGGACGCGAACGTGCCGACGTCCGTGCGGAGTTCGGGGCTGCCGGTGGTGTACGGGGCGGTGTCGGAGCTGGAGTCCGTGGTCGGGGCGTGGCGTGCCGGGAACGACGAGGGGACGGCCTGTGTGATCGGGGCGCCGTCCTTCGCCGGGGACGCCCGGGTGCGGTCGCTGTCGCCGGAGCTCGTGAAGGGGCTGGAGTTCGACTTCGTCGTCCTCGTGGACCCGGAGCGGTTCGGCGCCGTCGACCACTACGTGTCGATGACCCGGGCGACCCGTCAGCTCGTCGTCCTCAGTTCGCCGGGTTCGTGAGTTCGGCCTTCTTCGACGCCCGCAGGCTCGTGAACGTCGTCACCGCGAGGACGAGGACGATGAAGCCGAGGGAGAAGGGGATGCTGATCTCGGGGACGTGGACGCCGGACTCGTGCAGCGCGTGCAGGAAGAGTTTGACGCCGATGAAGCCGAGGATGATCGACAGGCCGTAGCTGAGGTGGACCAGCTTCTTCAGGAGGCCGCCGATGAGGAAGTACAGCTGGCGCAGGCCCATCAGGGCGAACGCGTTGGCGGTGAACACGATGTACGGGTCGTCGGTCAGGCCGTAGATCGCGGGGATCGAGTCGAGGGCGAACAGGATGTCGGTGGAGCCGATGGCGAGCATCACGACCAGCATCGGGGTCATGACCTTCTTGCCGTTCTCCTCGATCCACAGCTTGGTGCCGTGGTAGCGGTCGGCGACGCCGAACCGCTCCTCGACCATCCTCAGCATCTTGCTCTCCTCGTACTCCTCGTCCCCGTGCCCGCCCTTGCGGGCGTCCTGGACGAGCTTCCACGCGGTCCAGATCAGGAAGGCGCCGAAGATGTAGAAGACCCACGAGAACGCGGAGATGATCGCCGCGCCGGCCGCGATGAAGCCGGCGCGCAGGACGAGTGCGACCAGGACGCCGACCATCAGGACGCGCTGCTGGTACTGCGCGGGGACGGCGAACTTGGACATGATCAGGACGAACACGAAGAGGTTGTCGACGCTGAGCGACTTCTCGGTGATGTACCCGGCGAAGAACTCGCCGGCCGACTGGCCGCCGCCGTAGATCCAGATGCCGATGCCGAACAGGATCGCCAGCACCACCCATACGACCGTCCAGGTGCCGGCCTCCTTGAGGGAGACCTCGTGGGGTTTGCGGCCGATGAAGAAGTCGACGGCGACCAGGAGGCACAGGGCCGCCACGGTCACCAGCCAGACGGTGAGAGTGATGTTCACGGGTGGTACTCCAGGTTGTGGGGATTCGACATGTTCCTTCAGTGGCTTGATCCTTTCCACCTCGGTTCGGTGAACAGAGGGTTTCGGAAAGGTAAAGTCAGCAGGTGGGGGCCGCTTTCGAAACTGTTCCACCCGCCGTCCGGCGGGGAGGTTCCGCCGTCCGGCGGGGGACCGGACGGGTGAGGGGGGCCGGATCATGACGGTCCGGAGCCGCACCGCTGAGGAGTACGCCATGACGACGTTCCCGCCACCGCCCTTCGACCCCGAGCTGGCCGCCGCCCTTGAGCTGATCAAGGACGTGGTCGGTCCGTCGCTGACCGCCGAGGACGTCCAGGCCATGCGGCGGGGGGAGCACGCCGTGTTCCTGCCCGAGGTGGACGTCACGCTCGGCGGGGCGTTCGAGGCCGAGGACCGCACCGTACCGGGGCCGGAGGGCGCCCCGGAGATCTCCCTGCTGATCTGCCGGCCCACCTCGCCGGCGCCGGCCCGCCCGAGGGGGGTGATCTACCACATCCACGGCGGCGGCATGGTCATCGGCGACAACCGCACGGGCGTGGAGAACGTGCTGGAGTGGGCCCGCGAGCTGGACCTGGTCGTGGTGTCGGTGGAGTACCGCCTCGCCCCGGAGCACCCCCACCCGGCGCCGATCGAGGACGTGTACGCGGGCCTGCTGTGGACGGTGGAGAACGCGTCCGCCCTCGAAGCGGACCCGGCCCGGGTGGTCATCGCCGGTGCCAGCGCCGGGGGCGGCCTCACCGCCGCCCTCGCCCTCCTCCTGCGCGACCGCGAGGGCCCCCGCCCGCTCGGCCAGCTCCTCATGTGCCCCATGCTGGACGACCGCAACGACACCCCGTCCGCCCACCAGATGGCGGGCCTCGGCATCTGGGACCGCACCGCCAACGAGACGGGCTGGACGGCCCTCCTGGGCTCCGCCCGCGCCACCCCCGACGTCTCCCCCTACGCGGCCCCCGCCCGCGCCACCGACCTCTCCGGCCTGCCCCCGGCCTTCATCGACGTCGGCTCCGCCGAGACCTTCCGCGACGAGGACGTCGCCTACGCCGGCCGTATCTGGCAGGCGGGCGGCGCCGCCGAACTCCACGTCTGGCCCGGCGGCTTCCACGGCTTCGACGGCTTCGCCCCCCAGGCATCCCTGTCCCGCGCGGCCCGGGCGGCTCAGCTGGCGTGGCTGCGGCGGTTGTTGGCGGAGTGAGGGGGAGACCGGGTTCCTGCTGAAGCAGAGAGCGCATGCGGCTGGGCCGGCTACGGGTCAGAAGGAAAGAGACCTCCCTTCAGCCTGCCCTGGTCGCTGTCCAGATCTGCTTACGACTCGTGCTGCTGTAGGGAGAAAGGTCGAACCCGCCACAGAGGTTCTCGATCTGCCAACCTGCCCGGCTCAGTTCGATCGCGAACTGATGCGGGGGAACGTAGACGCGGTGCAGCGGTGGAAGATGCGACCTGCTGACGGTCGATCCGTTGTCCAAACGCTCCAGTACGCCGTGATACGCCGTCAGCAGTCGATCAGCATCCAGGACGGTCTCGTTCAAGTAGAAGACGAATTCTTCGGTACGCGCCTGTTCCACGGGAATTCTGTCGTACTTGAGGAGACTTTCCCGCGATGTGTTCGCCGCGTCGAAGACGAGGAATCCGCCCGGCTGAGTGTTGCGCAGCACGTTACGGAAGACACGGACCCGGTGTTCCGAGTCGAGGATGTGATTGAACGTGTTGAGCGACGCGTAGGAGAGCCGGGCGGGTTCACCGAGTGTGTAGTCGGCCAGGTCCGCCTGGAGGAGTGCCACTTGCCCGTCCAGCGCTTCCTCGCATCGGCGCAGCGATTCCGGAGAGATGTCCACGCCGACGTCAGGAAGGCTCACGGAGGCCACTCGTCCGTCCCCGATGCCGAGGTCCACGACAGGTCTGCCGTACTTCTCCGCAAGCGACCGGTAGAAGTCCGCGTCGTCGACCGAGGTCCATAGTGAGCGAATTTTCACCCAGGCATCGAATTCTTCAGTGCTCTGCGCGCCTTTGGTCAAGGCTCATTCCTTTCCGCAAGGTGAGGGCTGCGGCTGTGGCTGCTGTCCCGATGAGCAGAATGCCGGTGCCTACGAGGATGGGAGTGGGACCGTAGGCCACGCCCAGCGCACCCGCGGCAGCTACCCCGACCGGCTGGGCACCGTTGAGCACCGCCGAGTAGTACATGTTGACGGTGTCGAACCCGCGACGGCTCAGCGTCGCCTGAAGGATCGTCTGCACGATGGAGGTGTAAGGGGCGAACACCAGGCCGCCCAAAAAGAGACCCGCGATGACGACCGGGAAGTTCGGTGCCAGCCCGACGACGACCGTGGCCGCGCCCCAGCCGAAGATGACGAACGATGCCCACCCTTGGCGAGCCAGGCTTTGCCTCGTACCGACCAGCAGGGCCGTGATCGCCGACCCTACGCCCACGGCCGACCAGGCGTAGCCGAGGCTGCGCGCCGCCTCGGTGTCGCTCATCCGGAAGTCCTCGATGAGTTTGAGCGGAAGTTGTACGACCATGGGTCCGTACAGGGCGTAGAACACCCCGGTGACCGAGACCAGGACCCATGCACGGGTTCGCGCGCCCGGCTGCTCCACGGGCTCCGGGGGCGCTTCGTCCTGCGGGGGAGCCGGAGCTGCCGCCGAGGGCGTCTTCCCTCTGCTGACCGAGAGCACTGCGCCCAGAACACTCAGGTAGGAGAGTCCGTCCAGAATGAGGACCGGGCCGGCGCCCATGGCCGCGATGAGAATCCCGCCAAGCGCCGGTCCCGCCATGAAACTGATCTGGGTGACCGTGGAGAAGAGAGAGTTCGCCGCGAAGAGGTGCTTGCCCTCGGCGGAGTTCCGGATGGCCGACTGCCAGGAGGCTCGTCCGAAAGACCCGGAGAGGCTTGCCAGACACAGAAAGACGAGGAACAACGAAAAGGATAGCAGATCGAGGATATGGAGAATTCCGCTCAGCGTGAGGAAGGAGCACTTGTTCACGCTGTTGACGAGCGTGAGGCGGTCGGGTGAGACCCTCGCCAGCCGGGTGCCGAAGGCGAGGCTCACCAGTACGCCGGGTGCCAGGTAGAGGATGGTCACGGCTGAGATGGCAAGCGATTTGTCGGCCGGCATCAGCTCGGAGGCGATCCACACGATGGCAATCTTGTCCATGGAGCTGGACAAGGAGAAAGGGATGTATCCGATCAGGAGGCGTCTGATTGCCTTGTTCGCCAGTGCCGCGCGATAGCCGGATTTTTCCCGAACCTTGGTGCTGCTAGCGGTTTCCTGGCCCAATGCTGTTCACCCGGTCAGCGTGCGACACAGTCGCACACGCATCGAAAACCGATCTCGAAATGGCGATCGAAAAGCAGGTCTCTCCCCCTGAACGATGCCGACACCTGTTCCGGCAGCGAGGTCCATGCGCCTCCCTTGATCACGGCGTACGAAGTCGCATCGTAGACGACGTCGACCGCGTCCCGGGAGCCGTCACCGGGAGTTGCCGGTTCTCCGGAATACGCCGATGACGTCCATTCCCATGAATTTCCGCTCATGTCGTGCACACCGAAGGGAGAAGTCCCTCGGGCGGCCACTGGCGCGGTGGTCGACGGGGTGGGTTCGTCCAGCAGGCCCAGCAGGTGCGCACGCCATTCCCGGATCGTTTCCCAGCCGCGTGTGAGGTCGATGTGCGACACACAGTGCGCCGCCGCCGGGTCGAATTCGTGTCCCCAGGGAAACGGGCTGCCGTCGGGCCCCTGAGCCGCTCGCTGCCATTCGCATTCCGCAGGAAGTCGTTTGCCCGTCCACCGCGCGTAGGCGTAGGCGTCGAACCAGTCAACCCCCGTCACCGGATGGTCCGGCGCCACGCGGTCGTCCGTGAGGGTATTCCGCCAGTGCAGCTTCCCCGGCGCTTCGCTGGGGTGGCAGAACTCATGAGTGAGGGCTGCTTCACCAAAGGAGAAGGTGTCGTACTCGGCGACCGTCACAGGAAGCTTGTCGATGTGGAATTCCTTGACCTGGACGGTCGACCCTGGATCGTCCTTCCAGTCGAAAAGCAGCTCCCGGGATCTCCATGACGGAGGAATCCCCATCGTCACCGGGCCCGCCGGAATGAAGGACATGCCGTCGTGACCGTGGAAACCGTGACCGCCGGTCCGGAAGACAGGCCCGTGCACCTCGGGCAGCCGGTCCGGCTTTCGGCGACCTTCCGGAAAGAGTTCCCTCTCAAGCTCTTCCAGCCTTCGCGGTGACTTGTTTCCGCGGAACACGATGGCCTGAATCGCTTCCAGCGCCACGGCGTGGCCGATCCCCACGGGCTTGCCGCTGTGGTGCGTGATCCGTTTGCCGGCCTCCCCGACGATGAGGATCAGATCCCCCACAGCGTCCTCACCCGCGACGGCTCCAGCCACCTGAAGAGCTTCGAAGGCGACGAAGTCGTCGTAGTCGTGGGTCAGCCAGCGCGCCAGCTCGCGGGTTGCCTGGTTCTTCGGGGCGAGATGGGCAAGGCGCCTCAGGACAGCGACGCGAACCCACGGCCACGGATGCATCGCCCCCACTGGAGCCAGATCGGAGACGTCACCCGGCCGGGCCGAGGCAATGACACCCACATAATCGTGCACCAGGCCGCGAAAATCTTCATGTCCGAGTTTTGGCCCCAGGGCATGTTCATCGATTCTCTGGATGCCGGAAAGGAGGCTCAAAACCACTGCTCCTGTCGCAGGTGAGGAAGGGGCGCACGCCCAATGACGCGCGCCCCCCTTGATTCAGGACTTCTACCACTTGTCCGCGTCCGGCAGGCGCTTCTTCAGGGCGCGAGCCGACCGAGCCTTTTCCCACTGGGTCCCGTACGACATGTGTACTTCACCTCCCCTCTCGCTATTTCACTCTCACCCTAAGGGGACAATTGAGGTACTTGAAGAGCGCTTTCCATGATTGACCCGTTAGGACTTCTTGACAGCTAGACCAAGCGAAGGTAAACGAACCTTAAATGATACGCAATGTCCGATTGATGTAGCATGAAGGGAACGGGCGGTGCGCGATTGGCCTGGACCTGAGTAGGCCGGATTCACAGCCTTACTGACCAGCCGACCGCACGACGATGCGACACCGGACCGTGATGGCGTACTCGGCGTGTCGGTCCTCTTGTCGGGCTTGGGCGCGTGGTTGACCATGCGTAAAGGGCGGGGGCCAGTGGCGGCGGAGGGGGCGTCATGTCGACGGGGACGGGCGGGACGTACTGGGCTGAGCAGGCGTTGCCGAGCGTGTTCAAGCACAGTTTGCTGGGGCGTTACATTCCGCAGTTCGGTGCGATGACCGGAGCGCGGGACAAGCAGGTGGTGTACCTGGACGGATATGCCGGCGAGGGCCGTTACGAGAGCGGGGAGCCCGGTTCGGCGGAGATCGCGATGCGGGTGGCCGCCCGGCACCGCTCGCGTCACCAACTGCGCTGGACATGTTTCTTCACAGAGGCTGACGCGAAGTCGGCAGCACGGCTGGAGTCGGTCGCTGTAAGCTACCGCCGCCAGGGCGTCGATGCCCGAGTGCACCACGGTGACGTCGAGGGCGTCCTGGACCGGGTGGTGGGCGTGGCCGCGGGGCAGCCGCTGTTCCTGTTCCTCGATCCGTGCGGGCTCGGTCTGCCCTACGGCCGATTGGTGGGAACCATGGCAGGGCGGCGCCGCACCGGGAACTGGCCGCCTACGGAGTTCCTGATGAACTTCAGCATGGACGCCGTACGACGGCTGGGCGGCAACGCTCGTTCGGCCAAGGGCGTGGAGGCGTCCTCACTGCGGTTCGACGCCGTCCTGGGCGGCCGGTGGTGGCGGGACTACTTTCCCGCGGGCCGGGAGTGGGACCCCGCAGCGCCGCAGAAGGTTGCCGCCGAGTACGCGCAGCGGCTGTCCACCGCCACCGGCATGCTGGTGCGTTCCGTTCCGGTCTTCCGCGCCCCGCGTCACGAGGCCGTGTATCACTTGGTGTTCGGCACGTGGCGTCAGCACGGGCTGTGGGTGTTCGGCGACGCAGTCGCCCGCGCGCGGGACGCCTGGTGGGAGAAGGCCGAGGTGGCCGACGAGACGCACGACCCGAACGCACTGTTCACAACGGCGTCTCTGATCCGGCCCGATCCGAAGGAAGTCACCGCGAAGGCCGTCCCGGCGATCGCGGGGAACCTGGAGCGTCTGCTCGCGATACGGCGGCGTCCTTTCCGCCTGGTCGACCACACCCTGGAGGTCTTCGGGGAGTACTACGGCCAGGTCACCGAACCGGTGGTGCGTGCCGCCGTCAAGCAGTTGCACGCAGCCGGGAAGACGTCCAGCAATGGGGTGGGGCCCAAACCTCGGGAGCTGGTCGTCGCCCCGGCCCGGTGAATCAGACGGCTGCTCCCAGCGGCATCTGGTTCCAGGTACGGCCCTCAAGTTCACGGCCGCCGGCCTTCGGAGTACGGCCGCCCCACTGCTTGAAGAAGAAGGCCACGCCGGCTTCCTGGCAGGTGTCTCGAATCTGCGTGACCCAGGCCTCCTCCGGGGGACGGTGCCCTCGCCCTGACTCGCCTCCGGCGATCACCCAGTCGATCCCGGTCAGTTCAAGGCCGTCGAGCGGACCCAGCAGCGGCTCGCACGACAGGAATTTCACGGCCGCTGGCACCTGCCTCAGATCATCGACGCGCGGGAGCTCCCGCGCACTCTCCACCGACACCCCCATCCAGAGGTTGTCCGGCCACCGGAGCCGGCCGGCGACCTGGCGAAGGCGCCGCGCCCGTTTGGTGAGCACCTGGTAGGTGTGCTGCGGAGTGTCCGCGATCACCTCGAAGACGCTCCGTACGTAGTCGAGCGGCACCCGCACGTGGAACAGGTCGCTCATGGAGTTCACGAAGACGGTGCGCGGGCTCTTCCATCCATAGGGCACTCGCAGAGCGTCCGGGTGCAACGCCAGTCCGAACCCGGGCCCGGAGGTGCGAGGGTCGCCGTCGGCCTGGTACTTCGGTGACCCCATGGCCTTCAGACGCTTCGCCAGCGTCAGCGCGTAGCAGTTGTCGCATCCCGCGGAGACGCGGTCGCATCCCGTGGTCGGGTTCCACGTCGCCTCGGTCCACTCGATCGCGCTGCGGTCACTCACCGGTCGGCCCTCCGTCCCCTCGACCCGCGCCCTGTCCCGGACGGCACGGACGCAGGCCCTGTAACCCCGGCCGTCCGTCGCACCACCGGGGCACAGGCATCCAACCACCTTGCGTCTGCGGCGTCTCCGCCGTCACGGCGATAGAACACATATGCCCAGTCGTTCGCCCCGTCCGGCGAAGCCGCCGGTCAGCGGCGCGCCTCCGGGGGCGAGCCGCGTCGGCGCAGGTGGACGCACGGCCCGTCGGCGGGCGGCGGGGGTGGCGCATGATGGGACGTATGAAAGAGCTGGCCGGGCGGTTGAGTGCGGTTGATCCGGATGCGGGGGCCGCGGTGGGGGTGATCGCGTACTTCGACCGGCTGGCGGAGGCGCGGGCGGGGGTTGAGTCGCTGGTGCGGGGGGCCGCGGTGCTGGCGGGGGTGCCCGTGCGGCTGGTGGACGAGGGGCGGCGGGTGCGGGTACGGGTGGAGGTCGACGGGGTGCGGCGGGAGGTCGACGGGCCCGTCGATCCGGCGTGGCCCTGTGTGCCACTCACCCCCGGAGGGCCGCCCGCGCTGTGGCTGGAGCGTGCCGACGGGGCCTCCGGTGTCGTCGACGCGGTGATCCTGGAGCGCGCCGCGGGTGTCGTACGGCGGGTGCTGGACCGGACCCGGGGGCGGGCGCCCGCCGATGACCCCGCCCTGCTGGAGACCCTCCTCGACGCCACCGCGTCCGAGCGGGCCCGGCTGCACGCGGCACGGCGGCTGGGGCTCGCCCCCGACGCGCACGTACGGGTGGTCGCCCCGCTCGACAGGCCCCCGTATCTCGACCCCGGCACCGACGCGCTCGCCGCCCGGGACCGCTCCGGCGTCGGCCCCTCGCTCCCCGTCCTCGACCTCCCCGCCTCCTGGACGGCGGCCCGCACCGCCCTGCGGTTCACGGCCGAGGGGACGCCCCAGGACCCCGGCCCCCGCGTCGTGCACGCCGACGACCTCGGCGGTATCGCGCTGCTCGCGGAGTTGGTGACACCGGGCGGCGAACCGCCCGCCGACGTACGGGCGTTGGAGCGGGCGGCGACGGAGGCCCCCTGGGCGCTGGCGACGCTGCACGCCGTGGCACTCGCCCCCAGTCTGCGGGCCGCGGCCACCGAACTGACCGTCCACCACTCGACGTTGCAGGACCGGCTCGCGCACGCGGAACAGGTGCTGGGCTGGTCCGTACGGATGCCGCCGGGCCGCTTCCGGCTGCAACTCGCCCTGACGATGCGCCGGCTGACCCGACCCTGACGGCACGGCGCCCCGGCCCGCGCGCCCCCGTTCAACCGATCGGTGGAATCACGGTTCAACCCCGCGCCCCGTATCCCCTCCGTTCTCCCGACGCGCCCGCCCGGCCCCGCCCGAGAGACTCGACGCACCCCACCCGACGTGCAGAGAGGCCCCTCCAGCATGCCCACTTTCCCCAGCCGCCGGCGCATCCTCGCGACGAGTGCCGGTGCCGCGCTCGCGGTCGGCGCGATGAGCAGGACCGCGTCCGCCGCCACCCCTTCCGCGAGCGAGGAGACGCGCGGCCTCGACGAGCTGTACCGGGCCGCGAAGGCGGAGGGCGGGAAGCTCGTGATCTACGCGGGCGGCGACACCCCGTCCCAGCAGGACGCCACGAAGGCCGCGTTCACGCAGGCGTTCCCGGACATCGACCTGACGATCGTCGTGGACTACAGCAAGTACCACGACGTCCGTATCGACAACCAGCTCGCGACGGACACCCTCGTCCCGGACGTCGTCCAGCTCCAGACCCTCCAGGACTTCACCCGCTGGAAGGCCCAGGGCCACCTGCTCCCCTACCGCCCGGCGGGCTTCTCGAAGCTGTACGACGCGTTCCGCGACCCGCAGGGCGCGTGGACGGCGCTCTCGGTGATCTCGTTCGGCTTCATGTACGGCACGGACGCGGTCGGTTCGCACGCCCCCCGCACCCCGCTGGACCTGCTCGACCCGCGCTGGAAGGGCCGGATCGCGTCGTCCTACCCGCACGACGACGACGCGGTCCTGTACCTGTACTCCCTGTACGTGCGGAAGTACGGCTGGGAGTGGGCGGCCCGGTTCGCCGCGCAGGACGTCGCCTTCGCGCGCGGCAGCAACTCCCCCGGCGACGCGCTCCGTTCGGGCGCGAAGGCGATCGGCGTCGGCGGGGCGGGCGCCCCGCTCGGCACGGGCCCGGTCAGGTGGGTGCTGCCGGACGCGGCCCCGTTCATGGCGTGGGGCCAGCGCGCGGCGATCCTGCGGAAGGCCGCGCATCCCACCGCCGCCAAGCTGTACCTCAACTGGAGCCTGTCGACGGCCCGCCAGCAGCAGGCGTTCAACGGCTGGTCGGTCCGCACGGACGTCACCCCGCCGACCGGTCTCAAGCCGGTGTGGCGCTACCCGCAGGCGAACCTGGACGGCTTCCCCCGCTTCATGGCGGACCGCGCCGAGATCGAGCGCCTGAAGCAGACGTTCGCCCTGTACTTCGGCGAGGTACGCGGCGAGCCCACCCCGGGCTGGCCGGGCCTGCACCCGGGCGCCTGACCGGATCTCACAGCGCCCCTACAGCCGGCCGTTAGACTCAGCGCCCCTGTTCCTACGGATGATCGTCCAGGGGTGCCCGCCGTGTCCGACCGCCGTCCCGCCGCCCAGCACTGGCTCCTGGACCACCTCGCGCACGGCGCGTTCGCGCTCGTCGTCGTCGCGGGGCTGGTCCGGGCCGCCGCCTACGGGGGTCCCCTGTGCCGCGACATCGTGGTGCTCAGCGTGCTGCTGGCGCTGGTGTACGCGGGCGGGCTGGCCGTCGGCGGCCGGTGGGGGCCCGGCACCCGCCGGGTGTGGGTGGCGTCGCTGGTCGCGCTGTGGACGGGGCTGGTGCTGCGCGCCCCGGTCACGCTGACCGACGCGTACGTGTGGGCGGCGATCCCCCTCGCCTGTGCGGCGCTGCGGGCGCTGGACCGGCGGGGCTCGGCGGTCGCCGTGGGCGTCGTCACCGTCTCGCTGGTCGGTCAACTCGTGCGCGGGAGCGGCGATTTCACGCCGGAGGTGCTGGTTCCGGTGGCGGCGGTGTGGGGGACGGTCGCGCTGTACGGCGCGCTCCAGCGGGAGGCGGACCGACGGCGCCTGCTGGTCGAGGAGTTGCGGGCGACGCGTGCGGAACTGGCCCGGCGGCAGCGGGAGGCGGGGGTGCTGGCGGAGCGGGAGCGGATCGCGCGGGATCTGCACGACACCCTCGCGCAGGAACTCGCGGGCGGCGTCATGCTGTTGCAGGCCGCCGAGCGGGACTGGCGGGAGCGGCCGGACGTCGCGCTGACACGTGTCCGGGCGGCGGCCGACGGTCTGCACGCCAACCTCGCGGAGACCCGCCGGATCATCAGCGACCTCACCCCGTCGGCGGTCGACGAGGCCGGACTCGCGGGCGCGCTGCGCCTGTTGTGCGCGCGGGCGGAGACCGAGGGCGCGGCGGCGCGGGTGAGCTTCCGGACGACAGGGGCGGCCTGTCCCGTACTCGACGGGCAGGCCGCCGCGACCCTGTTCCGGATCGCACAGAGCTCCCTGGCGAACATCCGCGAGCACGCCCGCGCGGTGAACGTCCAGGTCACCCTCCATCAGCGGGCGGACGGCGCCGAGTTGGAGATCCGGGACGACGGCCGGGGGTTCGACCGCGTCCCCGACCGCCCTGCCCCGGCCCGGGGTTACGGGCTGCCGGCCGCCCGCGCCCGGCTCCGGGAGTGCGGGGGCGCCCTGGACGTGTACAGCGCGCCGGGTCACGGGACACGGGTGTGCGCGTCGGTGCCGGCCGAGCGGGCCGGTGTGCGGTGAGCGGGCTGCGCCTGCTGCTCGCCGACGACCACACGGTCGTCCGGGCGGGTCTGCGTGCCCTGCTGGAGGGGGAGCCCGATCTCGTCGTCGCCGGGGAGGCGGCGAGCGGGGAGGAGGCGGTGCGGCTCGCGGTGGAGCTCCTGCCGGACGTCGTCCTCATGGACCTGCGGTTCGCGGGGGCGGGCGGGATCGACGGGGTGGAGGCGGTACGGCGGCTGCGGGACGCGGCGCCGGGGGTGGCCGCGGTGATGCTGACGAGCTACTCGGGGCGGGCCGATGTCGTGCGGGCGCTGGAGGCCGGGGCACGGGGGTACGTGCTCAAGGCGGGGGCGCCCGGGGAGCTGTTCCGGGCGGTGCGCGGGGCGGCGGCCGGGGCGCTGGGGCTGGCGCCGGAGCTGGTGGGCGCGCTGGTCGGGGAAGAGCCTGACCGGGGGCGGGAGTTGACGGCACGTGAGGTCGGCGTCGTACGGCTGATGGCCGAGGGGCGGGGGAACCGGGGGATCGCGGAGGCGTTGTTCCTGAGCGAGGCGACCGTGAAGACACATCTCGTGCGGATCTACCGGAAGCTGGGGGTCGACAACCGGGCGTCGGCGGTGTCGGAGGCGGTACGGCGGGGTGTGCTGGACCTGTCGTGAGCGGTCGGCCTGTCATGAAACGGTCGGCCTGTGGCGAGTGGCCGGCCTGTCGTGCGTGGCCGGTCCGGCACACCCCGTCCGTGGGTCAGACGCGGGCCTGCTCCGGCTCCGGCGTCTGGTCGGACGTCTCGGTCTCCGCGGCGAGCGGCTTGGCCGCCGGGATGACGGCGGCGATGCCGGCCGAGACGAGGGCGAGGACGCCGCCGACCATGAGGGCCGTACGGAAGCCGTCCTCGGAGGCGAAGGTGTAGCCGCCCAGGGTCGTCGTCATCTGGGAGAGGATCACGCCGATGACGGCCGAGCCGATCGAGGTACCGAGGGCGCGCATCAGAGTGTTGAAGCCGTTCGCGGCGGCCGTCTCGGAGGCCGGGACGCTGCTCATGATGAGCGCGGGCATCGCACCGTAGGCGAGGCCGACGCCGCTGCTGGTGACGATCGTGACGACCATCAGGCCGGCGGCGGAACCCATCAGCGGGAGCGCGACGGCGTACCCGGCCGCGAGGACGAGCGCGCCGCATACCAGGGTGAACTTGGGGCCGCGGGCGTTGGTGAGCTTTCCGCCGAGCGGCGAGACCAGCATCATCGTGACGCCGCCGGGCGCCATCCACAGGCCGGCCGCCAGCATCGACTGGCCGAGGCCGTACCCGGTCTCCTTCGGGAACTGGAGGAGCTGCGGCAGGACCAGCATCGACGCGTACATGCCGAAGCCGATGAAGACCGAGGCCGCGTTGGTGAGCAGGACGCGCGGGCGGGCGGTCGTGCGGAGGTCGACCAGCGGGTCCTTCGTCCGCGTCTCCCAGAAGCCCCAGCCGACGAGCGCGACGACGGCCGCCGCGAACAGGCCGAGGACCGAGCCGGAGCCCCAGCCCCAGTCGCCGCCCTTGGAGACGGCGAGCAGCAGCGCCACGAGCCCGATGCCGAGCCCGACCGCGCCGACCGCGTCGAACCGCTGCCCCTTCGCGCCCGCCGGGACGTTCGGGATCAGGAACCAGATCAGGACGGCGACGGCGGCGGCCAGCGTCGCGGAGCCCCAGAACAGGACGCGCCAGCTCGCGTACTCGGCGACGGCCGCGGCGATCGGCAGGCCGATGGCGCCGCCGATCCCCATGGACGCGCTGACCAGGGCTATCGAGCCGCTCAGCTTCTCCGTCGGGACGACGTCCCGCAGCAGCGCGATGCCGAGGGGGACCATGCCCATGCCCATGCCCTGGAGGCCACGGCCGATGATCATCATGACGACGTCCGAGGCCAGCGCGCACACCACGGAGCCGACGACCAGCGGGATCGAGCAGGCCAGCAGCATCGGGCGCTTGCCGACGAGGTCGCCCAGGCGGCCGACCACCGGGACGCAGACCGCCGAGACCAGCAGGGTGACCGTGATCACCCACGCCGCGTTCGACGACGTGGTGTCCAGGATCTTCGGGAGCTCGGCGATCAGCGGGGTGACCAGCGTCTGCATGATCGCCGCGGTGGTGCCGGCGAAGGCGAGCGTGGCGACCACGGCGCCCGAGCGGGCCGTGGGCTGGGGGGCGTCCATGGAGGACTCGACTTTCTGTCAGGGGGTTCGGCGGCGCCGGGTGGGGGCGCGCGGGGTGAAGGATGTGCATCGTACATGTCGTATGTATCAAGCATGTGATCCGCCGTTGCGTGTGTGCCAGGATTGGTTCATGGAGACGCCGACTCACCAGGTCGAGTACGAGCAGATGCTGCTCAGCCGCCACTCGTTCATGAGCAAGCGGGGTGGGCGGCGGACCGACGGGGTCATGGACCGCAGCGCGTACATCATGCTGAGCCGCATTCTGATGCAGGGGCCCATGTCCATCGGGGAGTTGAGCGAGGCGTTCGGTCTCGACGCGTCGACACTCAACCGGCAGACCGCCGCCGCGACCCGGGCGGGGCTGCTGGAGCGGATTCCCGATCCCGCCGGGGGGATGGCCCGCAAGTTCTGCCTCACGGAGGAGGGGGCGCGGCTGCTGGACCAGGAGCGGGCCGGGATCGTCGAGGTGCTGGACCGGGTGATGGGGGATTGGTCGGGGGAGGACATCGCCGCGTTCGCGGGGTATTTGCGGCGGTTCAACTATGGGATCGAGGCGATTGGGGGGAGACCGTGGCCTCGGGAGGGGTAGGTGTTCGGGTACGGGTGGGATGTGGCTGGTCGCGCAGTTCCCCGCGCCCCTGAAAGGACATGGCTGATGTCCGTCTTTCAGCGCACAGCCCCGCGCCCCTGAAAAGACATGGCTGGTGCCCGTCTGTGAGCGCACAGCCCCGCGCCCCTGAAAAGACATGGCTGGTGCCCGTCTGTGAGCGCACAGCCCCGCGCCCCTGAAAAGACATGGCTGGTGCCCGTCTT
>NZ_JBEXLS010000010.1:0-108267 GCF_040610055.1 Streptomyces sp. NPDC004539 | reverse complement strand
CAGCGCACAGCCCCGCGCCCCTGAAAAGACATGGCTGGTGCCCGTCTGTGAGCGCACAGCCCCGCGCCCCTGAAAAGACATGGCTGGTGCCCGTCTTTTCAGCACAACGCGCCCCTGGAAGGATCGGCGGCGAAGCCGCCACCCTTCCAGGGGCGCGGGGCTGTGCGCTCACACGCGGGCATCAGCCATGTCCTTCAGGGGCGCGGGGAACTGCGCGACCAGCCACGACGCTCCCGCAGCCGACCTCCTACAGTGCCGCCCCCGCCGCCTTCCCCGCCTGGCGGCCCGAGAACAAGCAGCCTCCCAGGAACGTCCCCTCCAGCGACCGGTACCCGTGCACGCCACCCCCGCCGAAGCCCGCCACCTCACCCGCCGCGTACAGACCGGGAATCGGTGAACCTGCCGCGTTGAGGACGCGGCCGGACAGGTCCGTCTGCAAACCCCCCAGCGTCTTGCGCGTCAGGATGTTGAGGTGGACGGCGATCAGCGGCCCCGCCGAGGAGTCGAGGATCTTGTGGGCGGACGCCGTACGGCTGAGGCTGTCGCCGGGGTAGCTGAGGGCGTTGCGGATACCCATGACCTGGACGTCCTTGGTGTACGGGTTGTCGATCTCCCGGTCCCGCGCCTCGATCTGCCGCTTCAGGTCGGCGAGGTCGATGAGGTTCTCACCGGTCAGCTTGTTCATACCGGCGACGAGTTCGGAGAGCGACGACGCGACGACGAAGTCCGCCCCCTTCTCCTTGAACTTCTCGATCGGCTCGGGCGACTGCCAGATCCGGGAGAGCAGCTTCCAGACGTCCTTGTTCGTGAGGTCGGGGTTCTGCTCGGACCCCGACAGCGCGAACTCCTTCGCGAGGATCTTCTGCGTGGTGACGAACCAGGAGTAGTCGTACCCGGAGTCGGTGATCGTCTTGAGCGTGTGGAGGGTGTCGTACCCGGGGATGTCGGGCGTGTCGAACCGCTTCCCCTTCGCGTCGAACCACATGGAGGACGGTCCGGGGAGGATGCGGATGCCGTGGCCGGGCCAGATGGGCGCGTAGTTGCGCAGCCCCTCCGTGTAGTGCCACATCCGGTCGGGGTTGACGATCCGCCCGCCCGCCTTCTGCGTGATCCCCAGCATGCGGCCGTCGACGTGCGCGGGCACGCCCGTGATCATCGACTTCGGCGGATTCCCCATCCGCGCGGGCCAGTTGGCGCGTACGAGATCGTGGTTGGCGCCGATCCCGCCGGAGGTGACGACGACAACGGGCGCGCGGAGTTCGAAATCGCCGACGACCGTACGTGAACTCGCCGTGCCGCGCGCCGCGTTGGAGGGTTCGAGGAGAGCGCCCCGGACGCCGGTGACGGTGCCGTTCGTGACGATCAGCTCGTCCACGCGGTGCCGGAACTTGAAGGTGACCTTGCCCGCGGAGACCCCGGCGCGGACCTTCTTCTCGAACGGCTCGACGACGGCGGGCCCGGTCCCCCACGTGACGTGGAAGCGGGGTACGGAGTTGCCGTGGCCGGTCGCGAGGCCGCCCCCGCGCTCGGCCCAGCCGACGATCGGGAACCACTGGACGCCGAGCCCGGCGAGCCAGGACCGCTTCTCGCCGGACGCGAAGTTGACGTACGCCTCGGCCCACTTGTAGGCCCAGTAGTCCTGTCCGGCGGGGTCGGTGATGCCCCGGTCGAAGCCGGCCGTGCCGAGCCAGTCCTGCCAGGCGAGGTCGCGGCTGTCCTTGATGCCCATCAGCCGCTGTTCGTCGGAGTCGACGAAGAACAGCCCGCCGAACGACCAGAACGCCTGCCCGCCGATGCTCGCCTCGGGCTCCTGGTCGAGCAGCAGCACCTTCCGCCCGGCGGCGACGAGTTCGGACGTGGCGACGAGCCCGGCCAGACCGTGTCCTACGACGATGGCGTCCGCGTCCTGCGCCGCCGCGGCGAACGACGGGGCGGCGAACGACTGGGCGAGGGCGGCACCGGCGAGGACACCGCCGGCCACGGTCATCACACGGCGGCGCGAGACGTCGGCGGCGGGACCCCCGGCGAGGGTCTCGGCGGCGGGGCTGTCGGGAGCGGAACTCTCCACATTCTCCATGGACTTGCCTCTCGGAAGGGGCACGAGACGTGCGGGGGTACGGAAGGGTGTTGCAGTGGGAACCGGCCTGTTACCGTCGGTAGCCCACAGGAAATCAGGTCGTCACCGTGATCTGGTAGTGGCCGGGCGGCAACAGGAACTCCCCTTCGTTGTGGCCCGGACACAGCGTCCGGACGAGCGAAGGGGACCCATTGAGCGTCCGCCACGGACCCGAACCGGTCGTCGGAATCCTGCGTGGCATGGCCGACGACCGGGACGTGTGCCGGGAACTCGTCGCGGCGGCCCGCAGGCGCTCCCCCGAACTGGCCCGGCTCACCGAGGAGGAGACCCGTTCGCACGCGACGGCGATGCTCCGGGCGGCCGGCACCTGGTTCTCGGGGCTCGGGCATCCCGACTCCCTGGACGAACAGGACTTCACCGCCGCCCTGTTGCTCGGCGCCGACCGCGCGGTCCAGGGCGTGCCGATGACCGTCGTCCTGCGCGGGGTGCAGGCCGCGCTGACCCGCGCGGTCGAGATCACCGTCGACCGCTGCCGCTCGGCCGGCGTCCCCGACCGGGCCCAACTCCACGTCGTGCTGCGGCTGAAGGAGTACGGCGACGCCGTCGAGCGGCAGGTCATCAACGGCTACCGGGCCGCCGAGCGCGAGACCCCGCGCGGAACGGGGGCCGCCCGCGCGCGACTTCTGCGGCAGGTCCTGCTGGGCGGCGCGGTCCCGCCCGCCTCGGAACTCTCCCGTGCCGGTATCCGGCCCGGCGCCGACGGCCTCTACCACTGCCTCGCGGCGGACGGCTCCGCCCTCGCCGGCGTCCCCGCCGCGACGGCCCTCCTGGACGGCCGGCTCGCCGGTATCGCCCCGCTCCCCCCGACCCCGCAACAACTCGAACCCGGCGCCCTGGTCGTCGTCGCCCCACCCGCCCCCCTCGCGGACCTCCCCGAGCTGTACCGCCTCTGCGTCCGCGCCGTCGACCTGGTCCGCCGCCGCGGCCACCACGGCCTGCACCAACTAACTGACCTCGCAGCAGAGTTGGCCCTGGCTGAACAACCCCTCCTGGGCACCTACCTGACGACCCGCCTCCTCGGCTCCCTGGACCCCACCGACGACTTCCACCGCCAACTCGCCCTGACCGCCCTCACCTTCCTCGACCTCGGCCGCCGCCTCGACCAGACCGCCGCCGCCCTCTTCACCCACCCCAACACCGTCCGCTACCGCCTCGCCCGCCTCCAGCAAATCACCGGCAGCTCCCTGGGCAGCGGCCCGGGCGGCCACACGGAGACCCTCCACTGGTGGTGGGCCCTGACGACGTGGCTCGGTGGGGAGCGGTCGGTGGGGGCGTCGTCGTACGAGGACGCGGGGTAGGTCAGTAGGGTGGCGGGATGGCGTACGAGGGCGGGGGTCGGTTGTTCGGGTCGCGGGACGGGTTCGGGCTGGAGTTTCATGTCGAGCGGGACCCGGGGTTGTTGTGTGTGGATGTGTTCGTGGGCGGGGTGCATGTGAACGCGTGGGACAACGCGTTCTATCCGCCGCTGCTGGTGAAGAAGCTCGGGGACGAGTTGCCGCGGTTCCGTGGGGCGGGGGCGGCGCCGGTGGGGTTCAGTTCGCCGGTCGAGGCGTTTCTCGTCGCGGAGAGTTGGGCGTACGACGAGGTCGGGGAGGAGCCCGAGGTGGGGGAGGCGCTTGCTCGGTGGGCGTTTCTGGACTGGGGTGAGTGCACCAACGATGTGAGGGCGTTCGCGTTTCCTGATGGGGAGTGGCTGCATCTCGGTTGTCGGTTGTACGAGGAGGGGCGTCCGGCGCTGGGGGCGCCGACCGTGGCGTCGGTGAGCCGGGTGTCGTTCGTCGAGACGCTGGAGCAGGGCCTCGACGTCGCCGAGCGCGAGTGGGCCGTCCGGCTCGCGGCGATCATGGCCCGGTATGAGGAGGCGCGGGAGTGACCGCCAGGCACGGCCTCATGGCGGAGGCGATCCGTACCGGGCGGCTCGATCTTGTGCCCTTGCGCGTCGAGCACGCCGGGGAGATGGCGGTCGTGCTGTCCGATCCTGCGCTCCATGCCTTCATCGGTGGTGCACCGGACACTCCGGAGGCTCTGCACGAGCGCTACCTGCGCCTCGCCGCCGGTTCCTCCGAGCCGGGGGTGGACTGGCTGAACTGGGTGGTCCGGCTGCGTGAGGGAGGGTGCCTGGTGGGGACTGTTCAGGCGACGGTCGAGCGGAGGGCCGTCGCGGGGGTGGCGTGGGTGGTGGGGACCCCGTGGCAGGGGCGGGGGATCGCCGGGGAAGCCGCCCGGGGGTTGGTCGGGTGGCTCGTCGAGAAGGGGGTGGACACCGTCGTCGCCCATGTCCACCCGGACCACCGGGCGTCGGCCGCCGTCGCGGCGAGTGCGGGACTGACGGCGACCGGGGAGTGGCAGGAGGGCGAGGTGCGATGGCGGCTCAGCCTCGCGGACGCCGGGAAACCCTGAGGCGTACGGCTCCCTCCCGGGGATAGCTTGACCCGGTGATCACACTCCCCCTCTCCACCGAACGCCTCCGCCTGCGCCTCTTCACCCCGGACGACCTCGACGACCTGCACGCCTACCAGGGGATTCCCGAGGTGGCCCGCTACCTGTACCGGCCGCCGCTGACCAGGGACAAGTGCGCGGAATCGCTGGTGCGGCGGTCCGCCGGGACGCGGTGGGCCGAGGACGGCGACGATCTGGTGGTCGCGGTGTGCCGGGCGCAGGAGCCGGGGGTCGTCGGGGAGATCGTGCTGAAGCTGGCGAGCGCGCGGGCGCGGCAGGCGGAGATCGGGTGGGTGTTCCATCCGGCGCACGGCGGACAGGGGTACGCGGCGGAGGCGGCGCGGGCGGTGGCCGCTCTCGCCTTCGAGGCGTTCGGGGTCCACCGGCTCTTCGCCCGGCTGGACACCCGGAACACCGGGTCGGTGCGGGTGTGCGAGCGGCTGGGGATGGCCAGGGAGGCGCACCTCGTGGAGAACGATCTCGACGGGGACGGCGAGTGGGGCAGTGAGTACGTGTACGCGGTGCGCGCGGACCGGTGGCGGGCGGAGGGCGTGTGATAGCTTCCCAGGGCCAGTCGAACCCATGTGCGCGCAGGTGGGCGCACGGGTCAGGGAATCCGGTGGGAATCCGGAGCTGACGCGCAGCGGTGAGGGTGACGGGCGGGGCAACAGGCCACTGGACGGGGTGAGTTCGTCCGGGAAGGCGCTCCGGCCGGACGATCCCGAGTCCGAAGACCTGCTGGCGGCCACCGGCCGGGAAGACGGTCGGGGGTTCGACCGTACGACCGGGCTTCGCGTACGAGCCCTCGACGCCGAAGGATGCTCTGTGCGGCTCGCACGTCCCGCTGCCCTGTTCATCGTCTCCGCCGTCCTGCTGACCGGGTGCGGAGGGTCCTCGGAGAAGGACTCCAAGAGCGCCGCCGAGGCGGTGACGCTCACGAACTGCGGGCAGAAGGTCACCGTCGGCTCCCCGCCGAAGCGGGCGGTCTCCCTCAACCAGGGCACGACCGAGATCATGCTCTCCCTGGGTCTCGCGGACCGCATGGTCGGCACGGCGACCTGGACCGACCCGGTCTCCGCGAACCTGACGAAGGAGAACGCGAAGGTCAAGCGCCTCGCGGACAACGCCCCCTCCCTGGAGACCGTCCTCGACACCGAACCGGACTTCGTGGCCGCCTCGTTCGCCTCGACCCTCGGCAAGGGCGGCGTCGCCCCGCGCGAGCAGTTCGAGAAGCTGGGCGTCCCGACGTACCTCTCCCCCTCCGACTGCGTCGGCAAGGACAACGGCGGGGACGGCGACGGCGCCCGCACCCAGCCCCTCGCGATCGACACGATCTACGGCGAAGTCCTGGACCTGGCAAGGATCTTCGGTGTCGAGGAACGCGGCGAGAAACTGGTCGCCGACCTCAAGAAGCGCGTGACGGCGGCGACTTCGGGCCTCAAGGCGCAGGACGTCACGCTGCTGTACTGGTTCGCGAACTCCCAGTCCCCCTACCTGGCGGGCTGTTGCGGCGCCCCCGGCGTCATCACCCGCACGCTGGACGCGAAGAACGCCTTCGCAGACACGAAGGACGAGTGGCCGCAGGTGAGTTGGGAGACGGTCGCCGACCGCGACCCGGACGTCCTGGTGATCGGCGACCTGACCCGTAAGCAGCAGACCGCGGAGACCGCCGCGAAGAAGATCGAGTTCCTGGAGTCGAACCCGGTCACGAAGAACATGACGGCGGTGAAGAAGAAGCGGTACGTCCTGCTGTCCGGTCAGGCCATGAACCCGACGATCCGTACGGTCGAGGGCATCGAGAAGGTCGCGGCGGCGCTGCGCGCGGACGGCCTCGCGGGATGACCCGGGCGACGGCCCGCGGGCTGCTGCTCGGCGCGGGCGGCCTCGCGCTGCTGGCCCTCTCGGTCGCCCTGGCGATCACGATCGGCCCGGCGGACATCGCCGTCGGTGACGTGTGGGCGTCGGTGGCGTCCCATCTCGGCTGGGGCCACTCGGAGCTGAGCCCGCTGCGGGACGGCATCGTGTGGAACCTGCGGCTCCCGCGCACGCTCCTCGCGGCAGTGTGCGGGGCGGGGCTCGCGGTGTGCGGGGCGGTGATGCAGTCGCTGCTGCGCAACCCCCTCGCGGACCCGTTCGTGCTGGGCGTCTCCTCGGGCGCGTCGACGGGCGCGGTCGTCATCGTCGTCCTCGGCGCGGGCGGCGGGCTCGTGTCGGTGTCGGGCGGGGCGTTCATCGGGGCGATGCTGTCGTTCGGGCTGGTGCTGCTGCTCAGTCACACGCTGGGCGGGACGACGGACCGGGTGGTCCTCGCGGGGGTCGCGGCGATGCAGCTGTTCTCGGCGCTGACGTCGTTCATCGTGATGACGGCCGCCGACGCGGAGACCACGCGGGGCATCCTGTTCTGGCTGCTGGGCTCGCTGAGCGGCGCGGACTGGACGGACGTCGCGGTCGGCGCGGCGATCCTCGCGGTGGCGCTGCTGGTCTGCGTGGGCCAGGCCCGCACGCTGGACGCGTTCGCGTTCGGCCAGGACGCGGCGACGTCGCTGGGCGTCTCCGTGGCCCGTACCCGGCTGATCCTGCTCTGTACGACGGCGCTGCTGACGGCGGCCCTGGTCAGCTCGGCGGGTGCGATCGGCTTCGTCGGCCTGGTCCTGCCGCACGCGACCCGCGCCCTCACCGGCCCCGGCCACACCCGGCTGCTCCCGGCGACGGCGCTGGCGGGCGCGGTGTTCCTGGTCTGGGTCGACACGCTGGCCCGGACGGTCCTCGCCCCGCAGGAGGTCCCGGTGGGGGTCGTGACGTCCCTGATCGGGGTGCCGGCGTTCGTGGCGGTGCTGTACCGGACGAAGGGGGCGCGGTGAACGGGCTGAACGCGGACCGGGTCCGCCGTACGGCGGGCGGCACCCTGATCCTCGACGGCGTCACCCTCACCCCGCGCCCCGGCGAGGTCACGGGCCTGCTCGGGCCGAACGGCTCCGGGAAGTCCACGCTGCTGCGGCTCCTCGCGGGTGTCCTCGCCCCGGACTCGGGCACCGTCACCCTCGACGGCCGCCCGCTGCCGGAGGTGGGCCGCCGGGCGGTCGCGCGCCGGGTCGCCGTCGTCGAGCAGCAGGCGGACACGCAGGTCGCGCTGACGGTCGTCGACGTCGTCCGGCTGGGCCGTATCCCGCACCGGCGGGCGTGGGCGCCGGCCGCGCCGGGTGACGAGGACGCCGTGCGGACGGCGCTGGAGCGTACCGGGCTCGCGGACAAGGCGGAGCGGCCCTGGCACTCCCTGTCGGGCGGGGAGCGGCAGCGGGTGCACATCGCGCGCGCCCTCGCGCAGGACCCCCGTGAGCTGCTCCTGGACGAGCCGACCAACCACCTCGACATCCAGCACCAGTTGGCCCTGATGTCCCTGGTCACGGAGCTGGGCATCACGACGGTCGTCGCCCTCCACGACCTCAACCTCGCGGCGATGTACTGCGACCGCCTGGCCGTCCTCAAACAGGGCCGCGTCATCGCGGCCGGCACCCCCCGCGAGGTCCTGACGGAGTCGCTCGTGGCGGACGTGTACGGCGTACGCGCCACGGTCACCTTCCCCGAGGAGGCGGCCGACGGCCGTCCGCACATCCGTTTCCTCGGCCCGGTGTGAGCGGGGCGCACACGCGGGAGCCGGTGAAGACCCGGCGTCCGGCCGTGTGAGCCGGGCGCACGCGCCGGACGGCGGCCGGGACGGGTGCGCGCCGCGGGCTGCCGGGAGCGCGTGCGCGCCACCGAAGGCCGGGGCCGCACGATGTGCCACGGCCGGCCGGGACGGTGTACGCGCCACGGCCGCCGGGCAGCCCGCGAGGCGTTCCCCCACATCGGCGCGGCGCCCCGGCCCCACTCCCCGCCCTCGCCCGGAGGGCCACGCGCCCGTGTCGCTCCCCTGTGCCGCCGCGCGCTCTGCCGACGCCGGGGCGGCCTGTGCTGAGGTCTGTGGTCGAGGGACACGCGACGGCGTGTGAGGACGGCCGAGTTCGGGAGGTGCTGTGGTGAACGGTCGGTTGGTGGTCCATGCCTTCGCCGGGCAGGGGGATTTCTCGCTGGCGCCGCTGCTCGGGGCGCTGGACGCGCAGGACGTCGTGGAGGAGGCGTTGGAGGAGGTCGCCGCCGAAGGCGACGCGGTGGCCGGGGAGTTCGGGGTGGCGCCGGTCGTGTCGCGGTTACTGAGCGGGGAGTTGAGGAGTTCACGGGAGCTGGCGGACGGCCCGGTGGGAACGCCGCAGTACGCGCTGTTCGCGTGCTCGGTGGCCGTGCACCGGGCGCTGTGCCGCTCGGGGTTCGCCCCGGACCGGGTGGTCGGCATGAGCTTCGGCGACATCGCGGCCTGCGTCGCTGCGGGCATGCTGGACGTCGCGGACGGCACCCGGATCGCCTGCCTGGTGGCCCGCGCGCTGACCGGTCACCCCGGCGGCATGCTCCTGGTCGAGCCCCCGGCGACGGACGGCGACCCGGAGGCCGAGGCCCACCGCCTCCTCGCCGCCCTGCACCTCCCCGGCCTGACCCTGGCCTGCGTCAACGACGACCGCCGGGTCATCCTCACCGGCCCGTCCGACACCGTCACCCTCGCCGAACAGCTCCTCCTCGGGCTCGCCCTGCCGGTCGTCCGGCTGAGGCTGCCGTTCCTGTGCCATCACCCCGAACTGGAGGACGACGCGCGGCGGTTCGTCGAGAGCATCCGGGACGTCCGGGTGGACGTGGCCCGACTCCCCGTGCACTCCTCCCTGTTGGGGCGGGCGTACCGGCCGGACGACGACGTCCGCGAGGTCCTGTCGTACGGTCTGACCCGGCCGGCCCGGCTGCCGGGGGTGCTGCGGCAGGCGGTGGGCGGCGGTCCGGCGCTGCTCCTGGAGGCCGGTACCGGGAGCGCGTTGACGCGCAGCGCGCGGGAGGTGTTCGCGGGGCGGGACGTCACAGCGGTGGCTCCGCTCACGGCGGACGGGTTCGCGTGGGTGACGGGGGTGTCCAATGGGCGATGAGGCTCTCCCGGTCGACGGGGGTGACGTGGCGTCAGCTCTGCTTCGCTGCGCGGCCGTTCTCGGCGACGCCGGTCAACTCCTGGCGGACATCGACCGGTTGGCGGACGTCCAGGCGAGGGCGGCGGTGCGGCGGCCCGCGCTGTACATGGCGCTGGTCAACCACTACACCCTCTGCCTCAACGCGGTCGTCTCCTTCGGCTCCGACGACGCCGCCCTGAAACCGGCCCGGGAGGCGCTGGAGCGGGGGACGGCCAAGGGGGTGTTCCTGGTGACGGAGGCCGGACGGGCCGGCAGTCACCTCGGCGCCCGCACGACAGCCCGATTCGACGCCACGGCAAAGGAGTTCGTGCTCGACACCCCCGACGCGGACGCCGTGAAGTTCTCCAGCGTCCGGCCCGACGGCGTGCCGACCTTCGGCGCGGTCGTCGCACGGGCGGTGGTCGAGGGCGTGGACCGGGGGACGTTCACGTTCCTCGTGGACCTCACCGACGGCGAGCGGGCCGCGCCGGGTGTGGAGATCTCGGGGCCCCTCACGGCGAGCGCGCTACCGCTGGAGTACGGCCTGATCCGGTTCCGGAACTGCCGTGTCCCGTACGGACGTTGGCTGTCCGACGGGGCCTGGATCGACACGGACGGCCGTTTCACCGACCCCTCGGGCTCACCCGGCGCCCGGCTGCGCCGGACCATGTCGGTCGGCCAGACCCTGTGGGCGACGGTCCCCTCCGCGATGTCCGCGATGTCCGCACGGGCGACCGCCTCCGCACTCCGGTTCGCGCAGCACCGTACGACACCGTCGGGGCAGCCTCTGCTGGCCCATCTCACCCACCAACGGGCCCTGCTGGAAGCGCTGTCCGGCGTGTACGCGCTCTCCCGGGCGGCGGACGCGGCGCTCGCGGCGTGGCGGTCGAAGACCTCGGGTGAGCCCGCCCCGGAGGCGGCGCTGTCTCCGTGGGTGGCCGTGGACGCCTCCCTCGCCCTGCTGAAAGCGGTGTCGACGGAGGAGGCGGCACGGGTCGTCGAGGTGTGCCGGCGGCGCTGCGGGCTCGCCGGGTTCCTGGACGTCAACCTGCTGGAGGGGTACCTCGGTGCCGCGCAGGCGTTCACCGTGGCGGGCGGGGACAACGCGCTGATCCTCCTGGATACGGGACGGGCAGCGCTCAGCACAAATGGCACCCAAGGCCCCGCCGTCCCCGGCGAGTTGACCGACCCGAGCTGGTGGCCGAGCGTCTCCCGCACGCACGCACTCCGTCTCGCGGCCGACACCTCCCCCGACGACCTCCCCCGCCTCAAGGAACTCGGCGAGGCGACGGCGGCGACCTTCCTGGCCGACACCCTGGCCGCACCCGAACACGCACCCGAACACACGCACGCACACCCCCTCGCCACCCTCTTCGGCCTCCTCCAGGCCGACCGCTCCGCCGGCCGCCTCGTCGCGACCGGCGTCCTCACCCCCGACGCCGTACGCGCCCTCCCGAAGGCGATCGACCGCCTCTGCGCCGAACTCGCCCCTCGACTCCCCGAGCTGGCCGCACAGTTCGACCCCCGCCCGGACCCCACTCCCCCGCTCGGCGCCCCGCACTACGCCGAGGCACTGTGGGATCACTTGGCGAACTCGTTGGCCTGAGGCTCCCGTACGACCACGTCGCAGGGGAACTCGACCCGCAGCAGCACCTCCTTGAGCCGCCGGGTCACCTGATCGCGGACGGCGTGCCCGGCCCCCCGGGCGGTGACATGGAGCCGGTACCGCTGCCGCCCCATCCCCCCGCGCCCGGCGACGGACCGCACGATCTCGGTCCGCACGTGCAGCACCCCCGGCAGCGCGCCGACCAGCTCCCGCACCCAGCGCAGGGACACCCGGTCGCCGTTGATGACGACGAAGTCGGCTATCCGGCCGCAGAAGAAGAGGTGCCCGCTGTCGTCGACCCGGAACACGTCCCCGGTGGCGACCGTGTCGGCCGCGACGAGCCCGCGCCGCCCGGCCGCGCCGTGTCCGACGCGCCGGACCATCGCGCTGGGGGTCGTCACGAGGAGTTCGCCCTTGAGGCGTTCGCCGCGCACGGCGACTTCGACGCCCGGCAGCGGGAGGCCGACGGAGGTGTACCGCTCGGGGGGTGCGCGGTGGGCGGCGAGGGTGGAGACGCGGGGGCCGGCCTCGGTGAGCCCGTAGGTGAGGTAGAGCTCGCCGCCCCGGTGCCGGGCGAGGAGTTCCTTGACGTGGGTGGCCTCCAGGGAGTCCCCGCCGACGGTCAGCACGCGCAGGGAGGCGGGGAGTTCGTAGGTGTCGTCGAGGAACGAGCGGACCAGGGACGGGGACAGGGAGGAGACCGTCACGCCGTGCCGGCTGAGCCCCTCCCGGTAGGTGCCGGGCGCGAAGGGGGGTCCGCTGAGGACGAGCCGGGCGCCGGTCGCTATCCCGGCGAGGGCCTGGGCGACGAGCGCGAAGGAGTAGTGCAGCGGCAGGTTGAGCCAGACGGTGTCCGCGGCGCGCAGCCCGATCGCCGCCGCGTGCCGGCGCGCGTTGTCGAACAGGGCGGCGACCCGGTGCAGACAGCCTCCGGCGGTCCCGGAGGTCGCGGAGGTCATGACGATGGCCTGCCCGGGTTCGTAGGTGCGGGGGTGGGTGGTGGCGATGCGGCGGACGACGAGGTCGGGGGCGGTGGTCGCGAGGGCGGCGGCGCCGAGTGCGTCCGCGATGATCCGGCGCCGGTGCTCGGGGCAGGCGCGGGGCAGCAGGACGGGGACGAGGCCCGCGTAGTGGGCGGCGAGGAACGCGGTGAGCTGGGTGTGCGCGTCGGGGACGGCGACGAGGACCGGGCTGCCGGGCGGGAGCGCGGCACTCGCGAACGCCTCCCGCACGTCCGCGAGTGCCCGCCGGCGCACCGGCTGCCCGGCGTCGGTGTCGACCCGGGTACGGAGGTAGTCGGCCACCTGTTCCTCGGGCGGGACGGGCGTGAGGATGCTCAACGTCAACTGCCTTTCGTGATCGGCCAGGTGAGAAAGCAGCAGTCGTACGCACGGTGCGCGGGCCGGAGTCGGCGGGTGCTGGGGGGGAGCGGCGGAGGTGGGGGGACGGGCGGCCGGGTCCGTCGGCGCGGCCGAGGGGCGACCGGGGTGGCCGGGGAGGCGCACGGTCGCGGTCACCGGGTGGCATGCCGGGTCGCCGGAGGGTGCCCTCCCTGGGTCGAAACCACCCGCCCTAAGTCAAACCACCTGTTCGCCGCCTGTAAAGGACGCATGGTCGGCATTGCGGCGCGCGCGGACGGGCGGCGGCCGTCCGTGGTGTCCGTGGGTGCGCCCCCGGCTCGCGCGGAGCGCGGCGTGAGCCGTACTGCTTCGTGTGTGCCTCGCCCGTCGTCGTGGTGCTGTGCGAGAACGAGAGGGCGGCGCCGGGCGGCTGTCGAACGCCGGTTCCCTGTCCCCTCCTCGGCCGGTGCGGGCCGTGCGGCGCCGCCTGGGCCCGGTTCCCTCTCTGCGGAAGGCTGCGTGATGAACGTACCGACAGGCGTCGTCGGCGCCGGTTCCTATCTGCCGGCGCGGCGGCGCACGAACGACGAGGTCGGGCCGGCGGCCGGGGTGTCGGCGGAGTGGATCGCCGGGCGGACGGGGGTGCTGGCCCGGCATGTGGCGGCGCCGGACGAGGCGGCGTCGGATCTGGGGGCGGCGGCCCTCAAGTCGGCGCTCGCGGCGGGCCGTCTGGAGGCCGAGCGGCTCGATCTGCTGGTGGTGGCGACCTCGACGCCGGACGAGCTGGGGCCGGCGACGGCGTGCCGGGTGCAGGCGCTGACGGGGGCGCGGCACGCGGTGGCGCTGGATGTGACGGCGGCGTGTTCGGGCTGGCTGTTCGGGGTGCGGGTGGCGTGCGACTGGCTGGCCGGGGACGGGTCGGCGCGGTACGCGGCGGTGGTGGGTGTCGAGGCGTACTCGAAGTTCGTGGACCCCGCCGACCGGGCCACCGCCTCCCTGTTCGGGGACGGCGCGGCGGCCACGCTCCTCGGTCCGGTCGCCGAGGGGCGGGGGTTCGGGGCGTTCACGCTCGGTTCGGACGGGCGGTTCGCGGACCACGCGATGATCGCGGCGGGCGGCAGCCGTGCCCCGGTGGGTGCCGGGGGCCAGCGGATCACCATGAACGGCAAGGGAGTTCGCGATTTCATCCTGGACGTGTTCCCGCGCATGCTGGCCGACGCGCTGGGCCGGGGCCGGGTGACGCTGGACGACGTCGCGCTCGTCGTCACCCATCAGCCGAACCCGGTGCTGCTCCAACGGGCCGCGCGCGAGATGGGGGTGACGGACCGTCAACTGGTCGTGGTGGGCGACGAGGTGGGCAACATCGGTGCCGCGAACATCCCTTACGCGCTGGCGAAGGCGGCGTCCGAGGGGCGGCTGCGGGACGGTGATCTGGTGGTGATCATCGCGTTCGGGGGCGGGGTGACCTGGGGGTCGACGCTACTGCGCTGGACCGGCGCCCCGGCCGTACGCGTCGCACCGGCGCCCGCGCGGCTCCGACTGCGCTGATTTTACGAACCCTTGACGTAGGCCCGCGCACTGGCCACACTCCCGGGAAAGCGCTTTCCACCCGCACTCTCCCACCCCACAGGAGACGACCATGCGCCGATTCGGCACCACCGCGACCGCCCTGGCCCTGCTCACCGGCGGCCTCCTGTTCACCCACTCCCCCACCGCCTCGGCGGCGGCCTGCGGCGAGGGCTCCTACCAGGCGGAGGCCGTCCTGAACGGCTCCACCTGGACGGCGCGGCGGGGCAGTACGGTCAGCTACACCGGCACGGACATGCGGGCCGCGATGCAGGCGGCCGTCAACAGCCTGACGGCGAACCGGACTTCGAAGGAGCGGGTCGTCGTCCGGGGCTCGGGGAACATCGGCGCCGGTTCCCGGGTCTCCCTGCCGAGCTACACCGTCCTCGACGTGTGCGGCACGATCAACGTCACCGGCAGCGGCTCGGGCGACCAGGCGCCGGTGTACTCGCGCGGCACCCGGGACATCGAGGTCCAGCACCTCACCCTGACGGGCTCCCCGCTGTACGGGGTCTTCCTGCGCAACGTCCAGAACGTGGTCCTCGGCCAGCTCGACATGCGGCTGTCGTCCGGCCTCGGGGTACGCATCGACAACCGGGGCAACACCGCCGAGTGGACCCGCAACGTCCGGATCGACAACGTGTTCGTGTCCGGGGCGTCCAGTCACGCCGTCGAGACGTACGGCGTGGACGGGCTGACCGTCGGGACGGTCACCGCGCGCAACGTCGGCGAGTCGGGGCTGCTGCTCAACCAGACCGTCAACGCGACCGTCACGAAGGTCGACGCGGACGGCGCGGGCGCCGGGACCGGGTACGCGGCGTTCCGGATGGCCAACCGCAACGGGCGGATCGGCAACGCCTACCCGACGAACATCCGGGTCGGCGAGGTCGTCGCGCGCGGCGGCGGGCGGGGGGTGTTCTGCGTGTCGGAGAGCGGCGGCGCGGTCATCGACCGGATCAGCCTGACGAACACCGGCAACAACGCCGTCCTCATCGAGAACTGCACGAACGTCAGCCTCGCGGCGCAGAGCGGGACCGTCACCGGGGGCGGCGAGATCCGCCTCGCCGCCCGGTCCGAATTCCCGAACAACGCCGACATCGTCGTACAGAACCTCACGGTCACGAACTCGCGGATCACCGAGAACCCGTGCGGGTCGAACACGACGTTCCGCAACATCCGGCTGGTGAACAGTACGCAGAACGTCTGCTAGTCGACGGGTTCGGTGCCGGCCTGCGGGGTCGGGGCCGGGTGGGCGCGGCTGAGGGCCTCGCCCTCGATGTCGAGGTGCGGCAGGAGGCGGTCGAGCCAGCGCGGGAGCCAGGCCACCTTGTCGCCGAGGAGGGCGAGGACGCCGGGCACGAAGGCCATGCGGACGACGAACGCGTCGAAGAGGACGGCGACGGCGAGACCGAAGCCGATCATCTTGATCATGGACTCGGAGGCGGTGATGAAGCCGGCGAAGACCGAGATCATGATGAGCGCGGCGGCGGCCACGACCCGGGCGCTGTAGCGGAAGCCGGTGGTGATGGCCTCCCCGGCGCCCTGGCCGTGGACGTACGCCTCGCGGATGCGGGAGACGAGGAAGACCTCGTAGTCCATGGCCAGGCCGAACACGATGCCGACGAGGAAGATCGGCATCATGCTCATGATCGGCCCGGTCGACTCGACGCCGATGAGGCTCGCGAGCCAGCCCCACTGGAAGACGGCGACGACGCAGCCGAGGGCGGCGAGCACGGAGAGCAGGAAGCCGAACGCCGCCTTCAGCGGGATGAAGATCGACCGGAACACCATCAGCAGCAGGATGATCGCGAACCCGACCACGACGACCAGGTAGGGGATCAGCGCGCGCTGGACCTTCTGGGCGACGTCGATGTTGAGCGCGGTCGTCCCGGTGACCTCGAAGGTCGCGCCCGTCCCGGCCACCGTCTCCTTGCGATGGTCGCGGATCGAGTGGACGAGGTCCTCGGTCTTCTTGTCGGTCGGCGACCAGGCGGAGACGGCGGAGAACACGGCGGTGTCCCCGGTCTGGTTGAAGCGGGCCGGGGTGACCGAGACGACGCCCTCCGTCGCCTTGATCTTCGCCTCGATCGCCGAGACGGCCGCCTTCGCGTCGCCCGCCTTCTGCGCGTCGACGACGATCGTCAGCGGCCCGTTGAAGCCGGGCCCGAAGCCCTTGGCGAGGTCGTCGTAGGCGCGGCGTTCGGTCGTCGACGTCGACTTGACCTCGTCGCCGGGCATGCCGAGCTGGAGGTGCAGGACCGGGATCGCGAGGACGACGAGGCTCGCCACCGCCGTGAACCGGACGGGGAAGGGGTGGCGCTGCACGAACTCCGCCCACCGGCTGCCCCGGTTGCCGAGCACGCCCTGCACCCGCCGCCCGGTGAGCCGGTAGCGCCGCGAGAGCACGGCGCGCGGCCAGAACCCGATCAGTGCCGGGGCCAGGGTCAGACAGACCAGCACGGCGATGACGACCGCCCCCGCCGCGCACAGGCCCATCTTGGTGAGCATCGGGATGCCGACGACGGAGAGCCCTGCGAGCGCGATGACGACGGTCAGGCCCGCGAAGACGACCGCCGAACCGGCCGTGCCGACGGCTAGCCCGGCCGCGTCCTCCTCCGTGTGCCCGTTGGCGCGCTCCTCGCGGTAGCGGGACAGCACGAACAGGGCGTAGTCGATACCGCAGGCCAGGCCCAGCATCGTGGCGAGCGTGCCGGTCGTCGAGGTGAGCCCGAACGAGCTGGCCAGGGAGGTGATCGCGGTCATGCTGACCCCGACGCCGAGGACGGCCGTGAGCAGCGGGAGACCGGCGGCGGCCAGCGAGCCGAAGGTGACGAGCAGGACGACGGCGGCGACGACGATGCCGATGACCTCACCCGCCCCGCCCGCGCCCGGCGTCTCCGCGAGCGCCGTACCGCCCGCCTCGACGGTCAGGCCCGCGTCCCTCGCACCCTGGGCGGCGCCGCGCAGGGTGTTCTTCGCGGCGTCGGTGAGGTCGTCGGCGGCGACCTTGTAGGTGACCGTCGCGTACGCCGTCGAGCCGTCCTTGCTGACGGCGCCGGCCTGGAAGGGGCCGACGGCGGAGGCGACCTGCGCGCCGCCCGCCGCCTGGGTGACGGCCTTGTCGATGGCCGCCTTGTTCGCGGCCGACGTGACCTGCTCCCCCTTGGGGGCGACGAAGACCAGGCGGGCGGTCGCGCCGTTGGCCTGGGCGCCGGGGAACCGCTTGTCCATCAGGTCGAAGGCGCGCTGGGCCTCGATGCCGGGTGCGGAGAACGCGGTGTTGGGGGCCGCCGGGGCCGCCGCCGAGGCCGCGCCGAGTCCGACGAGGATCAGGACCCACAGGGCTGTCACGTACCAACGCCGTCGGAAGGACCATCTGCCGAGCCGGTAGAGCATCGAGGCCATGCGGAACGCTCCTCACGTGCGACCCCCGGGCTCACAGTGTCGGGCAGGCCCCGGGACGCCGCATGTCGTGATCCGGGGGCCGGTGTGCGGCGCCTTTCGTCGTGGCGGGCAGGATGGGGGGCATGAGCGTAGTCAAGATCAACGTACTGACGGTCCCCGCCGAGCAGCGCGAGACCCTGGAGAAGCGGTTCGCCGGGCGGGCCCACGCGGTCGAGAACTCCGACGGTTTCGAGTGGTTCGAGCTGCTGCGGCCGGTCGAGGGCACCGAGACCTACCTCGTCTACACGCGCTGGCGGGACGAGGCGTCCTTCCAGGCGTGGATGGAGGGGCCGATGAAGCAGGCGCATCAGGGGGGCGGGGGTGAGGGCGGGGGCGAGCGCCCGAAGCCGGCGTCCTCCGCGTCGACGCTGTGGTCGTTCGAGGTGGTGCAGCAGGCGGGGCCGAAGGGGGAGTAAGGGGTTTGAGGTGGGGCCGGGGGTGCTTGCGGGCGCCTCCGGCTCGGGGGGCAGGGGGCTTGTGGGCTCGGGGTGGGCTTGGACTTGTGGACTCGGGGCGGGATTGGGCTTGTGGGCTCCGGGGTGTCGTCGGCTCAAGCCTGGGCGGCTGCCCCTCGCAGGATGTCCCGCATCGATCCCATCCCGTATCTGTCGTCCCCGCTCGACAGTTCGGCGACCTCCCGGAGTGTCGCCGTCAGGTCCACTCCGGCCTCCCTCGCCTGCCGGCACAGATCCCACAGGGTGAGGAGTTCGTCGCGGGTGTCGTGGCCGTGGTCGACGAGGGAGAGGTGCAGGAGGCGGCGGCGGAACCCCTCGGGGGTCGGGTCGCGGGGCGAGGTGGTGGCCCAGCGGAACGAGGGGTGGCGGGCGAGCAGGGCGCGCAGTGCGGCGCGGGTCGCGTCGTCGTCCGTGTCGTAGCGGTCGATGATCTCCGCGAGAAGCGCGTCGGCGTCGTCCCACGGGCCCAGGTCCTGGCCGAGTTCGGCGGCCCACTCGGGGTTCGTGAAGTCCACCGGCCGCTCGGCGACGGGGCGCAGCGCGGCGTCCAGCAGCGCGACCCGTTCCGCCAACTCCCTCATGTCTCCCAGGTGTTACCGGCTTCCGGCGCGGCGCGCAAGGGGGCCCGCCCCCGGGCGGGTCGGCGGGTCTGTCGGAGTGTTCCGCCAACTGCGCCTGCCTAGCGTGTCGTTGTGTGAAAGCACTCTCGACACGCCTCGCCCTCTGCGGCGCCCTCGCCCTCGCCGCGCTCCCCCTGACGACCCCGGCCGCCTCGGCCTCCTCCCCCCTGTCCCCTTTCTACGAGCAGCGCCTCGACTGGCAGAGCTGCGTGACCGGGCCGGACGACACGACCGGGAAGGAGTTGGAGCAGGCGGGCGCCAAGTGCGCCGACGTGACCGTGCCGTTGGACTACGCGAACCCCGGCGGGCGGACCGTCACCGTCGCGATATCCCGTATCCGGGCGACCGACACCGCGCACCGGATCGGCCCCCTGCTCCTCAACGGCGGTGGCCCCGGCGGCTCCACGATCGGGGACGCGCCCTGGATACATGGCGCGCTGAAGGAGGTCGCGGGCCGGTACGACATCGTCGGGGTGGACCCCCGCTTCGTGGGCCGCAGCACGCCGCTGGACTGCAAGTGGCCCACAGGCACGTCCATTTGGGGCGCCGGGACCCGGTTCGAGCGGGCGGCGTCCTTCGCACGGGACCTCGCCGAGCGGTGCCGGCGAGGCGCCGGGGACGTCCTGCCGTACGTCACGACCCGCAACACCGCCCGCGACATGGACGTGATCCGGGCGGCGCTGGGCGAGCGGAAGATCTCCTACTTGGGCTACTCGTACGGGAGTTATCTGGGCGAGGTGTTCGCGACGATGTTCCCCGCCCGCGTCGAGCGCATGGTCCTGGACGGCGTCATCGACCCGGCCCGCTACTCCCCGCGTCTCCTGCGGCAGACGGAGTCCGAGAACCGGGCCGCGCTGACGGACTGGGCGGACTGGGCGGCGGCACGGCACGCGGCGTACGGACTGGGCGCGTCCCGTGACGCCGTTCTGAAGACGGTCGACGGCATCCAGGCGGCGGCGACACGCGGGCCGCTCACGGTGGGTGCGTATCAGGTCGACGAACGCGTCGTCCCCGTCGTCCTGTTCACCGGCCTCTCCCAGGACAACGACCAGGCGTACGGCGAACTGGCCCTCGCGGTGCGGGACTTGAAGCGGGCCGCGCAGGGGGTGCCGGTCGAGCCGGTGGCGTCGCTGGCGGAGACGCTGAGGTTCGTGCTGACCGGTGACGAGTCGGCGTACGGCAGTGTGCAGTCGGCGATCCTGTGCGGTGACGTGGCGGCGCCGCGCGATCCCGAGGTGTACCGGCGGGACGTCGAGCGGGGCCGGTCGGTCGAGCCGCTGTTCGCGCCGGTCACCCGGAACATCGGCCCCTGCGCCTTCTGGGACGCCCCGCGCGAGGCCCCGACCACCGTCCGGGACGATTTCCCGGCGCTCCTCGTCAACGCCACCGGCGACCCCCGCACCACGTACGCGGGCGCCCTCGCCCAGCGCCGGAACTGGCCGTCGTCACGGCTGATCACCCTGGCCGGGCCGGCGCAGCACGCGGTGTTCGGGGTGTACGGGAACTCCTGCGCGGACGAGGGGGTGCGCGCCTATCTGTCGAGCGGGCGCCTGCCGGCCGGGGATGTGACCTGCCGGGCGAGCTGACACGCCGGGCCCGACATGGCCGAAGGCCCCGCTTCCTGAGAAGCGGGGCCTTCTTTTTCCGAGCGCTGGGCAAGCCTTGCACTTACATCTCCCCGCAGGAAGCGGGGCGTCTTTCCTTGGACCACCAACGCACTGCCGTCCGGCCCGAGTTGGGCCCTTCGGCGTGAGATCAACTATACCCCGCGCCCGACCCCTGCCGCGCCACACGCCCCTCCGACGCCTTCACATTTCCTTCACCATTACTTGAATGTACAAGAGAATTCGGCTGCTAACTTTCGGCCAGAACCTTCCCCCACAGGCTGTTCCGAGGACCCCCCATGTCGAGCTCCCCCCTCTCCGGCGCACGCGGACGCCACCGCAAGCCCCGGCCGATGAACCCGGCGGTCCGCCGGGCCCTGCTGGTCGCGGCCGTGGCGCCGGTCGCCGGCACCATCCTGGCCGGCCAGTCCGCGTTCGCCGCCGACAAGGTCAACACGGCCAAGGCGGGCGTGACGGAGCTCGACGCGGCCGAGCAGAAGATCGCGGACAACCTCAACACCCGCGTCCAGGACGTCCGGCTCGGCTCCACGTTCAGCGGTGTCGTCATCGACGCCAAGTCCGACAAGCAGATCTGGGGCCACGACGCGGCGACGGCCCTGATGCCCGCGTCCAACACCAAGCTCGCCACGTCGACCGCCGCCCTCACCGTCCTCGGCCCCGACCACCGCTTCACCACGAAGGTCGTGTACGGCGACGGCACGCTCACCCTCGTCGGCGGCGGCGACCGCACGCTGACGACGGGCGACCTCCAGGAGATGGCGAAGACGGCCGTCGACGGTCTCAAGGCGGCGGGTCTGACCACCGTCAAGGTCCGTGTCGACGACAGTCTCTTCCCCGAGCCCTCGCTCGCCAACGGCTGGAACGACGGCTACTACCCCGACAACATCGCCCCGGTCCGCGCGCTCGTCGTGGACGGCCACGGCGTCACCGACACCTCCCTCGACGCCGGCCAGGTCTTCGCGAAGCTCCTCGCCGACCAGGGCGTCACGGTAGACGGCGCCGTCGCGCACGCCACCGCGACCTCCTCGGACGTCCCCGTCGCCGTGCACCGCTCGGGGAAGCTGTCCACGATCGTCAAGCACATGCTGAAGGTCAGCGACAACAACATCGCCGAGACCCTGCTGCGGATGACCGCGCTCGGCGCGGGCCGCCAGGCCACGTTCGAGGACGGCACCGCCGTCGTCCGCGACGTCCTCAGCCGGCGGTACGGCGTCTCGCTGGAGAACTTCGAGATCAACGACGGCAGCGGGCTGTCCCGGGCGAACAAGATCCCCGCGCAGACCCTCGCGCAGATCCTCGACCTCACGACCAACCCGCGCTACAGCCAGACCCTCAAGTACATCAAGGACGGGCTGCCCGTCGCCGGTGAGGCCGGGGCCACGCTCGGTCCCGAGTGGGGGCGCTTCGACACGGCCGACTCCTCGTGCGCCGTCGGCAAGGTGATGGCCAAGACCGGCACGCTCACCGGGGCGATCGCGCTCAGCGGGTTCACCCAGGCGCAGGACGGGCGGTGGAAGGTGTTCTCCTTCGTCGAGAACAACTCGACGGCCGCGCCGGGCGACACGAAGGACGCGCTCGACGGGCTCGCGGCGACTGTCAACGGCTGCTGGGCGTAGGCGGATTCACCGCTCCCGAAGGGACCCCGGCCATGAAGGGTCCGGACGGACACCTCGCACCGAACCGGCGGCCTCCGTCCAACGCCTTCGTGCCGGTCCCGGGCTGCTGGGTGTGCGGGCTGCTGTCCGGTGTCGCCGATTCCGCGTGGCGGGGCGAGAGCGGACTCACCCCGCACGACTGGCTGTCCGTGACGGCCAGCGGGATGCGGCATCGGATGGACGAGCACGGGCTGCCGCCGGGGTCGGGGTGACCGGCCGGCGAGGGCGGGTTGGGACCGGGGCCGGGGCGAGGTGAGTCGGGGCGGGGGCCGGGATCGCAGTCGAGGTTGAGGCGGGGGCAGGTCGGGTCAAGGTCGAGACCGGTACGGCGATTTGCCCGGCCGGCGCTCTCACCCCCCGTCCGGCAGCCTCAGCGCCAGCCCGTCCAGGACGACGTCGAGTCCGTACCGGAACTTCGACTCCCGCGCCTCCGCCGGGCTCTGCCCTTCCTGTGCGCGGTGGCCGTCCGCGAGGTGGGTGTAGCCGGCCGCAGCCTGTTCCGCCGCCGGCATCAGGCGGGCGACGAACTCGGTCTCGGTGTCGCCGGAACGGGCGACCGTGCTGAGCCAGGCGGCCTCCGTGGCGCTCATGCCGGTGACGTAGGACAGGAGGGCCGAGATCGCGTTGCCCGGGTCGGGGAAGCCGGCGCGGACGAAGAGGGCGGCGAGGCTCTCCGTGCGGGACATGAGGTTGGGGCCGAGGTAGGCGAGGCCGGCCTGACCGAGGACGGAGGCCAGCCAAGGGTGGCGCAGGGTCGTCGCCCGGAAGGAGAAGGCGGCCCCGGTGACGGCCGTCCGCCACTCCCCGTCGGCCGGTACGGAGATCTCGCCGAAGACCTCGTCGGCCGCCAGCTCCATCAGCTCTTCCTTGGTGGCCACGTGCCGGTACAGCGAGGTCGCACCCGCGTTCAGGCGGGCCCCCAGCTTGCGCATGCTGAGCGCCTCGACACCCTCCGCGTCCAGCATCGCGACCGCCTCGCGCACGATCGCGCCCCGGCTCAGCGCGGGCTGCTCCGGTTCGCGCCGGGGGCGGGCCCACACCGAGGGGATCGGATTCCGCTTGGCCGTCATGACGCTCCTGTTCCTCACCGGTGGCTCGGTCCGGCCCAGCATACCCCGCGATGCGCACACCGTTCCCAACTTGCGCACATCGTTCACACGCCGGCCGGGGCGGGGCTCCCGCGAACCCCGATATTCGAGTGAACGTGCGACCCCTGTGCGCCTAAGGTGACCGCCGTGGACCCAGCTGACTTCTACACCGGCATCGTCGCGGAGATCTACGGACCCCTGAAGTCCCACTCCCAGGACCCGGAACCCTACGCGGACTTCGTCCGCAGCACCGGCACCCCCGCCCTGGAACTGGGCTGCGGAGACGGCGACCCCCTGCTCGAACTCCGCCGTCGCGGCCTCGACGTCGACGGCGTCGACTCCTCCCCCGACATGCTGGCCCGCCTCCGGCACCGAGCGGACGAACAGGGCCTCCCCGTCACCGTGTTCCACCAGCGCATGGAGGCCCTCGACCTGCCCCGCCGCTACCGGTCGATCTTCCTCGCCGGCCCCACCTTCACCCTCCTCCCCGACGACGCCACCGCCCTCGCCGCCCTGCGCGCGATCCGCGCCCACCTCACCGACGACGGCACCGCCCTCGTCCCCCTCTTCACCCCCGAGCCCACCCCCGCCGACCAGATCGGCCACGTCCGCACCACCACCGCCCCCGACGGCGCCGAACTCCGTGTGTCCGTCGTCTCCGAGCGCCGCGACGAGCAGGCCCGCACCCAGACCGCCCTCCTGCGCTACGAACGCCACCACGGCCCCGACACCGACACCGTCGACCGCCCCTGGCTCCTGCACTGGTACCCCCGCGCCACCTTCGGCCACCTCGCCGGCACCGCCGGCCTGACCGTCACCGCCGTCACCACCCCGAACGGCGAACCCGCCCCCGCCGACGCCACCCATTTCCATGTCCACCTCCGGCCCGCCACCCTCTCCTGAGCTCCCGGCCTCCTGGCCTCCTGGCCTCCTGGCCTCCTGGCCTCCCGACGATCACACCCCGGTGACGCTCCTTATCCAGCTCCGGTGTGCCGCCACGCTGCTGTACTCGTTCGGCCCGAACAGCACCCCCACCTGCTTGCCCTTGTAGAACGCGGGCCCGCCCGAGTCGCCCGGCTCGCTGTCCCCCGTCAGCTTCTTCGTCCAGATCGCCCGGCCGATGATGTCGTCGTGCTTGACGGCGGTCACCCGGTTCGTGGCCTTGCGGAGGTTCTTGGGGTGGGGGCCGAAGTTGCCGAAGCCGTAGATGTCCACGACCGCGCCCTTGGGCGGGTCCGTCCTCGCCAGTCGGACGTGGGGTGCCTTGACCGGCTTCGAGAGGTGGAAGAGGGCCACGTCGTCCAGGCCGTTGGTGTCGGTCAGGTGGTGGATGCGGGCGACGTCGGCGCGCACGCCGTGGCCGACGCGGGTGTCTCCCACGCGAACCGTCATCTTGCCGGGCTCGTCGTTGTAGCAGTGGTAGGCGGTCAGCACCCAACGGTCCGTCAGCATCGTCCCCGTGCAGGCGAACCGTCCGTCGCTGTAGACCTGCACGGACCACGGCGCCGACGAGGCCGGCTTCCCTCCGCTGATCGCGTGCGCTGAGCCGGCGGGGACGGCGAAGGTGGCGGCGAGGCCGATGCCGGCGGCGATGGCGAGCCGTTGGTGGTGTCGCACGGGAGACGCTCCTCGGTCGATCGCGGCTGGGCCCTCGCGGCCCTGCCGTCTGCGTCAACCTTCGCGGAATCCCGCCCGCCTCCGCCTCGGCCGTTCGGCCACAACTCCCGCCCCGAAAACGCCTGGTCGGCCCCTCGTTGCCCCTCGTTGACCCGAACGGGGTCGGCCGTTCGGCCGAGGACACGGGCCCAGGGAGCGGGAGAGAATGGGCGCAGGCCGCAACCCGAAGCCACAGATCCAGGGACGCGGGGCCGGCCGACACCCCCTCCGCATCCCTCCCCCCTTCACCCCACACTCCGCCACCTCCTCCTCCCTACCCCTCTACCCCCCTCCCCCTCTCACCCCCGCACCACCACCCCCCTCTCCATCCGAGCCGCGACCACCATCACCCCGAGCGCCACCACCACGATCCCCGCCCCCACATAGAGAGGAGACCGATACCCCAGCCCCACCGAGATCGCCACACCCCCCAGCCAGGCCCCCAACGCGTTCCCCACATTGGAAGCCGACACGTTCGCGCTCGCCGCGAGCGCCGCCCCGCCGGCCTGGTCCGTGACCCGGGTGATCATCCCCGGCACGCTCGCGAATCCGGTCACCCCCATCAGGAACACCAGCACGACCGAGGCCACCCCGCTCCCCGCCAGCAGCCCGTACGCCGCGAGGGTCACCGCCAGCCCCGCCAGCGCGAGGACCAGCGCCCGGTCCCGGTCCCGGTCGGCCGCACGGCCGCCCACCACGTTCCCGACGACCAGGCCGGCGCCGTACACCATCAACAGCCAGGCGACATCACCGGAGGAGAAGCCGCTGACCTCGGTGAACGTGTAGGCGAGATAGCTGAACGCCCCGAACATCCCCCCGTAGCCCAGCGCGGTGGCGACGAGAGTGAGCCACACCTGCCAGGAACGGAACGCGAGGAACTGCTCGCGCAGACCACTCACCGAGGAGGGAGCCCGATCCCCCGGAACCAGTACGGCGATCCCCGCCAGCGCGACCACCCCGATCCCGGACACCGCCCAGAAGGCGACCCGCCACCCCCACCGCTCTCCGACGAACGCGCCGAACGGCACCCCGAGGACGTTCGCGACGGTCAGTCCGGCGAACATGACCGCGACCGCCCGGGACTTCTTCTCCGGCGCGACGAGGCTGCGGGCGACGAGCGACCCAATCCCGAAGAACGACCCGTGACACAGGGCGGCGACGATCCGCCCCAGCATCATCAGCTCGTAGTCCGGTGCGACGGCCGACAGGAGGTTCCCGATGACGAACAGCCCCACCAGCCCGACCAGTACCTGCTTGCGGGGCATCCGGGCCGTGGCGGCGGTGAGGGCGATCGCCCCGACGGCGACAGCCAGCGCGTACCCGGAGATGAGCTGTCCGGCGACCGCCTCGGAGACGTCGAAACTGTCCGCCACCTGGGGCAGCAGCCCCGCGATGAGGAATTCGGTCAGCCCGATCCCGAACCCTCCGAGCGCCAACGCGACCAGCCCGACCGGCACGTGCCGTCCCCCCGTCCACACAGCCGACACCCCGGCGCCGGAGAGCACCGAGGAGTCCCATGCCATCACGATCACCTGTGCGGCACACGCGTTTTCTCCCGCCCCGGCGGCCCCTCGGCCTCAGCGGACGTCGGCCTCAGCCGGCCCGCCGCAGCGGAGCCCCCTCCGCGGACGCCCGCAACGGCACCACGTCGGCGACGGCCTCGACCGCCAGCTCGGTCCCGACGGACCGCTCGGCTCGACCGCCCCGTACCTCCCGGGCCCCGGGCACCTGCCCCGCGATCCACCACGCCGCCAGCGGCACCCCCACCGCCAGCAGTGCCCCGAGCGCCCGTTGATCGGCCGTCAGCACCGCCCCGGCGGAAACCACCAGGGCGACGAGACCGACCGGCAACACGACGAGAGCCCGCGCCCGGTGCCCCGCCGGGGTCCCGTTCGTCAGGGCGAGCGCCATGAGGACGTACCAGCCGGCGGAGACACCGGGGAGCGCCAGGTAGTCCTGGACGAGAGACGTCTCGTGACCGGGCAGCCCCTGCCGGGCCACGAGCACGGCGACTCCGCCGGCACCGGTGAGGAGGAGCGCGACGGCGCCGCGCGCGTAGAGGCGCTGGTCGTGGCGGGCGAGCCAGAACAGGGTGAGGGCGGCCAGGGGCCACCGGACGAAGGAGTCGGCGGTGTCGACCGCGCTGTTGACCGTGTGCACGGCAGCCTCCCGTTCAGGCCACTCAGAGCCGTCGACGGCTCTCTTCCGGGTTCCCTTGACAGGTCAACAACGCGCGGCGCGGGACATTCCCGTTCGGGCGAGGTGATCCGTGGATCACACCGCCCGGCCGGGACGCCCCGCGCCGCTCACTCACTCCCCGTCGAACGCGGCGGCCATCCGCAGCCAGGGCTGCGCCTCCGCGTGCCGGCCCTGCCGCTCCAGCGTGCGGCCCAGCATCAGGTGGGCGTAGTGCTCGACCGGGTCGCGCTCCACGATCCGGCGCAACTGCTGCTCCGCACGGCCAAGTTGGGCCGAGTGGTAGTAGGCGCGGGCCAGCAGCAGGCGGGGCGCGGTCTGCTCCGGGAACTCCTTGACGACGTCCGTGAGGAGCTTCGCGGCGCCGATGTAGTCCTTCGCCTCGAAGAGCAGGCCCGCCCGCTCCCAGCGCTCCGTCACGCTCTCCTCGCGGGCGGCGCCGGGGCCGTCGTCGAAGAGGTGCAGGGCGCTGGCCCAGCGGTCGGGGGAGACGCCGTCGGTCGCCGCGTAGGCGTTGAACTCGCTGGTCACTGTTCCTCCGTTCGTCACTGCGCGCGGGCGGCGAGCAGGGTGGGGTGGATGGGGGCCTCGGGGACACCGGCGGGGCGGGCCGCCGCGAACTCCTCGCGCAGGACGGGGACGACCTTCTCGCCGAGCAGTTCGATCTGTTCCAGCGCGGAGTCCAGGGGGACCCCGCCGCCGTCCACGATGAACAGCTGGCGCTGGTAGTCGCCCGCGTAGCGGCGGAAGCCGAGGGTCTTCTCGATCACCTGGTCCGGGGTGCCGACCGTCAGCGGGGTCTGCGCCATGTACTCCTCCATCGAGATGCCCCCGCCCATGAGCGGGGAGTGGTCGAAGAAGGGGCGGAACTCGCGGACGGCGTCCTGGGACCGGGGCCGCATGTACACCTGGCCGCCGAGTCCGACGATCGCCTGCTCGGCGGTGCCGTGTCCGTAGTGGGCGTACCGGGTCCGGTACAGGTCGATCATCCGTTTCGTGTGGTCGGCGGGCCAGAAGATGTTGTTGTGGAAGAAGCCGTCACCGTAGTAGGCGGCCTGCTCCGCGATCTCCGGGGAGCGGATCGAGCCGTGCCAGACGAAGGGGGGTACGCCGTCCAGCGGGCGCGGTGTCGAGGTGAACCCCTTCAGCGGCGTCCGGAACCGGCCCTCCCAGTCGACGACGTCCTCCCGCCAGAGTCTGCGCAGCAGGGCGTAGTTCTCGATCGCGAGGTCGATGCCGTCCCTGATGTCCTTGCCGAACCACGGGTAGACCGGGCCGGTGTTACCGCGTCCCATCATCAGGTCGACGCGGCCGTCGGCGAGGTGCTGGAGCATCGCGTAGTCCTCGGCGATCTTCACCGGGTCGTTCGTGGTGATCAGCGTGGTGGAGGTGGAGAGGATGAGCCGCTCCGTCCGGGCGGCGATGTACCCGAGCAGGGTCGTCGGTGAGGACGGCACGAAGGGGCGGTTGTGGTGCTCGCCGGTCGCGAAGACGTCCAGCCCCACCTCCTCGGCCTTCCGTGCGAGCGCGACCATCGCCTTGACCCGCTCGCCCTCGGTGGGAGTGCGTCCCGTGGTCGGGTCCGTGGTCACATCCCCGACGGTGAAGATCCCGAACTGCATCGCGCCCGGCCTCCGATCTGGTTGACGTATCAACTTCGATGAGGGAACACGGGTGGGGCGGGGTCTATTCCGGGGTGCCGTCCGGCCCCCGCTCACCGTCCGGCCCCCGCTCACCGTCCGACCCCCGCTCACCAGCCGGCGCTCCCGTCGGCCGAGCGCCCGTCCCCTCAGCCGCGCGGCGGGTTCCCCCGGGGCCGGATCACCGCGTTCGGGAGTTCCGGGGCGGGGAGGCGGGGGCCGGGGTAGCCGATGACCTCACCGAAGCGGGCCGACGCCGACTGCCAGGCTTCGCGGGCCTCGGCGATGTCCTCGTGGGTACGGCCGATGAAGTTCCACCACATGACGATCTGCTCGTCGAAGGGGGTGCCGCCGAGGAGGACGGTGCGGGCGGGGGTGGGGGACTCGTTGGTGAGGGTGAGGGTGTCGGGGCCGGCGGGGAGGTGGCCGAGGTCGGAGGGGGCGAGGAGGGTGTCCGAGAGGCGGACGTTCCCGGAGTCGACGAGGAGGCCGTGCTCGAAGGCGGGGTCGACGGCCAGGGTGATGCTCGCGCCGGGGGACAGGAGGATCTCGGCGCCGAGGAGAGGGGTGAAGGTGCGGACCGGGGAGGTGTCGCCGGCGAGGGAGCCGAGGAAGACGCGGAGTTCGGCGCCGTCCAGAAACACCGGTGAGGGGACGTGGTGCTGGAAGTCCCGTGCGGTGTCGCGGTGTTCGTCGGGCAGCGCGACCCAGAGCTGGACGCCGTGCAGGATCGTGGTGGCCGGCGTGGACACCTCCGAGTGGCAGATGCCGTGCCCGCCGGTCATGAGGTTCATCTCGCCGGGCCGGACCATGGCGTGGCTGCCGAGGCTGTCCCGGTGCTCGATCTCGCCGCTGAACAACCAGCTCACGGTCTGGAGGCCGGTGTGCGGATGCGGGGCGACGTCCATGCCACCGCGCCCGGTGATGTCGTCCGGGCCGTAGTGGTCGACGAAGCACCAGGCGCCGATCAACGTCCGCGCCCGCTGCGGCAACGTCCTGCGCACCTTCATCGCCCGGGGCCCGCCGAGCGGCACCTCCCGCGCGGACAGCACCTCGACGGCCGCCCCGCCCTCGTCCCCACCGCACCTCAGCGCCACGGGCTCGCTCTCGACGTTGCTCATCGGGACCACCTCTCCCACAATCCGGTTGTCACGTCAACGATCATGCCACGGACAGCGCCGCACCCCATCGGACCCCTGCCCCCAGGACGACCCCCCGCACGACACACCTCCGCGCACGACACCCTCGTACACCGCACCCCTCACCACACACCCCTCACCACACCCCTGCCCACGCCCTCACCCCCGCCCCGCACCCCGTCACCTCACGCCTCGGTGTCCCCCTCGTCGATCTTCCCCACCACCCGCTCGGACACCTCCGCCAGCACCCGCAGCTCCGCCGGTGTCACATGGTCCAGGAACAGTGCCCGCACCGACTCGACGTGCCGGGGCGCGGCGGCCTCGATCATCGCGCGTCCCTCGTCCGTGATGACGACGAACGCGCCCCGCCCGTCCTCCAGGCACTCGTCCCGCTCGACGAGTCCCCGTTTCACCATCCGGGCGATGTGGTGGGACATCCGGCTCTTCTCCCATTCGAGGGAGCGCGCCAGATCGAGGATGCGCCGCCGCCCGTCGGGGACGTCCGTCAGCTCGACGAGCACCGTGAAGTCCGCGGGGGACACGTTCGACTCGGACTGGAGGCAGCGCGTCAGGTGCCCCCGGAGCCGGTCGTGGAGACGGATGAAACTCCGCCAGGCCCGCTGCTCCTCCGGCGTCAACCACCGCACCTCTCGCTCCATGGGCCCAGTCTAGTTGACACCTCACCGACCAACCGGTCTCCGCCCGCCCCATGACGCCCCGCCCACCATGACGCCCCGGCCCTCATGACCCCCCGGCTCACCCCGCGCCACCCCACCCGGCCCCCTGAAACCGCGCTGAAACCACGGTGAACCGCCCCCACCCCACGCTCTCCCCATGACGACGACCGACACCCCCGCCCTCGCGATCGAAGCCGAGGGCCTCCACAAGGCGTACGGCGAGAAGCAGGTCCTGACCGGCATCGACCTCCGCGTCCCCACCGGCACCGTGTTCTCCCTCCTCGGCCCGAACGGCGCCGGCAAGACCACGGCGGTCGGCATCCTCTCCACCCTCCTCACGGCGGACGCCGGCCACGCGCGGGTCGGTGGTCACGACGTCCGCGCCGCCGCCCACGCCGTCCGCACCACGATCGGTGTCACCGGCCAGTTCTCGGCGGTGGACGGCCTGATCACCGGCGAGGAGAACATGCTCCTGATGGCCGACCTGCACCACCTCCCCAGGCAAGAGGGGCGCAGGGCCGCCGCCGACCTCCTCGCCCGCTTCGACCTCACGGACGCCGCGAGGAAACCCGCCTCCACCTACTCCGGCGGCATGAAACGCCGCCTCGACCTCGCGATGACCCTGGTCGGCGGCCCCCGGATCATCTTCCTCGACGAGCCGACGACCGGCCTCGACCCCCGCTCCCGGCACACCATGTGGGGCATCGTCCGCGAGCTGGTCTCCGACGGTACGACCGTCTTCCTCACCACCCAGTACCTGGAGGAGGCCGACGAACTCGCCGACCGCATCGCCGTCCTGGACGGCGGCCGGATCGTCGCCGAGGGCACCCCGGCGGAGCTGAAACGCCGGGTCCCCGGGGGCCACGTACGCCTGCGCTTCACCGATCCGGCGGCCTACGAGCGCGCCGCGACCGCCCTGCGCGAGACCACCCGCGACGACGACACGCTCACCCTCCAGATCCCCAGCGACGGCAGTCAGCGCGAACTCCGGGCGGTCCTGGACTGGCTGGACTCCGCCGGCGTCGAGGCGGACGAGCTCTCCGTCCACACGCCGGACCTGGACGACGTCTTCTTCGCCCTGACTACGGCCACGACCCCCGCCACGACCCCCGCCACGGCCACCACCGCCACCGCCACCGCCACCGCCAAGAGCACGAACACCCCCAAGGAGCACGCCCGATGACCACCGCCCCCTCCCCAGTCCCCTCCCCCGCCCACCCCCTCCGCGACAACCTCACCATGCTCCGCCGCAACCTCCTCCACGCCCGCCGCTACCCCTCCCTCACCCTCAACATCCTCCTCACCCCGGTCATCCTCCTGCTCCTCTTCGTCTACCTCTTCGGCGACGTGATGAGCGCGGGCATCACCGGCGGCCCGGCCGACCGCTCCGCGTACGTCGCCTACATCGTCCCCGGCATCCTCCTGATGGCCATCGGCGGCACCGCGCTCGGCACGGCGGTCTCCGTGTCGATGGACATGACGGAGGGCATCATGGCGAGATTCCGCACGATGGCGATCTCCCGCGCCTCCGTCCTCGTCGGACACGTCCTCGGCAGCGTCCTCCAGACCCTCGCGGCGCTGACGGTCCTGCTGCTGATCGGCGTGGCCATCGGCTTCCGCCCGAACGCGAGCCCCCTGGAGTGGCTGGCGGCGGCCGGTCTGCTGGCCCTGGTGAGCCTCGCGCTGATCTGGTTCGCGGTCGGCATCGGCCTGGCCTCCCCCAACCCGGAGGGCGCGAGCAACCTCGGCCTGCCCCTGATGATGCTGCCGCTGCTGTCGAGCGCGTTCGTCCCGGTGGACTCGATGCCGGGCTGGTTCCGCTGGTTCGCGGAGTACCAGCCGTTCTCCCCGGCCATCGAGACCCTGCGCGGCCTGCTCCTGGGCACACGGATCGGGACGACGAACGCGGTGCTGGCACTGGCGTGGTGCGTGGGCCTGTCGGTGCTGGGCTACTTCTGGTCGAAGGCGCTGTTCGTCAGGGAACCCAAGCACTAGGGAGTCCGAGCAGCAGGGAGTCCAAGCGCTGAAGCGCCTCCTCCCGCCCCCACCCCGCACACTCCGCCCGCGCCGCCGCGTACCCCTCCGCGTCCACCCGCTCGGCCGCCTCCCGGGCCCGCGCGGCGGACAGCGCGGGGAAATCCCGGGCCACCGGCACGAGTTCGCTGAGCGCCACCACCCGCACCGCCCCGGCGTCCCCCTCCGCGAGCCCGGCCAGCGCGAGGGCGAGCACGACGGCCCCGTACGAGGCACCCGGCGCGAGGCCGCCCAGCAGTCCGCGCAACTCCGCGACCAGCTCGGTCACTTGGTCGAGCCGGCCGTGCAGGGCGTGCGCGGCGACCGCCCCGGCGCGCACCTCCAGGGACCACTTCAGCAGGAAGGGGTCGTCGAGATCGGCCGTCCGGATCTGCTCGGCCGTCCGCCGCCACAGCCGCAGCCCCGCCTCGACGCGCCCCCGCGCGAGCAGGATCTCCGCGCGGGCGCCGAGGTCGGAGCCGAACGCCTCGACGGTCTCGGGCTGCCGGTCGAGCGCGGCGAGCCCGTACCAGTACTCGGCCTCGTCGACCCGCCCGAGCTGGAGGCAGGCGAGGACGAGGGCCCAGCGCACGCCGACGGGGTCGGACCAGTCGTTGTGGGTGCCGTACTCGCCGAGCGTGTCGTGGGCGGCGCGCAGATGCTCGTACGCCTCCGCGCCGCGTTCGGTGCGCAGGCAGAGTTCGCTGATGCGGCCGTGGGCGAGGACCTGGAGGGCGGGGTTGGCGTAGCGGCCGAACGCGGCGAGCATGCGGCGGGCGTGGTGCAGGGCGCGCGAGGTGTCCTGCGCGGCGTCCCAGACATAGCTGGCGAACACCGACGCGGTCCCGGCGAGCAGCGGTTCGTCCGAGGCGCACAGCTCCGTGAGCCGTTCGTAGCCGGGCGGGTGGATCTCCGGCACGGCGCGCAGCACGACGGCGAGGGCGCGCGGCACGCTGTCCGGCGGGGCGGGCGGCAGCCGGCGCAGGGTCACCAACTGCCGTACGGCGTGCGGTCCGTGGGCCATGAAGAGGGTGCCGGTGGCGACGACGGAGGCGCTGCGGAGGGTCTCGATGTCCGCGGGGTCTTCGGGGTGGTGGTGGGAGAGGGGTCCGGAGGTCTCCTCGATGAGGGCGGCGAGGCGGGCGTAGTGGGACTCGGTGGCCCACAGGGAGCACAGGACGGCGGTGGTGGCGGCGGTCGTCGCGCCGTCGGAGCGGGCCAGGGCGTGGCGCAGGGCGAGGAGGAGGTTGTCCTGCTCGGCGCGGATGCGGTCCCAGGCGGGTACGGGGGCGTCGGCGAACAGGACGTCGTGGTGGGCGCGGCCGAAGTCCCGTGCCCAGCGCAGGAACCGGTCGGTGACGGCGGCCTCCTCGCCGGCCTCCGCGCGCCGGCCCGCGCCGAACTCGCGGAGGGTCTCCAGCATCCGGAACCGGGTGCCGAGCGGCCCGTCCGCGACCTTCAGCAAGGACTGTCCGGTGAGCTGTTCGAGGAGGTCGAGGGGGTCGGCGCCGTCGAGGAGGTATCCGGCGGCCTCGGCGTCGAAGCCGCCGGGGAACACCGACAGGGCGCGCAGGGCGGTGCGGCCGTCCGGTCCGAGGAGGTTCCAGCTCCAGTCGACGACGGCGCGCAGGGTGCGGTGGCGTTCGGGGGCGTCGCGGGCGCCGCCGGAGAGCAGGGCGAACCGGTCGCGCAGCCTGCGGGAGACGTCGGCGACGGACAGCACACGGACGCGGGCGGCGGCGAGTTCGACGGCGAGCGGCAGTCCGTCGAGGTGCGCGCAGATCTCGGCGACCGTCGCGGCGGGCAGCTCCACCCCGGGGCGCGCGGCGCGTGCCCGCTGCGCGAACAGTTCGGCGGCGACCTGCGGTGTCAGCTCGGGCAGCGCGTACACGGACTCCGAGGTCAGCCCGAGCGGGGCCCGGCTGGTGGCGAGAATCCGCAGCTCCCGGCAGCGCGCGACGAGCGTGCGGACGAGGTCGGCCACCCCGTCGACGACGTGCTCGCAGTTGTCGAGCACGAGCAGCGCGGGCCGCGCCCCGAGCGCCGCGTACAGCCCGTCCGCGGTGCTCGTCCCGACGACGGTGGCGACCTCGGCGGCGACGTCGTCGTCCGTGGTGACGCCGGCCAGCGGGACGAAGTGGACGACGGGCTGCTCGGCGGCATGGCTCACGGCGTGCGACAGCCGCGTCTTGCCGAGCCCGCCGGGTCCTACGACGGTGACGACCCGTGCGGTGCGCAGCAGTCCGGCGACGGCGGTGACGTCGGCGTCCCGGCCGAGCAGGGGGTTGGGTTCGTGGGGTACGCCGTGCCGGACGCGGGGCGCGTCGGCGCGCAGCAACTCCTCGTGCACGGCCCGCAGTTCGGGGCCGGGTTCGGTGCCGAGGGTCTCGCGCAGGCCGCGCCGGTAGGTGGCGTAGCGGCCGAGCGCGGCGGCGCCGCCCTCGCAGCGCAGGAGGGCGGCGAGCGCCTCCTCGTCGCGGGGTGCCTCGCGCAGCACCTCGGCGAGAGGGGCGAGGGCCTCCTCGCGGCGGCCGAGCCGGGCCAGGGCGAGAGCGCGTGCGCGGACCAGGGCCCGGCGGGTGTGGGCGCGGTCGGCGCGCAGGGCGCCCAGCGGATCGTCCGCGCTCTCCCCCACCGCCCCGTCCCACAGCGCGAGCCCCGCCTCGGCCCGCGCCAGCGCCCCCGTGTGGTCCCCGGCCCGCGCGCACCGCGCGCTCGCCGCCTCGTGCAGCAGCAGGACGGAGCTGTCGACCTGGCCGGCCTCGAAGGCGAGCCGGTAGCCGCGCGGGGTGCTGACGACGGTGCCGGCGCCGACCTGCGCCCGCAGCCGCGAGACGAGGATCTGTACGGCCTTCGCGGGGTGCTCCGGCAGCTCCTCGGGCCACAGCCCCTCGACGATCCGTCCCGTGCCGCAGCCGGCGGACAGCTCCTCGGCGAGCAGCGCGAGCAGTCCGCGCAGCCGGGGCGCGGTGATCTCCCGGCCCCGGCAGGAGACTCGGCTCAGCAGGGTCAACTCGGTGCTCACCCCGGCAGGTTACGGCCCCGCCGGGGTGCCCGCGCGGGTCAGCTCCTGGTGAAGCGGTACGTCTTGCTGTCGGTCAGCACGCAGAAGCCGGGCGAGATGACGATCACGCGGAGGGTGCCGGTGCGGCGGTCGTAGTCGATGCCCTCGGTCTCGAAGCTGCCGGAGCAGCCGCTGCGCAGGGGAAGCTGGCGCAGGGCGGTGACCCGGCCGGAGACGTTGGAGGTGCCGTTGGGCTTGGCGGCGAGGTCGACCTGGAGGAGGGGTTTCGTGATGCCGAAGAGGGTGCCGGCGGGGTCGTCCGAGGAGCACAGGAGGGTCGTGGGGCCGGAGAAGTCGCAGCCCTGGACGTCGCGGACGGGGCGGTCGAGGGTGACGGTCGTGACCCAGGGGAGGTTCGTGCCCGGGGCGGTGGCGGGGTTGATGCCGGGGGTGGGGAAGACGAGGAAGCGGGTCATCGTGCCCCACTCGCCCGCGAGCATCCACTGCCCGTCCGGGGAGATCGCGACCCACGAGTTGTTGAGGGCCTCGCCGGCGCCCAGCGCGTGGACGTACTCGGACCAGGTGCCGTTCGGGGACTGCACGCGGAACATCTTGGAGCTGCCCGAGTCCTGCTGGTAGGGCTCGATGTAGGTGCCGTCGTAGGCGGCGTCGGGGTCACCGACGTGGTTCCAGCCGCGGATGCTGACGCCGATCGGGATGGTGCCGATGCCGGTGTAGCGGAAGGGGCTGTTCGCGGGAACCTCGACGGAGGTCAGCCCCTGGCTCTCGGTCAGCGGGTCGGCGCGGTCGGAGCCGACCTCGGTCCAGGTGTCGGCGGCCGACGCGGGCGGCGCGGCAGAGAGGGCGACGGCCGCGGCGGTGGCGAGGGTGACCAGGGCGGCGCGGACGCGGCGGGCAGGGCGAAGGGGCATGAGGGGCTACTCCTGGGTAGGGAGGGGTTCGGCGGAACAGTGTGGCGAACGGCGAAGGGCGTGTACACCCCATCCACGAGGGCGAGTTGGGGAATTCCGGCCGACTCACAGGTTCGCGTTACCGGCGCCTTACGCCCGCCGCCGGACAATCGCGGCAAGGCTCCGTACGAGGAGGGTGGACCGTGACGCACGACCCCGAGCAGGAACAGCCCCCGGAGATCCTCGGCAGCGGACCCGAGCGCGCCCCTTCACGGCTGGCGGGCGTCTGGCGCCGCCGCTCGACCCGCGGCCGGGCGGTCATCGCCGGTACGACGGTGGCGGTCCTGGCGCTGGGCGGCACCGTCGCCTATGCCGCGACGAACGGCGACTCCTCGCGTCCGGCGGCCCCGAGCGCGGCCCCGTCCGGTGCTCCCTCCGGTGCGCCGAAGGACCGGGACGGGCTCCGCTTCGGCTGGTTCGGCCTCGGCGGCGCCGTGCACGGCGAGGCGACCGTCAAGGACGGCTCCGACTGGGTCGTCCGCGTCTGGCAGCGCGGCACGGTCGAGCAGGCGGACGGCGGCAGACTGACGGTGAAGAGCGACGACGGCACGTCGTGGACGTGGACGCTCGGCAAGGACGTCAAGGACGCCGACGGCGCGAAGAAGGGCGACACGGTCTCCGTCGTCGGCACCCGCGACGGCGACACCCGCACCGCGGACCGGGTGCTGACGGGTTCGTTCACGCAGAAGTGGGAGCACCGCTTCGGCGGGCCCCGGGACCACGGCACCCCGGACCCCGCCCGGTCCGGCGGGCCCGTGCGGTCAGACTCCGCCGCCTGACGGCCGTACCCCGGTCACGACGTGCGCGTACAGGTCGTCGTCGTACTCCAGGCGGGTCGTGAGGCCGCCGGTCCGGAAGGCGTCGACGGCCGCGGGGGCCTGCCGTTCGCTGGTCTCGACGAGGAGGCAGCCGCCGGGCGCGAGCCACTCCCGGGCCTCGGCGGCGACCCGGCGCAGGACGTCGAGCCCGTCGGTGCCGCCGTCGAGCGCGACGAGGGGTTCGTGGTCGCGGGCCTCGGCGGGCAGCAGCCCGACCTCGCCGCTCGGGACGTACGGCACGTTCGCGGCGAGGATGTCGACGCGCCCGCGCAGCGTGTCCGGCAGCGCGGTGAACAGGTCGCCGGCGTGGACCTGTCCGCCGTACGGCGCGAGGTTGGCGCGCGCGCAGTCCACGGCGGCCGGGTCGACGTCGGCGGCGTGCAGTTCGGCGGGTGACAGGGCGGCGGCGAGGGCGGCGCCGACCGCGCCGGAGCCGCAGCACAGGTCGACGACGACCGCGGCGCGCGGGACGGCGTCGAGGGCGCGGTCGACGAGGTACTCGGTGCGGCGGCGGGGGACGAAGACGCCGGGGGCGACGGCTATCCGCAGTCCGGCGAAACCGGCCCAGCCGACGACGACTTCGAGGGGTTCACCGGCCGCGCGGCGCGCGACGAGGGCGGTGAGGTGGGCGGGGGTGCGGGCGGCGGAGAGGATCAGCTCCGCCTCGTCCTCGGCGAAGACGCAGCCGGCGGCGCGCAGCGCGGAGACGACGGAGGGGCGGGCGGAATCCGGGGAGGTCATGGCGGACCGAGGGCCTTTCGGGGCGGCGAAGGGCGCTCGTACGGTTCCCTACGGCCGGCGGTCCGCGCCGGTACGGAGGGGGAGCACCCGTGCTGACACTGCGGTGATGGGTCCCACCTCCTCGGGGTCTCGTGATCGGGTCCGTCTCGATCGGGCGTCACCCTACCCCACGGGCCTCGCGGGCGGGCCCCGGGCATCCGGTTGTACTCTGCAACCAGAGGTGTGAGGGAGGTCCGGCAGTGGATTCCGAGGCCGTGGAGACCATCCAGCGGGAGATGACCGCGTTCGCCCGGCGGGCGCGGGCGAGTGCCGGGCGGCTGCATCCCGAGCTGACGCTCGTGTCGTACACGCTGCTCGGGCATCTGGAGGAGAGCGACGGGGGGCGGGCGACGGATCTCGCCGCGCACTACGGGCTCGACAAGTCGACGATCAGCCGGCAGGTGACGGCGCTGGAGCGGGCCGGGCTGATCGAGCGCCGGCCCGACCCCGCGGACCTGCGGGTCCACGGGCTGCATCTCACCGACGCCGGGCGGCGGATTCTCGCGCAGGTCACGGAGAGCCGGCGCGGGGCGTTCCGGGAACGGCTCGTGGGGTGGGAGGAGGCCGATCTGGAGCGGTTCGCGGGGTATCTGGTGCGGTACAACGCGACCGCGGAGGCCGACGATCAGGCCGGGGCGGGGCAGTAGCGCGGAGTGCCGTTCGGCGCGCGGGCGGGTGGGGCATGCTCGGAGGACGTGCACCCGGCCGGCGCAGCGAAGGGGAACGGAGATGGACCTGTGGACGCAGGACGAGTTCGGGGAGTCCCACGGAGGGTACGCGGGGGCGGTGCTCGCGGACGGGAGTGAGCCCAAGCCGGTCTACCTCGACTTCGGCTCCAGCGCGGCGAGCATCGTCGAGACCCGGGAGTGGTGGGCGTACGACGGGCGGCTGTCCCGTCCGCTCGCGGCGGGTTTCCGGGCCGCCTGCATGTGCGGGTGGCGCGGGACGCCGTACCCCGTCGACCGGGCGGGCATGTCCTACGACGAGCTGTCCGAGGTGGACGTGCTGGCCGCGTACGAGGACTGGGGCGAGCACATCGACGCCGTCGAGCGCCGGGCCATCCCCGTCCCCGACGATCTCTCCGACGCCATCGACCGCCTCCATCTCCGGCTCGCGGGCCTCGCCGACCAGGCCCCCGTCGCCGCCCTCCGCGCCATCGGCGACCTCGAACGCCTCACCCACGCCGTCGCCCGCGAGGCCGCCTACTCCATCAAGGACGACGAGCCCGACTGGGAGACGGTCGGGGTGGCACTGGGCCTGGACGCGGAGAGGGCCCGGAGGCTGACGTCGCATTATCTGTGGCGGACGTAGGGGGAGAACGGGCCCTGGACGGGGGCTCGGCACGGGGAGACCGGGCAGCTTTTCGCCCAGAGCGGGCGAGCCCGGCTCGGGAAGGCCAGGCGGCTTCACCCAGAGCGGGCGAGCCCGGCCCGGGAAGGCCGGACGGCTTCACCCAGAGCGGACGGGCTCGGCCCGGGGAGACCAGGCAGCTTCACCCAGAGCGGGCGAGCCCGGCCCGGGAAGGCCGGACGGCTTCACCCAGAGCGGACGGGTCCGGCTCGGGGAGACCAGGCAGCTTCACCCAGAGCGGACGGGCTCGGCCCGGGAAGGCCGGGCGGCTTCACCCAGAGCGGACGGGCTCGGCCCGGGAAGGCCGGGCGGCTTCGCCCAGAGCGGGCGGGCTCGGCCCGGGGAGACCAGGCAGCTTCGCCCAGGGCGGGTGGGTCTGGCTCGGGGAGGCCGGGCTGCTTCGCTCGGGGCTTCCTCGAACGGTGCGGGCGGGTCTGTTCGCGGGTCGGCGCGGCCGGGTGGCCGGTGTTCGCCGGGGCGGGGCTCGGGAGCCCCGGTCGTCGGCCTGGGCCGCCTCGGGCAGCCGTCCGTCCGGTGCCGGGGGCTCGTGCCTGACGTCCCCTCCGGCCCCGCCCTCCCGCGCCCGGCCCTTCTGCCGGACTCGCGCTCGGCGGCCCCCTGCGGCTACCCCCGGTCCAGGGGATGCACCCCCGTCCACCAGTTGCCCGGGGCCTCGGGGTCGCGGCTGGTCCAGTATTCGAGGACCGCGGTGGTGAACTCCTCGGGGGAGAGGGTGCCGTCGGCGTCGCGGTCGAGGTGGCGGAAGGCGTTGTCGGCGGTGGCGCGGTCGAGGCCGGGGAAGTGACCGGTGTGGAAGGCGAAGAACTCGTCGGGGTCGACGACGCCGTTGCCGTCGGCGTCGGCCACCGAGAGGAACACCTCGGCGAGCCGGCCCACGGTCGCGGCGGCGGCCTCGGGATCGTCGGCGAGGCCGCGGGTGGAGGCGATGAAGTCGTCCCGGCTCACGGCGTCGGCGCCGCCCGCGAACGGCTGGTGGAGGTCGCGCCAGATCCCGACGTACGCGTCGACGATCACCCGCTCGGCGTCGCTCCCCTCCTCGTGCCCGAGCGCCCGCGCCGACCTGCGCCCCATGAGGACGTGGTCGTGTTCGGTGAGCCGGCCGTCGCCGTCGGCGTCGAGTTGGTCGAATCCGCGGGCGATCTTCACGGTGAGCAGGTCGTCGTTCAACGAAGTCCCCTTGCTGTACGCGGTCGTTGCGGCTGAGCCCTGCCAGGATCACGCGCCCGGCACCCTCCGCGCGCGGGCCCCGGCCCACTTTCACCCCCGGGACACAGGTGTACGACGGGCCCGCACGCCCGGGTCGCCTCACAACTCCCCCACAGGCGACTCCCGTTCCTGTCAGAAGCATTGACCTCCGTTGCCGTGCGGCCTACCTTCTGATCGATTTCCCGAACTATGTCCGGGATTTCGGACATCACCCTGCCTGAACGCACCATTCCCGCACGCTCCTACCCCCGCACGGAGATCAAAGATGAGCGAACTCCCCCACCTCTCGCGCCGCGGTCTGCTCGCGATGGGAGCGGCCGTGCCCGCCGCGCTGATGCTGGGCGGCGGTACGGCACACGCCGCGGACTCGGCGTACGCGATGTGCTACTTCACCGAGTCGACGAACCTCGGGGACGGCACGGACTACGGGCTGCATCTCGCGGTCAGCCCGGACGGGCTGAACTGGACGCCGCTCAACCAGAACAACCCCCTCGTCACGCCCACGGCGGGGGCGCTCGGGCTGCGGGACCCGTTCGTCATGCGCAAGCAGAACGGCGCGTTCGTGGTGCTGGCGACGGACCTCAAGGGGACGGACTGGAGCTACAACAGCCAGTACATCCACGTCTGGGACTCGCCCGACCTGCGGACGTTCACCGGGTACCGGCGGCTGAAGCTGCACGACATGACGACGCACAGCTGGGCCCCCGAGGCGTTCTGGGACGCGGGACGCCAGCAATACGCGGTGATCTACTCGGCCGTCAACTCCAGCGGCCACAACGTCATCATGGTCAACTACACGACCGACTTCGTGACTGCGTCCGCCCCGCAGGTCTTCTTCGATCCGGGCTACGACGTGATCGACGGGGACATGGCCGTCGGCGTGAACGGCTACAACTACCTGTACTTCAAGAAGAACCAGACCCTGGTGAGCGCCCGCTCGACCAGCCTGGACCCGGGCAGCTTCACCGAGTACAGCGCGGGCGTCGCCCACGGCGGCACCGAGGCCCCGACGATCGTCAAGTCCCTCACCAGCAGCAGCCTGTGGTGGCTCTGGGGAGACACGTACACCCCGAACGGCGTCTTCTACGCCTGGCAGTCCACCAGCCCCGCCACCGGCACCTGGACCGCCCTCGACCAGAAGACGTACACGCAGCCGGTCAACTCCAAGCACTGCGGCATCGTCCCGATCACGACGGCCGAGTACGACAACCTCCTCGCCAAGTGGGGCGCCCCCGCCTGGAACCGGCTCAAGTCGTACAACTTCCCGGCGCGTTACGTGCGCCACTCGAACTACGCGGGCCGGATCGACGAGTACCCGATCGAGCCGTACAAGGACTCGCTGTGGACCCTGGTCCCGGGTCTCGCGGACAGCTCCGGCGTCTCCCTGCGCTCGGTCAACTACCCGGACCGCTACCTGCGCCACTCCAACTACGTCCTCCAGCTCGACGTGAACGACGGCACCTCCGCGTTCGCCGGGGACGCCACCTTCTACCGCACGGCCGGCCTCGCCGACGCGAGCTGGGCGTCGTTCCGTTCCTACAACAACCCCACCCGCTACATCCGCCACTACAGCTACGCCCTGCGCATCGACCCGATCACGACGGCGACGGAACAGCAGGACGCGACGTTCCGCGTGGGCTACTAGGAGCCGGGTCGGTGAGGCCGCGCGGCCTCACCGACCGGTCAGGTCACCAGGTGTAGACGCCTCCGTCCAGCGGGGCGGGGGCCGTCCCCGCGAGCGGCGAGAGCACGGTCAGCGTGCGGGACGTGCCGGAGACGTGGCCGGCGCCGTCGCCGGGCCACCAGCGGGCGGCGCCGGAGGAGTCGACGGCCGCGAAGTCGGTGCGGCCGTCGGAGTCCACGTCACCCGTGAAGTAGCGGCTGTACGCGGCGAAGGACGTACCGGACGCCAACTGCTGGGCGGCGGCCAGGCCGCCCTTGCCGTCGCCCTTCCACCACCACAGGGTGCCGTTGGCGTCGACGGCGGAGACATCCGTGTTGCCGTCGTTGTCGAAGTCGCCGGTGGGGACACCGGAGTAGCCGGAGAACGCCGTGCCGGGGAACAGTTCCTGACGGGCGCCGAAGGTCCGGTCGCCGTTGCCGGGCCACCACCACAGGTGGCCGTCGAAGCCGAGGCCGACGACGTCGGTGAGGCCGTCGGCGTTGAAGTCGCCGCCGGAGACCGCCTTGACGGTGCTGAACGAGGTGCCGGACATCAGGACCGTGGGGGCGGACAGGATGCCGTCGCCCTGCCCGAGCCAGAAGTTCAGCTGTCCCTGGTCGTTGATGGCGATGAGGTCGCCCAGGCCGTCGTTGTTGAAGTCGCCCCGGGCTGGGTGGAAGGACGAGCCGAAGGTACCGCCGATCAAAGTGCGGTTCTCCAGGCGCCGTTCACCGGTGGTGGCGTCGCCGAAGCCCCCGAAGTACCAGAGGTTGCCGTCACTGGTGCGGTTGAAGACGTCCATCTGCCCGTCGCCGTCGGTGTCGTCCCAGGCGCGGGTGTCGGCCTCGCCGGTCTCGAAGGGCAGGCGGAGCAGCGGGGCGGTGCCGGAGTAGGTGTCGCTGGTGGCCGCCGCGGAGATCTCCTGGGAGCTGAGCGCCCGGTTGTAGAGCACCACGCTGTCGATCGAACCGGCGAAGGGCTGCGCGCCGTCGAGTCGGTTGCCGACCTCCAGCGGCTGGGGGCGGGCCGGGGAGACGGCGCCTGCCGGCGCGGTGTCGGTGTCGACCTTGGCGCCGTCGATCCACAGGCTCAGCTCCTGGCCGGACCGGACGAGGGCCACGTGGTGCCAGGCGTTGTCGTTGTAACTGGACGTCGAGGTCAGGTTCCTGCTGCCGGAGGCCGTGGTGGCGTTGGCCACGATCCGGTTCTGTTCGGGTTCCGCCCGTATCCAGAGCTGTGGCAGGCCCGCGCCGACGCCGAAGCCCCAGAGGATGGCCCGCAGCCCGGTGGTGGAGTTGTACTTGAAGTCGGCGGCGGCCGTGAAGTCCCCGCCGAGACCGGCGTACGCGGGGCTCGGTGTGACGTCGACGAAGCCCGCCGAGGTGTCCGGGGCGAGGGTCAGCGCGCGGCCGAACTTGCCGGCGGTCAGCCGGGCGCTGCCGCGCAGGACGGCCGCGTTGCCTCCGGCGATGTCCGGGGTGCGGGCGCCGGTGACCGGTCCGGTGATGACGGTCTGGCCGGCGGAGACGACGGTGAAGCGGACCGAGGTGCGGTCGTACAGGGTGGCGGGGTTCTGCCACGGGTCGGGCCCGGCCTCGTAGATCACTCCGAGACCGCCGGACGCGGTGCGGGTGAGGTCGGAGTAGCCGGCTCCCGCCTTGGCGATGGTCAGGCCCTGGGCGGGTGTCTGCCAGGTGACGCCGTCGTCGAAGGAGGAGCGGAGTTTGAGGGTGCCGTGGAGCCTCGGCTTCGCGGGGTCGTGGTAGACGGGTTCGGTGATCACCAGCTGGTTGAAGCTGTCCCCGCGCAGGACGCTGTTGAGGGACAGCACCGGGGCGAAGAGCGTCGCGCCGGGCAGGTTGGCCTTGGTCGCCGGGTTCCAGGTCACGCCGCCGTCATCGCTGATGGCCGTGGTGCGGTTGGTGCCCGCCGTGGCGGCGGCGTCGGTGTCGGCGTTGTTGTCGCGGGAGGTCATGTAGAGCTTGCCGTTGGCCAGTTGCGCGATGCTGGCCTCGCCCACGGACAGGGGTGTGGGGTTGCTCTCGGTGATGACGAGGCTGTTGCTGGTTCTGGCTCCTCGATGCCAGGTGGTTCCGTGGTCGTCGGTGTAGATGGCGGAGGCGTGGTGGCCGTCGTTCGCCCACGTCCCGTTGTCCGCGATGCTGCCGTTCTGGTACGCGGGCGCCAGCAGCCGGCCGTCGGGGACGGCCGAGGTCGGCATCAACTGGATGCCGTGTCCCGGTCCGGGCTGGAGGAAGCGCATGCCCTGCAACTCGGTGGCGGGCTGGTTGTTCTGCCGGGGGTTCACCTGGCTGGTGATGTCCGTCCGGTCCACCCAGGTCTGGCCGTTGTCACGGCTGTACATGGCGAACGTCTGGATACGGTTCGGCTGGCCGTCCGGGCCCGTGATGCCCCCGTTGGTGACCAGCCGCACGCTGTAGAGCAGGACCACCTGGCCTTCGACCTGTCCCGTGGCCGGGTTCTTGTAGGTGGCGTCGACGATCGGGGTGGGTTGAGCGTTGATGGCCGCCACACCCGGGTTCGCGGGGTCGCTGGTCAGACCGCGGGCGATGATCCGGGGCGCGGTCCAGGTGGCGCCGCCGTCCGTCGAGGCGCGGCTCACGATGTCCATCTCCTGGGTGTCCAGGCAGGTGGAGCCCAGCCGGGCTTCGGCGAAGGCGAGCAGCGTCCCGTTTCCGGTGCGGACCACCGAGGGGACCCGGTAGCAGGTGTAGGTCCGGCCACTGATGGCCGTGTTGGAGGTGAACAGGGTCGTCTGGCTGGGCAGTTGGGGTGGCTGCGCGGTGATGACGGGCGCCGCGGCGGCGGGTGGCGGGGCCACCAGTGCGGCGGCGGCGATCAGCGGCAGCAGCAGACCGCGGACGACGGCTGAGAGTTTCATGGGGGGAAGCTAGGCGAGTGCGGGGACACGGTCCACCGAAATGTCGACCCGCATGCCGGTTCGTGTCGCAGATCCGTACGGAGCCCCCCTCGGATGTCGGATTTCCGGCGCCGGGCCCGCTGTGACCCGGTCTCTCCCGCTCCCGTGGCGGAAAGTTGCCCCCAGCGACAACAGGGCAAGGAGAGATTCCGTGAACGTCTCGACCACGACGGACACCCCGCGCGAGCGGCGGGCGGCGACGCTCGTGATGGCTTGTGTGGGGGTGTTCGTCGCCTATCTGCCGGTGACCACCGTGTCGGTGAGTCTCCCGGCGATCCAGCGGGCGCTGCACGCGTCGACCGCCGAACTGTCGTGGGTGAGCGACGCGTTCGTCCTGCCGATGGCGGCGCTGATCCTCACGGCGGGGGTGTTCGGCGATGTGCACGGCCGCAAGAAGGTGTTCCTCGCGGGTCTGCTGTTCAGTGCGGCGGGCGCGGCGATCGCACTGTCGGCGCGGTCGATAGAGATGCTGTGGGTGGGACAGGCGGTGTCGGGCACCGGCGCGGCGGCCCTGCTGCCGACCACGCTCGCGCTGATCAGTCACGCGGTGCCGGACCACCGGGAGCGCGGCAAGTTCGTCGGTCTGTGGGCGACGTCCCTGATGGGGGCGCTCGCGCTCGGCCCGGTGATCGCCGGGCTGATCCTGGAGCACTTCGCGTGGCGCTGGATCTACCTGCTGCCGGTCCCGGCCTCGCTGCTGGCGCTCGTCCTGGTGGCCCGTTTCGTCTCCGACTCGAAGGCCCCCGGCTCCCGGCGGCTGGACTGGCCGGGCCAGATCAGCGCGGCGGTGGCGATCACGGCGCTGGTGTACGGCGTCATCGAGGGCGGCGCGGGCTCGTTCACCGACGCGAAGGTGGTCGTCGCGCTGGTGCTGGCGGCGCTCGGCGCGGTCGTCTTCGTGTTCTCGGAGCGGCGCAGCGCGAGCCCGATGCTGGACCTGAAGCTGTTCCGCTCCCCGGCGTTCACGGCGACCACGCTCGTCGCGATGATCAGCTTCCTCGGTCTGATCGGCTTCTTCTTCGCACTGAGCCTGTACTTCGGGATGGTCCAGCAGCTGACGACGCTGGAGTCGGCGGGCCGCATGATCCTGGTGACGCTGGCGGCGATCCTCGTCTCCCAGCCGGCGTCGCGCCTGATGCACCGCTGGTCGCCGCGTGTCCTGATCACGGGCGGTCTGCTGCTGACGGCGGCCTCGCTGCTGACGCTGACGTCGGTCGACGCGCACACCTCGTACGGCTCCCTGTCCTGGCGGCTGCTCCTGCTGGGCGCCGGTCTCGGGTTCGTCATCACGCCGATGACGGCGACGGCGGTGGCGTCGGTGCCGCATCGGCTCGCCGGGATGGCGGCGGCCGGCAACAACGCGTTCCGGCAGGTCGGCGGGGCGCTCGGGCCGGCGGTGCTGGGGGCGGTGCTCAGCACGAAGGCGGCGAACGCGCTGCCGGGCCACCTCGCGGACGCCGGTGTCTCCGAGGCCGCCGCGCGGCGGATCGGCGCGGCCGTGGACGAGGGCGGGCTCGGCGCCGTCGCCCGCCTGGACCTGGGGGCCGAGCGGGGGCGGGCGCTGGGCGCGCTGTCGGAGGCGTTCCTCGACGGGCTGCACCTGTGCCTGATCATCGCGGCGATCCTGACGACGCTCGCGGCGCTGGTCGCGGCGGTCCTCCTGCGCCGCCCGCGGCCGGGCCCGGCCTCGACGAAGGTCGCGGGCTCCCCGGACCGCGAACCGGCGGAATCCTCCACACCGGCCTGACCCGAGGGCCGGGGCTCACCCGAAGTGCCGGGGCTCACCCCGGGAGCCCCGGCTCGGCCCAGAACGGCTCACGCCAAAAGGCCAGGCTCGCTCCAAGCGTCTCGGCTCACACCAGCAGCCTCGGCCCGCCCCGAGAACCCCGGCCCACCTCTGAAGTCCCGTCCCACCCCACGAGACGCGGCTCGGCCCAGAACGGCTCACGCCGAGAGCCTCGGCCCGCCCCGAGAGCCCCGGCCCACCCCAGCGCACCCGCCCCGATCCAGCATCCGCGGCCTCGTGCCGGAGCCCCGTACGCTCCCGGCATGAGGCCGCGCACGTCCGCCCCCAGGAGACCCCCCATGGCACCGACCGAGTTCGACGCGCTCGACCGGAAGGTGATGCAGGCGCTCCAGCTCGACGGCCGGGCCCCCTTCCGGCGGATCGCGGAGGTCCTCGGGGTGTCGGACCAGACGGTGGCCCGCCGCTACCGCCGGCTGTGCGGCGGCGGCACCCGGCTGCGGGTGCTGGGGATGGTGGACCAGAACCGGGTGGGCCGTACGAGCTGGATCGTGCGCCTGCGCTGCACCCCGGACGCGGCGGAGCGGCTCGCGGAGGCCCTCGCCCGGCGCCCCGACACGAGTTACGTCGCGCTGGAGTCGGGCGGCACGGAGGTCGTGACGTCGATGCGCCCGCGTAGCCGGGAGGCCCGCGACGAACTCCTCCTGCACCAGCTCCAGCGCACCCCCCGCATCCTGTCGGTCAGCGCGCACTGCATCCTGCACATGTTCTACGGCGGCGCCTCCGGCTGGCTCAGCAAGATCCAGGCGCTGACCCCGGAGGAGGAGTCCGCGCTGCGCCCGCCGCCGGTGGACCCGTCCCCGGAACCGGTCGAACTCGACGACGTGGACGAACGTCTCCTCGCGGTCCTGTACAAGGACGGCCGGGCCTCCCTCGGCGAACTCCAGTCGGCGACGGCCCAGTCCGAGTCCGTGGTCCGGCACCGCCTGGACCAGCTCCGCTCCCGGGGCATCCTCTACTACGACGTCCAGTACGACTCCGAGCCGCTCGGCACCCACGTCGAGGCGATGCTCTGGCTGACCGTCGCCCCCTCCGCCCTCGCCGCGGCGGGCCGGGCCCTCGCCGGACACCCCGAGGTCAGCTTCGCGGCGGCCACCACCGGCTCCGCGAACCTCGTCGCCGCGACCCAGCACCGCAGCGGCGCCTCGCTGTACTCCTACCTGAGCGAGCGGATCGGCGCCCTGGAGGGCGTCTACTCGGTGGAGACGGCGCTGACGCTGCGCCAGGTCAAGCAGCTCAACTACGAACCGATGCGCTGAACCCGCTGGTCAGTCCGGTAACAGGGGCGCAGGACGGCGCTGCTAGGGTGCCCCCCATGCAACCCCGCTGGCTGTCCGCGCAGGAGATGCGCACCTGGCGCTCGTTCTCCGATCTGAGTCTCGTCATGGAGGACACCCTCGACCAGCAGTTGCGGCACGACTCGGGGATGAGTCACCTCACCTACTCGGTGCTGGTGTTCCTCTCCGAGCTGCCAGAGCAGCGGCTGCGGATGACGGACCTCGCCGAGAAGCTCCGCATCTCCCGGACCCGGCTGTCCTACACCATCGCCCGGATGGAGGAGGAGGGCTGGGTGAGGCGTGAGGACTCGCCCGGCGACAAGCGGGCGCAGCTCGCGGTGCTGACCGAGGCGGGGACGGCGGCGCTGACCGAGGCGGCTCCGGGCCATGTGGAGCTGGTGCGCTCGGCGGTGTTCGACCGGCTGACGCCGGAGCAGGCGCAGGCGTTCGGCGAGGCGTGCGCGATCGTCCTCGCGGGGCTGACCGGTCCGGAGCGGCCGGCGCTGCCGGTGGACCTGCCCTGGCGCCGCTGACCTCGTCGGAGGCGGGCTCGCCGGCGTCGTAACCCCTCTTCGGTTCCCTTTCGATCTTCGTGTTTCGGTCTTCGTGGGGCCGAGCCATCGACCAACCTTGCAGTTTTGCAATACTTGCGTCTACAGTCGGGACCGTTGAACGCTCAACCACCCCCCTCGAAGGAGCTGTCATGAGGTTCACCCGCACGGCCTGGGCCGGCGCGCTCGCGCTCGGCGTCCTCGCCGCGAGCGGCGCGACCGTCGCCACCGCGTCCACGGACCACCCGACCGAGGACGCGGCGTTGCAGAAGCTGTACAAGGAGGCGGTCGCGGAGGGCGGACGGCTGGTCGTGTACGCCGGGGGCGACAAGCCGGGACAGGCGGACTACCTCAAGGACGCGTTCGTCAAGAAGTTCCCGAAGATGAAGGTCGACGTCGTCGTCGACTTCAGCAAGAACCACGACGCCCGCGTCGACAACCAGGTCGACGAACGGCACGTCGTCGCCGACGTCGTCCACCTCCAGACCGTCGACGACTTCCCGCGCTGGAAGAAGGAGGGTGTGCTGGAGAAGTACCGGCCCGTCGGCTGGAACAAGGTCGACAGCCGGATCAAGGACAAGGACGGCTACTACACCGGCCTGTTCTACTTCGCCTTCGCCAACGTCACCGCGACGAAGCTGGGCGGCAAGGCGCCCGTGGAGGCCGCCGACTTCCTGAAGCCGGAGTTCAAGAACAAGCTGGTCTTCACCTACCCGAACGACGACGACGCCGTCCTGTACTACTTCAAGGAGCTGACCGACAGGTACGGCTACGGCTACCTGAAGAAGCTGATGGCCCAGAACCCGAAGTTCGTGCGCGGCACCCAGGACTCCTCCGACCTGGTCGGCACCGGGAACTACGTCGCCAACTTCGGCAGCGGCGGCAGTGAGAGCGGCCTCTCGCAGATGACGTTCCCGAAGAAGTCGCCGTGGGTGGCGTGGCCGCAGACCGGCGCGATCCTCAAGAACGCCCCGCACAAGGCGGCGGCCAAGCTGTACCTGAGCTGGCTGCTCTCGAAGGACGCCCAGACCCACGACATCGGCACCTGGAGCGCCCGCACGGACGTGCCCGCACCGGCCGGCCGCAAGGGCATCTTCGAGTACCGGAACATGAACCCCCTCGGCCTCGGTGAGTTCATGAGCGACCGCACGGCACTGGACCGCTACAAGGCACGCATCAACCTGTACGTCGGCGACGTCCAGGGCGTGAACCCCTCCGACCCGAAGGGCGTCCTCGGCCTGTATCCAGTGAGCCAGAGCGGCACGCAGGGCTGACGGCGGGGGGACACGGGCTGGGTTGGGGGACGGGCCGGACTGGAGCGGGGAGCCGGGACGGGGCGGGGCCGGAACGGGCCGGGGCCGGGACGCTCACCCAGCCCAGCCCAGCCCAGCCCCACCCAGCCCAGCCGGCCCAGCTCCGTCCGCGCCCCCGCCCTCTCTCCGTCCCGCCTCACCCGCACCCCCACCGACCCCCATCCCCCGTCCCCACCTCCCGGCGTGCGCCGTCCCCTCCCCCGTGCTGACCTGGTAGCAGCGCGCCGCGTCCGGCGGCCCGCGCCGGCCCCCGTGGCAGAGCGGACGGAGAACCATGACCCCCGAGTCCCCGGCCCCGGCCCCGACCCCGGCCGCCCAGGTCCGCGCCCTCTCCCTGATCCGCCACCCCAGACTGTGGCTGCTGCCGACGCTCCTCGCCGTGGTCCTCGCGTTCCTGCTCTCCCTGCTCTACATGGGCGGCATCGTCAGCCCGAACAAACACCTGCACCACCTCCCCATCGCCCTGGTCGACTCCGACCGGGGCGATCTGGGCCCCCAGATCACCGACGCGCTCAAGAAGGCCCCCGGCGACCAGGCCGACTGGCGTGTCCTGACCCGCGCGCAGGCCCAGGACGAGCTGGACAGCGGCAAGGTGTACGGCGCGCTGGTGATCCCCGCCGACTTCACTGCCCGCACCCGCGCCCTCGCCACGACCGGCGCCACGGCCCGCCCGACCCTGACGGTCCTCACCAACCCCGGCAAGGGCAGCCTCGGCTCCAGCCTGGCGAGCCGGATCTCGACGACGGCGGCGCAGCAGGCGTCCCAGACGATCGGCAAGCAGCTCACGGCGTCCGCAGGGGCGAACGCGAACGCGACGACGAGACTCCTCCTCGCCGACCCCGTCCACATCGCGACCGAGGTCGGCCACCCCATCGGCGACCACAGCGGCATCGGCCTGACCGCGTTCTACTACGCGCTCCTGCTGGTCCTGGCCGGTTTCATGGGCGGCAACGTCATCCACTCCGGCGTCGACGGCGCCCTCGGCTACGCCGACATCGAGATGGGCCCCCTGCACACCCGGCGCCCCACGATCCACGTCAACCGCACCCAGACCCTCCTCCTCAAGATGCTGATGACAGCCGGCATCACCCTCCTCAGCTCGTCCCTCGTGATGCTGGCCTGCGTCGCGATCCTCGGCATCGACGCCACCCACCTCCCCCTGCTGTGGGCGTTCTCCTACTGCGCGACCCTCGCGGTGGGCCTCGGCGTCCTGGCGATCAACGCGGCGTTCGGCGGCATCGGCCAGCTCGTCGCGATGTTCGTGTTCATCGTCCTCGGCCTCCCCTCCTCCGGCACGACCGTCCCCCTCCAGGCGGTCCCCGGCTTCTACCGCTTCCTCTCCCACTTCGAACCGATGCGCCAGCTCGGCGACGGCGTCCGCGCCATCCTCTACTTCGACGCCCGCGGCGACGCCGGCCTCACCCGCTCCTGGCTGATGATCGCCCTCGGCCTCGCCCTGGCCCTCCTCTTCGGCTTCACCATGACCCGCTACTACGACCGCAAGGGCCACAAACGCTTCACCCCCCAACCCGAGTGACCCACCCCCAACACCCCACCACTCCCTACGGCACGAGAGTCACCGCCGCACCGACCGACCCCCCACCCGCCTACGGGCGGCACCCCACACCACACGAACGTCAGGCACCGCCCGCCGGTGTCACGCAAGAAGAGCCGATGTGCAGCAAGTGGGCCGCAGGCTCAACGCCAACCGGCCAGGGAGACCTCGGCCCCGCGAGTCATGATGTGGGCGACCTTGAGGGACTCGGGCTTCACGGTGATGCCGGTCTCCTCGTACAACTCGCGGACGGCCGTCTCCGTGATCGGCTCGCCCGGTTCGCTCTTGCCGACGGGGAGGTCCCACCTGCCCTGGGCGAACTTGGCGTTCTCGCCGCGCTGGAGGAGGACTACGCGGTTGGCCGTCCGTCTGCTGGGCCACGGTGTTCCCTTCGTAGGGCAGGTTGCTGGGCATGCTAGGCCAGCGAATCGCGGGCGCGGCAAGCGAGTTCAGCGGCCCAGTCGCACGGCAAGGCCGCCCGACCCGATCGACCACAGGTCAGACGGCCTCTGTCCGAGCGCTTACGCGTTGAAGCGGTACTCCCCCGCCCGTACCCGGAACACCTGGTACTCGGCGCCTCCGGAGGTGTCCTTGCGGAGGGGGTGGAGGTTCTTGGGGGTGGTGACCGGTTTGTTCTGGGTGGGGACCCAGAGTTCGGCCTCGGTGTTGTGGGGGATCGTGGCGGTGAAGGCGATGCGGCCGTCGGGGCGGCGGTGCCAGGAGGAGGTGACCTTGCCTCGGACGGTGTCGATGGAGGCGGTGACGTGGTCGAGGAGGGTCGGGGAGAGGTCGGTGTCGTCGACGCCGGTGGGGACGCGGCTGTTGACGGGGGCCGAGGGGATGTAGGGGCGGATGCGGAGGGTTTCGTAGGCGGTCGAGGTCGGGCGGATGCCCGCCAGGCTCTGGTAGAACCAGGTCGCGACGTTGGAGCGGTAGTGGTGGTTGACCGAGAGGCGGTCGGTCCACTGCTCCCACAGGGAGGTCGCGCCCTTGGCGATCTGGTAGACGTAGCCGGGGGCGCCGGTCTGGGTGACGGCCTTGAGGGCGGTGTCCGTGTAGCCGTACTCGCTGAGGATGTTGAACTCGTAGCGCGAGCCGTACATGTCGTTCTGGAGGTGCCCGCCGGCGGCGGTGATGCGGTCGGCGAGGAGTTTGACGAGGGCCTTCTTGTTCTGCGCCTGCGGTCCGGCGCCCGCGAGGTGGCGGGGGTCGTCGCGGGGCAGGTCGGAGCCGGGGACGAGGTCGAAGGCGACGGCCATCGTGTTCTCGCTGGAGATGCTGCCCTTGGTGAAGGAACGCGCGGCCGGGTCCCAGTAGTTGGCGATGAACGCCTTGCGCAGGGTGCGGGCCAGACCCCGGTAGTACGCGGCTCGGGCGGTGCGGCCGAGGAGGTCGCCGACCTGGTCCATGTAGTCGCAGAAGTGGATGTAGAACGCGAGGCTGATCACGGCGTTGCTGCCGGGGGCCTCCGCACCCGAGTAGGCGCCCAGGGAGGCTTCGAAGACGTAGTTGTTCGCCGGGGTGAACAGGGTCTCGTAGTACTTCAGGAGCCGGTCCTGGTGGTCGTACAGCTCGGCGAAGAGGCTGCTGTTGCCGTAGTACGTGTACAGCTCCCACGGCATGACGAAGTAGGCGGAGTCCCAGGCGGGGACGGCCTTCCAGGCGGCGTTCCAGCCGGGGGTGCGGTCGTAGCCGTAGCCGCCCTTGGCGACGGGGACGATCATCGGGAGCTGGCCGGTGGAGATCTGGTTGTCGGGGAAGTGACGCAGGAAGGTGGTGAAGACGCCGTTGACGTCCCAGGTCAGGGACTGGGACTCGGAGCTGGCCATGGCGTCGCCGGTCCAGCCGTTCTTCTCCCGCGAGGGGGTGTCGGTGGGCTTCTGGACGAGGTTGTTCTGCTCGGCCCACTCCAGGTTGCGCTGGAGACGGTTGAGGAGGGCGTTGCCGGTGGTGAAGGTGCCGGTACGGGCGAACCCGGTGCGGGCCACGGCGACGGTGAGGACGTCGGCGTCCTTGGCGAGGTCGGGGGCGCGGCCCAGGACCGCTTCGAGGTTCCTGACCTCCAGGTAGCGGAAGCCGAAGTGGCTGAACTGCTGCTCCCACGTCTGGGTGGGGCGGGTGCCGACGGTGTAGTAGTGGGTCTGGAGGTTGGCGTCGTGCTGGAAGTTCTCCTCCTCCACCACCCCGTCGGTGACCCGGTTGCCGCCCCGGACGCGCAGGGCGAGGCCCGCCTTGTCGGGGCGGACTCCGGTGAGGCGGACGCGAACGAAGCCGGTGAGGATCTGGCCGTAGTCGACGATCCAGGTCCCGGGGGCGCCCGGGGTGAGGGCGACGGGCTTCAGCACCTCGCTGACCAGGACCGGTTCGGACTCGTGGGCGCGCAGGGCGGCCGGCTTGAAGCCGGGCGGAGTCTTCGTCGCGGGGAGTCTGCCGTGGGACTTGGGGTGCGGGGCGGAGCAACTGCCGGGCGGGATGAGGTGAGTTGCGGGCTTCCAGTCACCCGTGGCGTGGTAGCCGGGTGTCCGCCACTCCCCCAGCTTCTCGGCGCGCCGGGCGTCGTACTTCTCGCCGGAGTACACGGAGTCGAAGGTCGTCGGGCCGTCGGCGGTGAGCCAACTGCCGTCCGTGACCAGGGTGGTGGAGGTGCCGTCGGTGTAGGTGACGGCGAGTTTGGCGAGCAGGCGGGGCTGGCCGGAGTAGGGGGCGAGCTGCCAGTACCACTCCTGAGGGGTCGTCAGCCCGTAGAAGCCGCGCCCGAGTTCGGCGGCCAGGACGTTCTCGCGGCCCGGGCGGAGCAGGGCCGTGACGTCGAAGGTGTCGTAGAGGACCGTGCGGTCGTAGGTGCTGTGGTCGGTGAGGAGACGGGGGGTGCGGGTGCCGTCGACGGTGAGCGGGGAGCCGTTGACGGTGAGGGTGACGTTGCCGGCGGCGCTGAGGTGGAGGCGGGCCTTGGCGATCCGGCGGCTGCGGCCGAGGGTGAAGGCGCGGCGCAGGACGGGGGCCGGGGTGGCGATCGGCAGGATGCTGTTGCGGCCGGGGATGTAGGGGTTCTTCGGCGGGAAGGTGAGGCCGTCGAGGCTGGTGATGCCGGCCTCGAAGGGGTTGGCGCCGGTGGTGAGGTCGGCGGTGAAGTCGCGGGCGCCGGTGCCCTTGACGGTGACCTTGCGGACGGTCGCCGAGGTGACGCCGCCGAAGCCGAAGCTGCCGTGGCGGCGGATCTGGTCGCCGGTGAGGGTGCGGGTGTCGACGCGGACGCCGTTGACGGTGGTCGTCACGGTCAGGCCGCGCGCCTCGACGGCCACGGTGTGGTCGCGGGCCGCCCAGGTGGCCGGGGTGAGGCCGGTGGCGGCGGGGAGGGTGACCGTGCCGACGGGGACGCGGCGGGTGCCGGAGACGGTGGGGTTGGTCTCGCTCTGCGGGTCGTAGTGGTCGACGCCCCAGTCCGGCTCCGAAGTGCCGTCGTCGATCCAGGTGTTGCCCGCGTAGTGGCTCGTCGCCATCACGAGTTGGAACGATTCACCGGAGCGTTTCAGTGTCCAGTCCAGGGCCTCGCCCCAGGTCTTGCCGATGGGCTCGGCGCGCAGCAGGAGGGAGAGGCCGCTGTCGGGGTCGGCGCCGCCCCGGAAGACGACGGTGGCCGTCATGTCCCGCCAGTCGTGGTCCTGTTCGGTGCGTCCGCCGATCCAGCGGGCGCCGGACCAGTTCCCGTCGAAGAGCCCGGTCTCCCAGGCGGCGGGCCTGCTCCAGTCGCCGGGCCGGCCCCGCTCGTCCCAGGAGCGGACCTGCCAGTGATAGGCGCGGTCGGCCTTCAACGCCCTTCCCTTGTAGGGGACTTCGACGTTGCCGGTGCCCTTGACACGTCCGCTGCTCCAGACGTCGCCGGCGCCGGGGCGGGTACCGACACGGATCTCGTAGGCGGACTGGCGGTCGACCGGCGCGATCCAGCTGAACGCGGGGGCGGTCTGGGTGCCGAGGGGGGCGGTGCGGGAGTTGACCTGGAGGGCGTACGGGCGGCGGGCGGGCGCCCCGGGGACGCTCGCGGGCGGCGTGCCCGCCGACTGGGCGGCGGCGGTGGGGGCCGAGAGGGCGGTGCCGGCGGCGGTCGCCGTCATGATGCCGAGGAGGTGTCGGCGGCTCAACGTGCTCATGGTGCTCAGGTTCCTTCGATCTCGCTGGTCAGCCGGGCCAGATAGGCTTCGATGTCCGCGCCCTTCTCGCGCAGTTCGTCCGCCACGGCGGGGACGGTCAGGATGAGGAAGCGGTCCTCGGCGATCCCGTCGGCGACGAGCTCACCGACCTCTTCCGCTTGCAGGACAGGGGTGTTGGGGCCGCGCGGCTCGGACACCTCGCCGTAGAACGCGACTTGCTCGGCGATGTTGGTGACGACCATGCCGGGGCACAGGCAGGAGACGCCGATGCCGCGCGAGCGCAGGTACAGCGCGAGGGACTCGGAGAGGCCGACGACCGCGTGTTTCGTCGCGGTGTACGGGAGTTGCTCGTATCCGTAGGGCATCAGGCCCGCGTTGGAGGCGGTGTTGACGATGTGTCCGCTGCCGCGTTCCAGGAGGTGCGGGAGGAAGACGAGGTTGCTGCGGACGATCCCGAGGAGGTTGACGTCGATGACCTTCTGCCAGGCGTCGAGGGGGATCTTCTCGACGGGGCCGACGGCGAGGACGCCCGCGTTGTTCATGACGACGTCGATCCGGCCGTACGTGTCCAGCGCGAGGTCCTTGACGGCCTGGAGGTCGTCGAGGCTGGTCACGTCGCAGCGGGCGGCGACGGCCTGGCCGCCGAGCTCTCCGGCGACGGTGTCAGCGCGGGCCGCGTCGCGGTCGGTGACGACGATCAGGGCGCCCCGGCGGGCGAGGGAGTGGGCGGTGGCGCGGCCGATACCGCTGCCGGCACCGGTGACGACGGCCACGGCGCCCTTCGTCTCGACGGTCATCGCGACGTCGTCCCTTCCTCGGCGGTGGGCTTCCTGTGCTCCAGCTCCAGCCAGCGGGAGCGGAGTTCGTACACGGCGGCCTTGGGTTTGCGGTCGCGGGTGAAGACGCCCTTGCGGTTGCCGTCGACGCGGTGGATGCCGTGGGAGGTCTGGAAGTCGGCGAAGTTCCAGATGTGCTCGCCGATGACCTCGGGGATGCGGTCGAAGGTGCGGTGGTGCATGGCGAGGAGGTCGGACTGGTACTCCTCGGTCCACGGCTGGTCCCACACCGAGTGCAGGCCCGGGAGGGTGTCGGCGCCGTACTCGCTCATCAGGAGGGGTTTGCCGAACGTGGCCGCCCAGCCGCGCAGATCGCCCTCCAAGTACCGTTCGGCGGTGGGGAGATCGCCGGTGGCGATGTACCAGCCGTAGTAGCGGTTGACGCTGATCACATCGAACAGGTCGGCGATGCGGTCGTTCTGGAAGGTCGCGAACATGACGGCCGAGTAGGTGACCGGGCGGGTCGGGTCGAGCTTGCGGGTCAGTTCGACGAGGGGCTCGAAATATTCGCGGGCGCCCTCCTCGTTGGACGCCGGTTCGTTGGCGATCGACCACATGACGACGCTGGGATGGTTCTTGTCGCGGGCGATCAGCTCGCGGATGCCCTGGGCGTGGGCGGCGCGGGTGTCGTCGTTCACCGTGTCCGGGGAGAACGTCGGACGCGGCGGGGTACCGAGCAGCCCCGCTTCCACCGCGAGGTTGAGGCCGACGGCGGCGGTCTCGTCGATGACGACGATGCCGTGCCGGTCGGCGAAGTCGAGGACCTCCTCGGCGTACGGGTAGTGGGAGGTGCGGAAGGAGTTGGCGCCGACCCACTCCATGAGCTGGAAGTCGTGGACCAGGTAGGCGTTGTCGTGACCCTTGCCGCGCACGGCGGTGTCCTCGTGCTTGCCGAACCCGGTGAAGTAGAACTCCTCGCCGTTGATGAGGAACTGATTGCCGCGCACCTCGACCGTGCGGACCCCGAACGACTGGGTGTAGACGTCGGTGCCGGGGATCTCGGCGACCAGGTCGTACAGGTGGGCGGCGCCGGGCCGCCAGGGGGTGACGCCGGGGATGCGCAGGTTGCCGGTGGCGCCGTCGTCGGTGGCGACCTCGGTGCCGTCCGCGTCCAGGACCTTGACCCTGACCTCGGCGGGGGCGCTGGTGGTGACGTCGTAGGCGACCGTGCCGGTGGTGCCGTCGAGGCCGGTGACGACCGTGACGTCGGTGATGTGGGTGGCGGGGACGCTGTGCAGCCAGACCGAGCGGGCGAGACCGGCGTAGTTGTAGAAGTCGTGCAGGTAGGTCTGCTTGCGGCGGCCGTCCTGGTCGACGGTGATCCGGCCGGGCGGGATGCTGGTGTGGGTGAGTTCGTTGTTGACGCCGATCGTGAGGCGGAACTCGCCGCCGGGGGTGACGTGTTCGGTGATGTCGGCGCCGAACGGGGTGTAGCCGCCGGTGTGTTCGGCGACGTGGACGTCGTCGACGTAGACGGTGCCTTCGTGGGTGGCCGCGTCGACGCGGACGAACACCCGCTCGCCGGACCAGCCTCGTGGGACGCGGACCGTGCGCTGGTACCAGACCCAGCCGACGTGGTCGCGGATCGCGGGGTCGGTGAAGAGGTCGTTGTAGCTGGCGGGGACGGGGGCTTCGAGCTGGGTGTCCAGCGGGGCGGCCCAGGGGCTGTCGCCGGCCTCGCCGTCGAGGGCGAACTTCCAGAGACCGTCGAGGTTCACCAGTTCACGGGTGGCGGAGGGACGGGGTTTCAGCATCGGGGGCCTCTCGGGTCGGGAAAGGGGGTCGGGGGACGACGGCGGGCTTCGGAAGTGGCCGTCATGGGGTGCCGGCGGCCTTCGCTCGCCGCCGGGCCTCGCGGCGGGCGCGTTGCCTCACCGGGTCGGCGACCGGGGCGGCCAGCAACAGGCGTTGTGTATAGGGGTGTTCGGGGGTGGAGGTGACGTGCCGGGCCGGGCCGGTCTCGACGATGTCGCCGTGGTGGACGACGGCGACCCGGTGGCTGACGTGCCGGATGACGGCGAGGTCGTGGGAGACGAAGAGGTAGGCGACGTTCGTGCGGCGCTGGATGTCGACGAACAGGTCGAGGACGCGGGCCTGGGTCGACAGGTCCAGCGCGGACACCGGTTCGTCGCAGACGATCAGCTTGGGGCCCGGCGCCAACGCCCGTGCGATGGCGACGCGTTGGCGCTGGCCGCCGCTGAACTCGCGGGGCAGCCGGTCGTACGCGTCGGCGGGCAGGCCGACCTGGTCGAGGAGGGCGAGGACCCGGGTGCGGGCGCTCTTCGGGGTGGCGCCCTGGACGACGAGGGGTTCGCTGAGGATGTCGCCGACGGTGAGGGAGGGGTTGAGGGAGGTGTAGGGGTCCTGGAAGACGACCTGGAGGTCCCGGGCGAGCGCCCGTCGCTCCCTGGGCGTCGCCCGTGTGATGTCCTGCCCGAGAAACCCGATCCGCCCGCCGGCCGCCCGCACCAGCCCCAGCACGGCCCGCCCGATCGTCGTCTTCCCGGACCCGGACTCCCCGACGACCCCCAGGGTCTCCCCGGCCCCCACGGTCAGCGACACCCCGTGCAGGATCTCCTTGGGACGGGCCCGGAATCCGCGTCCGGGGTAGGTGACGCGCAGGTCGGACACGTCGAGGAGGGCGGTCGTCATCGGGTCTCCCGAGGGTCGACGGGGTGGAGGCCGTGGAGCGGGAGGGGGTCGGGGGCGTCGGCGTGCGTGTGGTGGACGCCCCGGCTCGGACGGTGCTCGGCGCGGACGGGGTCGTCGGCACGCCCCCCATCGGCACGCCCCTCACCGGCACACCCCTCACCGGCCCGCCGCTCGTCGGCCCCCGCAGGGACCGCGTTCGCGTGACCCCCGTGCCCGGCCGCCTCGTACTCGCCGTCCCCGTCGTCGCCGCCGCTCTCCCCCGGCTCCCCCTCCTCCCGCACCGCCTCCTCGTCGAGGATCGAGTCCAACAGCATCCGCGTATAAGGGTGCTGAGGTGCCGCGAACAGCTCCTCCACCTCGCCCGTCTCCACGATGCGCCCCTCGCGCATGACGGCGACGCGGTCGCAGATGTCGGCGACGACGCCGAAGTTGTGGGTGACGAGGAGGACGGCCATGTCCAGTTCGGACTGGAGGTCGCGCAGGAGGTCGAGGATGTCGGCCTGGACGGTGACGTCGAGCGCGGTGGTGGGTTCGTCGGCGATGAGGAGGGCCGGCCGGCTGGCGACGGCGCCGGCGATGAGGACGCGTTGGGCCATGCCGCCGGAGATCTGGTGGGGGTAGGAGGCGAAGGTGCGGGCGGGGTCGGGGATGCCGACGCGGGCGAGGAGGGCGAGGACCCGTTCGCGGGCCTCGTCGCGGGGCATGGGGGTCGCCGAGCGGACCCCTTCGACCAGTTGGGCGCCCACGGTCCAGTTGGGGTCGAGGTTGGACATCGGCTCCTGGGGGACGTACGCGATGGATCGGCCCCGCAGCTTGCGCAGCTCCCCTTCGCCCAGGCCCAGCAGCTCCCGTCCGTCGAGCCGTACCGACCCCCGGACGACGACCGCCTCGGCGGGCAGTACGCCGAGGACCGCGAACGCGGTCTGTGTCTTCCCGGACCCGGACTCCCCCACGAGCCCGAGGGTCCGCCCGGCCTCCAGCGTGAGGCTCACCCCGGAGACGACCTCCCTCAACTCCCCGTCGGGCGTGGGATAGGCGAGCGCGAGATCGTCGACGACGAGCAGCCCCGAGGCGTCGGAGCGGGTCAACGCGCCTGCCTCCGAACGGAGTTGCGGGGTCTTGGCGACGCGGGCCGGCTGGGGACGGCCGCCTTCCAGCGCGTCCCGCAGCGAGTTGCCGAGCAGGACGAGGCACGCGGTGATGACGCCCAACGTCAGGCTGGGCCACAGGAATTGGAGCGGCTCCTCGTAGAGGTTGCCGAATCCCTCGGAGATCATCGCCCCGAAGCTCGGCACCGTGCTGGACCCCAGTCCGAGGAACGCGAGCCCGGACTGCACGGAGATCGAGGTCCCGGCGAGGAACGCGGTGGCGATGACGACCGGCCCCCGTACGACGGACAGGACGTGGCGGCGCATGATCCGCCGGTCGGGCAGTCCGGAGACGCGCGCGGCGTCGACGTACAGCTCGTTGCGTACCCCGAGGACGAGGTTGCGTACCAGCCGGTAGATCCCCGGTGAGAGGAGGAACCCGAAGATGAGCATGGTCGCCCGGTAGTCGCCCTTGGTGACGGGCAGCAGGACGATGAGGAGCAGGAGTCCGGGGAACGTCATGACCAGGCTGAACACCCACTCGGTGACGCCCCGCACGTGCCGTCCGAAGTACCCGCCGATCAGCCCGAAGGTGACGCCGACGGCGAGGGCGATGCTGGTGCCGATGAGTGCGGAGACCATGCTGGTGTTGATGGAGGCGAGCAGCCGGGCGAGGATGTCGCGCCCGCTCTTGTCGCCGCCGAGGAGGTAGCCGCTGGTGCCGGGGGCGGCGTTGACGGCGTCCAACGACGCGTGGTTCGGGCCGTGTTCGCGGATCAGCGGCGAGATCAGGCCGAGCAGGACGATGGCCAGCAGCAGCCCGGCGCTGATGACGGCCTGTGGGTCGCGCGCGAGTCGGCGCAGCGGGGATCTGGTCAATTCAGCACTCTCGCCTTCGGGTTGAGCCAGCCGCCGACCAGGTCCACGGCGAGGTTGACGCCGATCACGAGGAGGACGCCGAAGGCGCTGATGCCCATGATGATCGGGACGTCGCCCTGGAGGGACGCGTTGAAGGCGTACTGGCCGTAGCCGGGGAGTGCGAAGACCTGCTCGATGACGAGGGCGCCGCCGAGCATCTGGACGAACTCCAGGGACAGGACGGTGAGGGCGGGTCCGGCGGCGCCGCGCAGGGCGTGCCGCAGGACGATGGAGCGGGTGGGGACGCCTCGGGTGCGCAGGGTGCGGACGTAGTCCTTGCGGAGTTCGCCGATCATCGCGCCCCTGATCTGTGCCGTGAGGTTGGCGACGCCGCTCATCATGAGCGCGGCGACGGGGATGGCGACGGTGGAGGCCCAGCCGGCGGGGTTCTCGGAGAGGGGGGTGTAGCCGGTGGCGGGGAACCAGCCGAGTCTGACGGCGAGGACGTAGGTGAGGGCGATCGCGACGAGGAGGTTGGGCACGAGGTGGCCGACCATGGAGACGCCCTGGGCGAGCCGGTCGGTGAGGCCGCCGCGCGAGGCGGCGAGGACGCCGAGGGTGACGCTGATCAGGGTGGTGAGGAGGAGGGCCGTGATCACGAGGGAGAGGGTGACGCCGAGGCGGGCGGTGACGGCGGAGCGGACGGGTTCGCTGGTGAAGTAGGAGACGCCGAGGTCGCCGCGCACGGCGTGCGAGAGCCAGTCGGCGTACTGGACGACCAAGGCGCGGTCCAGGCCGAGTTGAGCCTTCTGCTGGTGGATCTGGCCGGGGGTGGCGCCGGCGCCGACGATGCTGCTCGCGACGTCGTCGAAGGAGGTGCTCAGCAGGAGGAAGGTGAGGAGGGTGACGAGGACGGCGAGGACGAGTCCGGTCGCGAGGCGGCGTACGACGTAGAGGATCACGGGCGTCCCTACTGGTCCGTGCCGAACTGGCGGACCACGGCGAGGGTGTTGGAGCCGTCGCCGACGTAGGTGATGCCCTTCTTGGTGACCCAGTCGCTGCCGATCTGGAAGACGGGGCTGTACCAGGCGTTGTCGACGCCGAACTTGTTGATCTCGCGGTAGATCGCGGCGGCCTTGTCGGGGTCGAGTTCGCGGTTGACCTGGTCGAGGAGTGCGGTGAGTCTCGGGTCGGTGGAGCCGAAGACGTTGCGGTAGCCGGTGGGGCTGTAGAAGTTGCGGGCCTCGGTGGGGGTGGCGGTGAGGCCGTCCACGACGAGGAACATCGGGTACTTCTTGGAGGCGATGGCGGAGACGGCCTGCTGGGGCGGTACGGGCTGCCAGGTGACCTTGACGCCGATGTCGCCGAGGGCCTGGGTGAAGGTGGGTTCGAACGTCTTGGTGAAGACGAGGCTCGGCATTGTCACGGAGAAGCCGTTCGGGTAACCGGCCTCGGCGAGCAGGCGTTTGGCGCCCTGGGGGTCGTAACCGTAGGTCTGGTTCAGGGAGTTGTCGTAGGCCGTGCCCTTGGGGTTGAAGATCTGGGTGCTGGGGCGGCCGGAGTCACGCAGGAGCTGTTTGACCATCTTGGCGCGGTCGAAGGCCATGTTGATCGCCTTGCGGACCCTCAGGTCGGCGAGGGGCTTGAGGACCTGGCCCTTGCGGTCGGCGAGGACGAGGGTGGCGCCGGCGGTGGCGTCGACGTGCTTGGTCGTGTAGCCGGGGCCGGTGAAGCTGGGGAGCTGGGAGACGTCGACGGTGCCCGCGTTGGTCTGGCCGGCCTTGAGGGCGTTGGCGGCGGCGGTGGGGTCGGAGATGACGCGGACCTTGACGGTGGCGAAGGGGTAGGCGGCCTTGTTCCAGTAGTCGTCGCGCCGCTTGAGGACGTATACGGAGCCGTTGACCGTCTGGCCCTTGTCGAGGGTGTAGGGGCCGGAGCCGACGGGTTCGAGGGCGGCGCTCTTCGTCGCCATCGTCTTCGGGTTCCCGATCACGCCGGCGGCCTGGGAGAGCGCGGTGAGCAGGGAGCCGTCGGGCTGCTTGAGGCGGACGACGACGGTGCTCGCGTCGGGCGCCTCGACGGCGGCGAGGGAGGCCAGCGCGCCCTGGGTGGGTCCGGGGGTGGTGCGGATGCGGTCGAGGGTGGCGCGGACGGCGGCGGCGTCGACCGGTGAGCCGTCGCTGAACGTCATGCCGGTGCGGAGCTTGAGGGTGAGGGTGCGGGCGTCGGTGGAGTACTGCCAGCTCAGGGCGGCGCCGGGCTGGAGCCGACCCTTCTCGTCCTGGATGAGGAGGGTGTCGTACACCGAGTCCCAGACGTACATCTGCTGGCCTTCGAGCAGCTGGGTCGGGTCGAAGGAGTTGGGGGTGCCGAAGATCGACAGGGCGAGGGTCGGGGAGGACGAGGACGCCGCAGTCGGCGAGCTGTCGCACGCCGCCGAGGCGAACATCAGCGCGCCGACCCCCAGTGCCGTGAGGGCGTGTCTGCGGGAGATCCGGTGCGGGTGTCGTTTGCGCATGGCTGGATTCCTTCGTCCGGGAACCGTCTACTTACCACGTGGTCTGTTTTCGGTGGGACGTTAGGTGGATGTGACAAGCCCGTGAAGACTGTGGTCGATGTTCGTTATTTATTTGTGACCTAAAAGTGAGCGGGTCGCTGGACGATTCCCAACCAGGCGGCATACTTTCGAGCCTCAACCGGCCCTGGCGAGGGCCCAGTCGAGGGGAGTGAGCGGTCCGTGGAGCAGTCGAAGGCCCGGGGGAGCTACGCGAAGTCGCTGGCCCGCAGGGCGGAGATCGTGCAGGCGGCGCGCGAGAGCTTCGTGGCGCACGGCTTCGCGAAGGCGTCGTTGCGTGACATCGCCGAGCGGGCCGGGATCACCCACACCGGCCTCCTGCACCACTTCCGCAACAAGGACGAGCTCCTCGCGGCGGTCCTCGCCGAGCGCGACGCCGAGGAGTGGCGGCAGGGCACGGACCGCATCGAGACCGCCGACCAGCTCGGGCCGTACTTCGCGGAGCTGCTGCGCCACCACCAGCGGGCGCCCGAACTCATGCGGCTGTGGATCGAGCTGGCGGCGGCGGCCTCCCGCCCCGAGCACCCCGCGCACACCTACTTCACCGAGCGCTACGAACGCTCCCGCGCCACCTTCGCCGAAGGCATCCACGAAGGCCAGGTCGATGTCACCCTGCGCCCCGGCATCAGCCCCGAGAGCGCCTCCCTGCTCCTCAACGCGGTGCTCCACGGATTGCAGTTGCAGTGGTTGCTCGACCAGAGCCTCGACATCACCCGCCCGGTCCGGGACTTCGTGCGGCTGCTCCTGGAAGGAGGGCCGGAAGAAGGGCGGGGAGAGGGCCGGGAGGAGGGGTGAGACACGACTTCGGGGGCGCCGGACGGCTCGGCCTCCCGGCGCCCCCTGCGGGACGTGCTCACCACCGGCGACCCGCCGGCGCCACCCCCTCAGCCTCTGCGGCTTGTGAGCCTCCACTCCTGGGACCCGTCAGAAACGGCTTTCTGCAACGTCAGCGGCGCTCCCGCCGACGCGCCCGTCAGATACAGCTCCGGGTTCTTCACCGACCGCAGCCGGTAGTAACCGTTTCCGGCGTCGATCAGGTCCCAGCTCCCGCGCGGGCTGTCGTCCACCCACTGCCCGATCCGCTGCCCCTCGGTCGCGTTCCCGGTCCAGATCGCCGCCGCGCGCCCGCCGGACCGGTTCAGGAGGGTCGTCCCGCCCTGCGGTTCGGTCACGACGTGCCAGTACTGCGTGTCCGTGGCGGCCGACGGTTCGAGGCGTACGTCGGGGACGTCGCCGTTGCCGAGGTCCGCGTCGTTCGTCTTCCCGCCGGTGCCGATCACCTGGCCGGTCCTCCGGTTCAGCAAACGGTAGTAAGCGCCTGCTGAACGCCCCAGGTCGACCTCGGCGTACGCGAGCGTCGAGGTGCCCTGGTTGCGGAGGATGACGACCCGCCCGGTGACCGCGTCGTACTGGAGGTTGCGGCTGTACCCGGCGCCCAGCGTCGTCCGGTACTCCTTCCACACCCCGTCGCTGCGCCCGCTCTCGTTGACCCACACGTTCCCGCTGCCGGCCGCGTTGTAGACGAGCCGCCCGTCCGGGAGCCGGATCAGCACCGGGCTGCCGCCCGTCGCGAGCGGGTGTGAACCGGGGTCCACGGGCAGGGAGTTGACGCCCTCGCCGACGGGCGAGCCCTTGAAGAAGCCGAGCGGGCTGTCGGCGAGGCGGTAGCGGGTGTTCGCTCCGCCGCCCCAGTACTCGTACGTCAGCAGCCACTTGCCGTCGGTCGTCGGGACGACGTTGGTCATCCCGGGGCGTCCGCCGCCGATGCCCTGCGCGGAGGTCAGGCCCGCGATGTCGACGACCGGCCGGTCCCAGTTCGCCGAACGGCCGTCCCAGGTGCGGTGCGCGAGGATCTGGCCGTGCGCGTCCGGCCCGGTGTCGTTGGCCGGGTCGAGGACGGGGACGCCGGTCGCCGGGTCGAAGCCGGTGTAGTCGTTCTCGTCGGAGTAGAAGCACACCAGCTTGCCCTGATACACCATCAGGTACGGCTCCCACAGCGGGTCCACCTGCCGGTGCGTGTTCGCGGCGGCCACGTTCTGCCCGACCGCGCCCGCGCTGCCGCCCTGCCAGCCGCCGGTGGCGACGATGTTGACGACCCGCCAGCTCACGCCGTCGTCGTTGCTCGCGTACAGGGCGATCGCCAGGTCGCTGCGGTCGCCGTCGTTGGAGGGCGTCCAGTTCGGGTCGGCGGCCTTGTGCTCCTTGTAGTACGCGTCGTCACCGGACACGACGGTCGCCATGAGCAGCGTGCCGCGCTTGAGCGCCCCGACGTTCTGCGGGAGGACGTACAGGTAGGGGTTGGTCCAATTGCTGGTGTACTTCGGGTGGTTGCCGAGGTACGCCGGGGCCTTCACCTCCGACAGGGGCTGCCAGGTCGTGCCGTGGTCGTCGCTCTTGTACACGGGGATCGTCTGGCCGTCGGCGCTGCCGGACGCCGGGACGACCGTGGACTTCTCGAACGCCGCGACGAGCCGGCCGCTCGGCAGCTGGGCCGACTTGGGGTAGATCGCGCAGTTGCCCCGGCCCTTGAGGCAGGCTTCGGAACCGAGTTGGTAGAGGATGCCGCCGGTGGGGTTGTAGGCGTGGGCGCCGGCGGCGGGGATCAGCAGGAGGGACGCCGTCAGGGCGCCGAGTCTCTTCAGCACGACTCCCCCTCCACGAACACGCGGACGTCCCAGGCCCCGAACTCGGCGTCCTCGCCGACCACTTGGCCGCTCAGCACGTCGGTCAGACCACCCGGCGCCCGCAGACTCACCGGCTCCCAGGCCCAGTTGTGCACGACGTACACGCGCCGCCCGTCCTCCGACGTCCCGCTCGTCACGGTCACCGACCCGGGCAGCTCCCCCCAGCCGTGCGCCGCCTCGGGCGCCAGCCACTCGACGAGCGCCCGCGCCAGCTCCCGCCCCGGGACGGTCCCGACACAGGTGACGCGCCCTTCGCCGTGCCGCCGGGTGGTGACGGCCGGCCAGCGCCCGAAGTGCGGGTGGACGTACCCGGCGAGGACCTCGGCGTCCTCGACGGTCAGCCCGTCCGCCCAGCGCGTCGCGGTCGCCCCCGCCGGGATGCCGAGCGGACCGCCGGGCGTGACGGGCAGGTCGGCGGAGAGGTTGCTGAACTCGTCGTACGACACCCCCGCGGCCTCCGCCAGCCGGGCGGGCGCGCGGTCGGCGCGGGCGCGGGCCTCCTCGTCGGCGTAGCCGGTGCGGGGGCCGAGGACGAGGTGGCCGCCGGCCTGCGCGTAGGCGGCGAACCACTCCAGGGTGGAATCAGCGGCGAGATAGAGCGCGGGGACGACGAGGACGGGATGGAGCCGCGCCGCCTCCTGCGGGGTGAGGCCGGGGCGTTCGCCGGACGGGTCGTGCAACTGGCGGGCGTGCACGATCCGTACCTGGCGGCCCGTGTCGAACGCGCCCCGGTAGAAGGGGTCGAGGATGCCGTGGTAGGCGGCCGGGTCGGGTTCGCCGTCGGCCGTCGCGAGGGGCGGGTACTTCTGCATGAGCCACTTGCTGGGCGTCGAGTAGACGATCGTGAGGTCGGCGTCCGGTTCGAGGCCCGCGACGAGTTCCCCGGCCGTGTCGAACTCGGCGCCGAGGCGGGCGAGTTCGGCGTAGGTGCGGCCGGGTGCGCCGGTGTGCGGGAGGACGCCGCCCCAGTAGGTCTCGGCGCCGAAGTGCAGGGTGTGCCAGTGCCAGTACTCGATCATGCGGGCGCCCCGGGAGACCAACGCCCAGGCGGCCTGGCGCCATTGGCCGTCGTAGGCGGGGCGGTTGTCCCAGGGGTAGCCGATCGAGGAGGCGTTGGTCTCGGTGACGAGGAACGGGGACTGGCGGGAGGAGTACATCCAGTCGGCGGTCTGGTAGAGGGACCAGACGCCGGTGGTCTGCCATTTCTGGGGACTGTCGACGGGGTCGGGCAGGCGCAGGCCGTCCTGCATCGCGTAGTAGGGGTTCCCCGAGGCGATGTCGAGGCGGTCGGTCAGCTCGTCGTCCTCGACCGCGGGGCGGGTGTAGGAGATGCAGGTGGTGACGAACTGGTCGCCGCGCGCGTACTCGCGGACGATGTCGGCCTGCCAGCCGATGAACTCGGTGACCTGGCGGGCCTGGAACTCCCGCCAGGCGACGTCGTACTGGGGCTGGACGTTGCCGTCGGGGGTCCACAGGTCGGCCCAGGTGGAGAGGCGGTGCGACCAGTAGACGAGGCCCCACTCGCGGTTGAGGGTCTCGACGTCGCCGTACTTCTGCCTCAGGTGGTCGGTGAACCGCTCGAACACGCCCCGGTTGTGCAGGAGTTCGTTGCCGGGCTCGTTGTCGACCTGGAAGCCGATGACGGCCGGGTGGTTCGCGTAGCGGGCGGTGATGCGGCGGATGACGCGCTCGGCGTGGAAGCGGAACGCCGGGTGGGTGAAGTCGACCTCCTGCCGGGCGCCCCAGCCGATCCGCTCGCCCGTGCGGCGTTCGCCGGTGATCTCCGGGTACTGGCGGGCCAGCCACGGCGGGACGGCGTAGGTGGGGGTGCCGAGGATCACGGCGATGCCGCGTTCGTGGGCGCCGTCCAGGACCGGCTGGAGCCAGTCCAGGTCGAAGACGTCGTTCTCCGGCTCCCAGGTCGACCAGACGGACTCGCCGACCCGGATGACCGTGAAGTGCGCGTCGGCCATCAGGTCGAGGTCGGTCTTGAGGCGGTCCTCGGAGACGGGGTAGGGCTGGTACTCGTGGTAGTAAGCGGCGCCGAACAGGACGCGGGCGGGGAGTGCCGCCATGAACTGACCTCCAGAGAAAGAGATTTACTGCTTGACGCCGCCCGCCGCGAGGCCGCTCTGCCAGTACCGCTGGAGCAGGAGGAAGGCCACGACGAGGGGGAGGATGGAGAGGAGGGACCCGGTCACCACCAGCGCGAGCATGTCGCTGCTCGCGCCCGCGCCGCCGTTCTGCGCCTGCGCGGCCCAGGACGAGAGGCCGACGGTGACCGGGTACAGCTCGGGGTCGTTCAGCATGATCAGCGGCAGGAAGTAGTTGTTCCAGGTCGCGACCAGCGTGAACAGCAGGACGGTGACGAGACCGGGGCCCAGCAGCCTGAGCGCGATGCGGAAGAAGATCCGCACCTCGCCCGCGCCGTCGATGCGGGCCGCCTCCAGGAGGCTGTCCGGGATCGCGTCGGCGGCGTAGATCCGCATCAGGTACAGGCCGAACGGGTTGACCAGCGAGGGCAGGATGACCGCCCACGGGGTGTTGACCAGGCCCGCCTTGGCGAACAGCAGGTACGTCGGGATCGCGAGCGCCGTCGTCGGGACCATCACCGCGCCGAGGACGAGGTTGAAGGCGGCCCGGTCGCCCCGGAAGCGGAACTTGGCGAAGCCGTAGCCCCCGGCGGCGGCGAGGAGGGCGGCGCCGATCGCGCTGACTCCCGCGTAGAGCACGGTGTTGAGGAGCCAGGTGAGGAAGACGCCGTCGTCCTGCGTGAACGTGTCCTTGACGTTCGTCCACAGCTGCGGCGCGTCGGAGAACCAGAGGCCGAAGCTGTCGATGAGGTCGTGCGCGGACTTGGTGGAGGCGATGAGGAGCCAGAGCAGCGGCAGCAGGAAGTAGGCGAGGGCCGCGAACATGGCGATGGTGAGGGGGGTGCTGCGGCGCGGGCGCCTCGCCTTGCGAACGTCCTTGCGTTGTACGGCGGTCGGCCGGTCCAAAGTGGTGGTCACGGGGTCCTCCTGCGGTTCGCGGTCAGCAGGACGGCGTAGGAGGCGATGACGATCACGAGGCCGAGGAGGAACGACACCGTCGCCGCGTAGTTGACCTGCTGGCCGGTGAACGCGAGGGAGTAGGCGTAGAGGTTGGCGGTGTAGTCGCTGGTGATGACGTCGGGGGCGATCTTCATCAGCAGGTTGGGTTCGTTGAAGAGCTGGAAGCTGCCGATCACCGAGAAGAGCAGGCAGAGCAGCAACGCGGGCCGCAGGGCGGGGAGTTTGACCGAGCGGGCGATCCGCCAGGCGCCGGCGCCGTCCATCGCGGCGGCCTCGTACAGCTCCGTCGGGATGGTGCGCAGCGCCGCGTACAGGATGATCATGTTGTAGCCGGTGAACTCCCAGGTGACGATGTTCGCGAGGCTGCCGAGCATCCAGGTGGAGCTGAGGAAGTCCGGTACGGGCAGGCTGAGTTCACGGGCGAACTGGGCGAACGGGCCGAAGTCCGGGCCGTAGAGGTAGCCCCACATCAGTGCGGCGACGACGCTGGGGACGGCGTACGGCACGAAGACGCCGAGCCGGATGACGCGGGCCAGTCGCAGCAGGCCGCTGTCCAGGGCGAGGGCGAACAGGAGGGCCAGGGCCAGCATGACCGGCACCTGGATGACGAAGAACAGGGCCACCCTGCCCACGCCGTGCAGGAGTTGGGAGTCGCCGAGGGCCTGGACGTAGTTGTCGAGGCCGACGAAGGCGGTGCCGCCGATCAGGCGTTCCTGGAAGAGGCTGAGGTAGGCGGCGTAGCCGAGGGGGGTGAGGAAGAGGAGGAGGAACAGGATCATGAACGGGGCGACGAAGAGGGGCCCCGCCGACCTGGTACGACGCGCGGCCATCTCAGCTCCCCTTGACCGAGAAGCCCTGGCCCTTCGCGTACGACGTCAGCCGCGACTGCCAGCTCCCCAGCGCGGACACGGTGTCGGAGTGGTCCGCGAGGGACTTGCCGACGGTCTCGGTCCAGTCGGTGGCGGCCTGGTCGAGGAACGGCGGCCACTGGAAGTCGGCGTCGACGGTCGAACTGATCCCGGCGAACACCTCGTTGACCTTCTGTCCGCCGTAGAAGGCGGGCGCGTCGCCGGTGAACGTCGGGTCGGCGAGCAGGGCCTTGGTCGCGGGGAAGAAGAACTGCTCGGTGGCGAACATCTTCGCGCTGGCGGGGTCGCTGTTGAGGAACTGCGCGAACACGGCGGCCTGGACGGCGTTCTTGGTGCCCCGGATGACGGCGGTGGTGGAGCCGCCCCAGTTCCCGGAGGACGGCTTGGCGGCGTCCCACTGCGGGAGCGGGGCCGCGCGCCAGTTCCCGGCGGTGTCCTTCGCGGAGCCGGAGAGGAAGGCGGGCGCCCAGGCGGCGGTCAGCCAGGTCGCGTACTTGCCCTTGTTGAGGGCGGCGTACCAGCCGTCGGTGAAGTCGGGTTCGACGCCGATGACGCCTTCCTTGGCGAGGCCGCCCCAGTAGGCGCCGAGCTTCTTGGAGACGGCGTCGTCGACGCTGATGGTGATGTCGCTCTTGCTCGCGCTGACGTAGGGCTTGGCGCCCGCCTGCCACAGCAGGCCGTGCCAGGCGGCGGGCTGGTTGGCGGCGAGGTTGGTGAGGTAGACGTCCGGGTCGGCCTGGTGGAGCTTGCGGGCGGCTGCCGCGAACTCGTCCCACGTCGTGGGGACCTGGATGCCGTGCTTGTCGAAGATGTCCTTGCGGTACAGCATGCCCATCGGCCCGGTGTCCTGCGGGATCGCCCAGACCTCGCCGCCGGTGCCGGTGACCTGGCCCCAGGTCCAGTCGACGAACTGGGACTTGAGGGCGTCGGCGCCGTAGGGGCGCAGGTCCAGCAGGTTGTTGGTGATGGTGAACGTGGGGATCGCCTGGTACTCCATCTGCACCAGGTCGGGTGCGCCGCTGCCGGCCTTCAGCGCCGTGCGCAGCTTGGTGTACTGGGGGGTGCCCTGGCCGGCGTTGACGACCTTCACCTTGACCGCCGGGTACTTCTTCTCGAAGAGGGCGATCTCCTTGGCGATGTTCGGGACCCAGGTCCAGAACGTCAGCTCGGTCGGCGTCTTCATGGCCTTGTCGATGTCGGCCTGGCCGACCGGCTTGGTGGTGGACGGCGACGACCCGGAGTCACCGCCGCCGCAGGCGGTGAGGGCGGCGCCCAGGGAGAGGGCTCCGGTCGTCGTGAGGAAGAGGCGGCGGCTCATGGAGGTGGACGTGATTCTGGGCATGGTGGACTCCCGCCGGAAGCGAAGAGGGGGTGCGGGGACGCCGGAGGGGGGCGGGCGTCCGCCGGGGAGGAGGGGGGTCGGGGGCGACCCCGGGCACGCCTCGGCGCGAGGCGGCATGAAGGGGGGAACGCGGCTCTGAAAGTGTGGGCGCGGGCGGTGCGGCTCAGTCGCGGGCGGCCCCACCCCCGTTCACGGAGGCGGCGCGCGTACGGGGGGACGCGGGCGCGGGACCGGTGGAGTCCCGGACGACGAGGTCGACCGGCGGCTCGCTGTGCGGCAGCGGATCGGCGCCGGGGTTCTCGATGACGTGGACGAGCCTCTTGAGCCCCTCCTGGGCCACGGCGTCGAAGGGTTGGCGCACCGTGGTCAGCGGAGGTGTCACGTACGCGGCGACGGGGATGTCGTCGAAGCCGACGACGCTGACGTCCTGCGGGACCCGGAGTCCGGCTTCCGTCAGGGCCCGGACGAGGCCGATCGCCATGTCGTCGTTGGCCGCGAACACGGCCGTCAGGTCGGGGAGTCGAGCGAGTTCGCGGCCGGCCCGATACCCCGAGGCCGCCGACCAGTCGCCCTCGACGACGGGCGGGAGCGGACGGCCGTGCTCGGTCAACGCGGCCCGCCAGCCCGCGAGCCGGTCCCGGGCGGCGAACCAGCGCCGGGGGCCCGCGAGGTGATGGACCGTCACATGGCCGAGCTCCAGGAGGTGTTCGGTCGCGGTGCGGGCCAGCAGGTCGGCGCTGTCCCCGGCGGAGAGCACCGTCGGTGAGGTGACCGGGGAGGGGGCGCCGATGACCAGGACCGGGACGTCCACGCTCAGGGGGACTCCGGCCGGTTCGTCGATCGGCTCCGACACGACGATGCCGTCCACACCCTGGTCGAGCAGGGAGCCGACGGCGCCGGCGATGCCCGCCGGGTCGCCCTCGACCGTGTTGACGACCCGCAGCGCGTACCCGGTGTCCCGGACGACCTTCTCGACACCCATCAGCAGCGAGGCCGGCCCGTACAGCGCCGTCCCGAGCGTCACGACGCCGATCGACCTGGTCCGGCCCGAGGCGAGCGCGCGGGCCGCGTTGTTCCTGCGGTAGCCGAGCTGCTCGGCGGCGTCCAGCACCCGCCGCCGGACGTCGGCGGAGACGTACGGCTCGTCGTTGAACACCCGCGAGACCGTCTTCTGCGACACCCCGGCGAGGCGCGCGACGTCCACGCTGCGCGGCGCGGCCGGTCCGGCGCTGCGCCCGGTTCCTCGTGTCACGGCACCTCCCGGTCGACAGTTCACGACGGGTCCATGATTCCAGACGCCGTCTCGCATGACTACGCAGTCATGTCTGCGCTGTCATGTCTACGCAGTCAGAGAGGTGGCGTCAAGAGTTCGGACGACAATCGCGGGGCGGGGTCTCGGGAGAACGCGGGGCGGGGGTGTCTAGACGATGCCGCTTCCCCGCAGCTCCCTGACCTCGTCCTCTCCGTACCCCAGCTCCCCGAGCACCGCGTCCGTGTGCTCCCCCGGCCCCGGTACCGGCTCCATCCGGGGTGTCACCCCGTCCAGGTCGACCGGCGGGATCAGGGCGGGGACGGCCGTTCCGCCGGGCAGGGTCACGTCGCGCCAGCGGTCGCGTTCCGCCAGGACCGGGTGGGCGACGAAGTCGGCGACGTCGTTCACCCCGGCGTTCGCGATGCCCGCCGCGTCCAGTTCCTCCGCCGCCTCGGCGCTGTCCAGCTCGGCGAAGCGCCGGGCCACGATCGTGTTCAACTCCGCCCGGTGGACGACCCGTTCGGCGCCGGTCGCGAAACGGGGATCGTCCGTGAGGGCGGGCTGCCGCAGGAACCGCCCGCACAGCGACGCCCACTCGCGCTCGTTCTGGATCGAGATCAGCACGTCCTTGCCGTCGGCGCAGCGGTACGCCCCGTACGGCGCGATCGTCGCGTGCTGCGTGCCCACTCTCGGGGGCTGACTCCCGCCGAACCGGGTGTAGTTGGCGGGCTGCCCCATCCACTCCGCGAGCGCCTCGAACAGCGAGACCTCCACCGGCCGTACCGTTCCCGAGACGGCCCGCGCGAACAGGGCCGTCAGGATGCCGGAGTAGGCGTACATCCCGGCGGCGATGTCGGCGACGGAGATCCCGACGCGGGCCGGCTCTTCGGGGCCGCCGGTGAGGGAGACGAGGCCGGTCTGGCACTGGACGAGGAGGTCGTACGCCTTGCGGTCGGCCCAGGGGCCGGTGGACCCGTACCCGGTGATCGAGCAGGGGATCACGGACGGGAACCGCTCCTTGAGCGCCTCCACGCCGAACCCCATCCGCTCGGCCGCGCCGGGCGCGAGGTTCTGCACGAACACGTCGGCGCGGCCCAGGAGTTGGCCGAGCACCCGCCTCCCCGCCGCCGTCTTCAGGTCCAGCGTCACGGATTCCTTGGAGCGGTTCAGCCACACGAAGTAGCTCGACTCGCCGTGCACCGTCGTGTCGTACCGCCGGGCGAAGTCGCCGCCGCCCGGCCGCTCCACCTTGATCACCCGGGCGCCGAGGTCGGCGAGCTGCCGGGTGGCGTAGGGGGCGGCCACGGCCTGTTCGACGCTGACGACGGTGATGCCGGCAAGGGGCAGGTCGGAGAGGGGGAGGTCGGGCATGGCGGGTCCCTTCCGCAGGTGGGGTCGGATCAGGTGCCGAGGCCCAGTTCGTCCGTGCCGAGGTGGGCGAAGAAGCGGGCCACGTCGGTGCCGGTGACCTCCGCGAGGGTCGCCGGGGACCAGTGGGGGTCGCGGTCCTTGTCGATGATCTGGGCGCGGACGCCCTCGACGAGGTCGTGGGTGGTGAGGGCGTGGCAGGAGATGCGGAACTCCTGGTCGAGGGCCTGTTCGAGGGTGAGCCGGCGGGCTCGGCGCAGGGCCGCGAGGGTGACCTTGAGGGAGGTGGGCGAGCGGGTGAGGAGCGTCTCGGCGGTGTCCTTGGCGCGGGGGTCGTCGTACGCGGAGAGGCGGTCGACGATCTCCTCGACCGTGTCGGCCGGGTAGCAGGCGTCGATCCAGGGCCGGTCGGCGGGCGACTCGGGGGCGGGGGGCCGCTGTTCGTGGCGGGCCAGGGCTTCGGGGAGGGGGAGGTCCGCGAGGTCGGCGAGGAGGGAGGGGAGGGCGGAGGAGGGGACGTAGTGGTCGGCGAGGCCGCACAACACCGCGTCCGCCGCGCCGATCTGAGCACCTGTCAGGGCGAGGTGGGTGCCGAGTTCGCCGGGGGCGTGCGCCAGGAGGTGGGTGCCGCCGACGTCCGGGACGAAGCCGATGCCGGTCTCGGGCATGGCGATCCGCGAGCGTTCGGTGACGATCCGGACGTCGCCGTGCGCGGAGATCCCGACGCCGCCGCCCATCACGATGCCGTCCATGACGGCGACGTACGGCTTCGGGTACCGGGCGATGCGGGCGTTCAGCCGGTACTCGTCCCGCCAGAACGCGGCCGAGGCCCGCCCGTCGCCGTCCCGCGCGTCGTCGTGCACGGCCCGGATGTCCCCGCCCGCGCACAGCCCCCGCTCCCCCGCACCGGTGACGACGACGGCCTCCACGGCCGGGTCGTCCTCCCACTCGGTGAGCGCCTCGTCGATCCGCAGGACCATCGCGTGATTGAGGGCGTTGAGCGCCTTCGGCCGGTCGAGCACGACCCTGCCGACCCGGCCGGCACGCCGGCACTGGACGTCGTCGGTACGCATGAGCTGGTGGTTCCCTTCCCGGAGCGGACGATCTTCCGGCCCCCATGGTCGCAAACCACGCTCCCGCCCTCCGGGCGCCCCGGCGACCGCTCCGGGCCCGGCCCGCGTCAGAGCGTGAGCAGTTCCTCGTGGAAGCCGCCGAACTCCCTTTCGCCGTCGATGAGGTGGATCTCCAGAATCCAGTGGCAGCGGCGGCCGGCGCGGTCCGTGCGGCGCAGGGGGGTGGTGTTGGCGGGGGTGATGTAGGACTCGGTGTCGGCGCCGTCGATCCACTCGTGGGGGAACTCGCCGACGAGGTGGCCGGCGTGCCAGCCGCCCAGTTGCCAGCCGGCCTTCTCGGCGAGGCGGGCGACCTCGGCGTGGAGCTGTTCGCCGGTGATGTCGGGGGTGTCCTCGAAGTGGCGGCGGGCCGCGCGGAAGATCTCGGGGAGGTCGTCGCGCAGCCGGTGCTTGACCGGGTCGTCGCCGAGGACGAAGGTCCGGCCGAAGTCGGCCTCGTACTCCTCGAAGATCGGGCCGAAGTCGGCGAACACGATGTCGTCGGCGCCGATCAGCCGGTCCGGCGGGTTCTCGCGGTACGGCTTGAGGGTGTTGGGGCCGGAGCGGACGATCCGCTTGTGCCAGTGCCGGGTGGTGCCGAACAGTTCGTTCGCGAGGTCCCGGACGCGGTCGCTGACCTCCCGCTCCCCCAGGCCCGGCGCGACGAGCCCGCGCCGCCCGATCTCGGTGAACAGCTGCTCGGCCTTGGCCTGCGCGCTCAACAGGCGTGCGGCGCGTGTGGGTTCGTCGTCCGACATGGGCCGAACGTAACTCCCGGAGATCGTCTCCCGCAACGGCGTTCCGCGGCCCCGCCCAGCAGGCCCGCTCCGGCCGCTTGACCCGCCCTTGACTCAGGCACCCCTTATCTGCAACTCATATGCAAGAACGCATCTCCAGCAACAGAGGGAGCCCGATGACCCCCCGCACACGAGCCACCGCCCTGACGGCGGCGCTGCTCACCGCCGTGGCCGCCTGCTCGGCCCCCAGTGAGAGCGGGGCGGGCGAGGCCGACTCGGTCGTCATCGGCGTACCCTCCGAACCGGACACCCTCAGCCCCCTGCTCGGCTACGGCAAGGACGGCAACTCCAAGATCTTCGACGGCCTCCTCGCCCACGACGCTGGCCTCGAACTCAAGCCGGCCCTCGCGAAGGCCCTCCCCGAGATCAGCGCCGACGGCCTCACCTACACGTACACCCTGCGCGACGGCGTGAAGTTCAGCGACGGCGAGCAACTCACCGCCGCCGACGTGGTGTTCACCTACGAGACGGTCCTCGACCCGAAGACCAACAACGCCTCCCGCAGCCAACTCGACGCGATCAAGGGCGTGAAGGCCGACGGCGACCGGGTCGTCTTCACCCTCAAGTACCCCTACGCCCCGTTCCCCGCGCGCACGGTCCTGCCGATCGTCCCGGAACACGCGGCGGGCGGCCAGGACCCCAACACCGGCTCCTTCAACACGAATCCGGTCGGCACCGGCCCCTACGTCCTCACCGACTGGCGCAAGGGCGAGAAGCTCACGTTCAAGGCGAACCCCGACTACTGGGGCGGCGCCCCGCAGGTGGAGAAGGTGACGATGGCGATCGTCCAGGACGACGACGTCCGCGCCACCCGCCTGCGCTCCGGCGACCTCGACGGCGCGACCCTGCCCCCGAACCTCGCGGCGGCGTTCGCGAAGGACGGCAGCCGCAAGCGGTACGACGCGACGACGTACGACGTCCGGCTGGTGAGCCTGCCGACGGGCAATCCGGTCACCGGGGACGTCGCGATCCGGCGGGCGCTCGACCTGTCCGTGGACCGCGAGGCGATCGTCGCGAAGGTCCTGGACGGCGCGGGCCGCCCGGCGTACGGGCCGCTGCCCACCGACGACCCCTGGTTCACGAAGGGCATCGAGCGCGAGCAGGACCTCGCCGAGGCGGGCCGTGTCCTCGACCGGGCGGGCTGGCGTGCCGGGGACGGCGGAATCCGCGCGAAGGACGGCCGCCGGGCCTCGTTCACCCTCCTGTACCCCGTCGGCGACAAGGTCCGCCAGGACCACGCCCTCGCCTACGCCTCCGACGCGAAGAAGGCCGGCATCGAGGTCAAGGCGCAGAGCGCGACCTGGGAGGTCATCGAACCGCGCATCGCGGACGACGCCGTCCTCGCCGGCTTCGGCTCCACCGGCGACCCCGACTTCGGCCTCTACACGATGCTGCACTCCACCCTCGCCGGGGACGGCTGGAACAACATGGGCCGCTACACCAACCCCGTCGTCGACCAGGCCCTCGACGCCGGCCGGCGCGGCCAGGACCAGGCGGCCCGCAAGGCGTCGTACGACACGGTCCAGCGGGCGCTCGTCGCGAACCCCGGGTACACGTTCCTCACCCACATCGACCACGTGTACGTCCTCGCCGACCGCTGGGACGGGCTGACCACGCAGGTCGAGCCGCACGAGCACGGGTTCGCGAGCGGGCCGTGGTGGAACATCGAGACGTGGCGGCCGAAGAAGTGAGCGGTCCGGCACGGCGACGCCCGCCCTGGGCGGAGATGGGCCGGCTCGCCGCCCGCCGGCTCCTGTTCGCCGTCCCCGTCCTCCTCGTCGTCACGTTCGGTGTGTTCGCGATCGCCGCCGCCTCCCCCTTCGACCCGGTGCGGGCGTACGCGGGGACCGCCGCGCTCGGCGCGGACGCGCAGACGCTGGAGAGGCTGCGGGAGAACCTGGGCGTGGACCGGTCGTTCGCGGCGCGCTGGTGGGAGTGGCTGACGTCCGCGCTCGGCGGGGACCTCGGGCAGTCGAGCGTGCTGCGGCAGCCGGTCGCGCAGGTCATCGGTGAACGGCTGCTGTGGTCCAGCCTGTTGTGCGCGACCGCGTTCGTGATCGCCGTAACCGCCGGGACCGTGCTGGGAGTTCTGGCGGCCCGCCGCCCGGGGTCCTTCCTCGACCGGACGGTCACCTCCCTCGCGTACGCCCTGGAGGCCGCGCCCGTCTTCTGGATCGCGCTGCTCGCCGTCTGGCTGTTCGCCCTCCAGTGGGGGGTCCTGCCCGCCGGGGGTCTCACGGACACGGCGAGCGAGGTCGTGACGGCGGACCAGGTGATCCGGCATCTCGTCCTGCCCGCCGGGGTGCTCGCCGTCTCCCAACTGCCCTGGTTCACCTTGTACGTTCGCCAGGGTGTCGCGGACGCGCTCGTCGAGGACCCGGTACGGGGCGCGCGGGCCCGGGGGCTGAGCGAGCGGACGGTGCTGCTCGGGCACGCCCTGCGCTCGGGTCTGCTGCCGGTGCTGACGCTCGTCGGCTCCCGGGTGCCCGAACTCATCACCGGGGCCCTGCTGGTGGAGACCGTGTTCAGCTGGCCGGGGATCGCGGCGGCGACCGTCGAGGCGGCCACCTCCGTCGACTTCCCGCTCCTCGCGGCGCTGGCCACGCTCGCCACGGCCGCCGTCCTCGCCGGGAACCTCCTCGCCGACCTGCTGTACGGCCTCTTCGACCCGAGGGTGGGTTTCCGTGACATGTGAGACACCGCCCCGCTGGCGGTCGTACGGCTCGGACCGCCGCTCCACGCGGACGGTCCGGGTCAGGGTCTCGGCGACCGTGCTGGCGGTGACGGCGCTCGCGGTGCTGCTCGTCCCGCCGCTCGTCCAACTCGACCAGCAGGCCGTGGACCTGTCGTCGAAGCTGCTCCCGCCGAGCCTCGCGCACCCCTTCGGCACCGACGACCTCGGCCGGGACCTCCTGCTGCGCTGCGTCTACGGGCTGCGGGTGTCCCTCCTCGTCGGGCTCGCCGCCGCGCTGACCGCGACCGTCATCGGCACGGCCGTCGGTGCCGTCGCGGGGGCGCTCGGGGGGTGGGTGGACCGGGTCGTCATGCGGGTCGTGGACACCGTGTCGTCCGTCCCGCATCTCCTGCTCGGCATCTTCGTCGTCGCCATGTTCCGGCCGGGGGTGTGGCCGGTGATCGTGTCGGTCGGGGTCACGCACTGGCTGTCCACGGCACGCATCGTCCGCGCGGAGGTGCTCTCGCTGCGGTCGCGGCCGTTCGTCGACGCGGCGGTCTCCGGCGGGTCGTCGCGGTGGCGGGTGACCGTCCGGCATCTGCTCCCGGGGGTCCTCCCGCAGGCCGGTCTGGCCGCCGTCCTCATGGTCCCGCACGCCATGTGGCACGAGTCCGCCCTCTCCTTCCTCGGCCTCGGCCTCCCGTCCCATCTGGCCAGCCTCGGCGGTCTCGTCCAGAGCGCCCGGGGTTCCCTGCTAGCCGGCCAGTGGTGGCCGACCCTCTTCCCGGGACTGTTCATCATCGTGCCGACCCTGGCGATCGCCGGGGCGGCGGGGGCCTGGCGGGAACGGATCAATCCGCGCAGGAGATCGGAGCTGATGCTTTGAATGCGGCCGGTGAAGAGGGTGACGAGGGGCCCGTCCTGTCCGTGCGCGGGCTGTCCGTCCGGTTCCTGCTGTCCGGGGGGCGTCAGGTGCCCGCCGTCACCGATGTCGGGTTCGAGGTGGCGGCCGGGGAGTGTCTGGCGCTGATCGGGGAGAGCGGGTGCGGGAAGTCGGTGCTGGCGTCCGCGCTGCTGGGGCTGCTGCCGGGCAATGCGCAGGCTGCGGGGGAGGCTTGGGTGCGGGGGCTCGATCTGGTGGCGGCGGACGAGGGGACGCTCGCGCGGCGGGTGCGGGGGCGGCTCGTGGGGCTGGTGCCGCAGAGTCCGGCGGCGCATCTGACGCCCGTACGGACCGTCCGCTCGCAACTGGCGGAGACGATACGGGCGTTGGCGGACGGCGGGGTCGTCACCGTCGAGGGGGCCGCCGAACGTGCCGCGTTCCCTCTCGACCACCTCGACCGCTATCCGCACGAACTCTCCGGCGGGCTCGCCCAACGCGCCGCGACAGCACTCGCGTTGGTCGGGGACGCGCCGCTCCTGCTGGCCGACGAGCCGACGACCGGGCTGGACCGGGACCTGGTGGACCACACGGTCGACGAGCTGCGCCGGCACGTGGACGCCGGGGCGGGCCGGGCGCTGCTGATGATCACGCACGATCTGGCGGCGGCCCGCCGTATCGCGGACCGGGTGGCCGTGATGTACGCGGGCCGGATCGTCGAACTCACCGACGCGGCCAGCTTCTTCGGCGAGCCCGGCCCCCGCCACCCCTACAGCCGGGGCCTCCTGGACGCCCTCCCCGATCGCGCGTTCCGCCCCATCCCCGGCATGCCCCCGGAACTGAGCGCCCTGCCCGACGGCTGCGCGTTCGCCCCCCGCTGCTCCCGAGCCACCTCCTCCTGCGCCACCCTCCCGCCGGCCACCGACGGCACCGCCTGCCACCACCCGCACCTCCTGGAGGACCTCCGTGCTTGAACTGCGCGCCATCACCGCCGGGTACGACAGAAAGTCCCCGTCGGTCCGCGACGCGTCCCTCACGATCGCCCCCGGCGAGTCCGTCGGCCTCCTCGGCCCGAGCGGCTGCGGCAAGTCCACGCTGGCGAAGGTCGCGGCCCTCCTCCACCGCCCCGACGCCGGAACCCTCACCCTCGACGGCACCCGCGTACACCGCTGGCGCCACCGCGCTCCGAAGGCGCAGCGCACGGCGGTCGGCGTCGTCTTCCAGCAGCCCCGCCTCTCGGCGGACCCCCGGCTCCCCCTCGTCGACCTCATCGCCGAGCCCCTCCGGGCGAACGGCCGCGAGCCCGCCGTGGCCGACCTCGCCGCGTCCGTCGGCCTCACCCCCGACCTCCTCACCCGCCGCCCCCACGAGGTCAGCGACGGCCAGCTCCAACGCGCCTGCCTGGCCCGCGCGTTGTCCCTGCGCCCGCGCTGGCTGATCTGCGACGAGATGACGGCGATGCTGGACGCGTCCACAACGGCCTCGCTGGTGGGGGCAGTTGAGGAGTACCGGGCGGCTACGGGGGCGGGGCTGCTGGCGGTGGGGCACGACCGGGTGCTGTTGGGGCGGTGGTGCGATCGGACGGTGCATTGGGACGAGGTGACGGGGGAGGGCTGACGGGGTGGGGCTGACTGGGCGGGGCTGACAGGGCGGGGCTGACGGGGTGGGGTGCCCCGGCCCCGGAGCCTCACCCGTGCAGCTCCCGGTACGCCGCCACCGCGCCCGCGTGCAACGGCACCTCCCCCGTCGAGATCAGGCTCCGTACGTCGAGGAACTGCGTCCCCAGCGCGGACGACGGGACCAGCCGGGCCGCCCGGCGCACCAGGACGTGGGTGAGGGCGGCGGCGAGCGGTGACGGCAGGTCGGGGCGGCAGAGCAGGAGGTTGGCGACGCCGATCGTGGTGACCTCGGCGGCGCCCTCGTACGCCCCGGCCGGCACGGTCACCGCTTCGGCGCCGGTCCCCCGGACCTGGGGGAGGAGTCCGGCCAGCGGAAGGAGGCGGATGCCGGGGGTGCGGGCCAGTCCCGCGAGGACCGGCGCCGGGACGCCGCCCGCGACGAGCAGGGCGTCCACCTCCCCGGCACGCATCGCCCGCGCCGCGTCCGGCATCAGCAGGTGCCGGACGTGGACGTCGGTCCCGGGGGTCAGGCCGGCCGCCCGCAGGAGCCGTTCCCCGAGGACGGCCCCGCCGGACGCCGGGGCGCCCACGGAGACGGTCAGCCCGGCGAGGTCAGCGACGCCGCGCGCGGGCGAGTCCGCGCGCACGGCCAACTGGGCGTAGTTCTCGTACACCCGGCCCACCGCACGCAACGGCACCGGCCGGGCGAACGGTCCGCGTCCGTCGTACGCGGACCAGGCGATGCCGGCCAGGGCGAGCGCCACGTCCGCGCGGTGCGCGGCGAGGAGGCGGACGTTCGCCACACTGCCCTCACTGGCGACGACCTCGCAGGTCAGACGGGGGTACACGGCGGTGACCTGGGCGGCGAGCAGCCTCCCGAACGCCGTGTAGAACCCGTCGCTCTCACCGGTGGCGATACGCAGCAGCCCGGTGGGACCCCGGTCGGCCTGCCGCGCGTCCCCGGCAAGCGCCCCGGCCCCGAGCACCCCGGCACCGGCCGTCGCGAGAGCGGCACGCAGGAGCGTACGGCGTAGTGGCGGCCTCATCGCGGGCTGCTCGCCCGTACCGGACGCGTGAGGTGAGCCGGGAGCACGGGGCGCACCGCCGGGTGAGCCGGGTGGGGGGAGTGGGCCGGGTCGGCCGGGCGGGCTGGGTGAGCCGAGCGGGCCAGGCGAGTTGGGTTGGGCGGGCGGGCTGGACGAGCCAGGCGTGCCGGGTGGGCCGGGTTGGCCGGGCGGATTGGACGAGCCAGGCGAGCCGGGTTGGCCGAGAGGGTCGAGTTGGCCGGGCGAGTTGGGCGAGCCGGGTTGACCGAGTGAGCCGGGTTGACCGAGTGAGCCGGGTTGACCGAGTGAGCCGGGTTGACCGAGTGGGTGGAATGAGCGGGGTGAGCCGAAGGCACCGGAAGCGCCGTGAGTACCGGAAGCATCCGAAGCGCCGGGGTGCCTCGGGAGTGCCAGGCCCGCCGGAGCCGCCGGGGTCACCCGAATCGCCCGGGTCACCCGAGTCGCCGGGACCACCGAAGCCACCGAAGCCACCGAAGCCACCGAAGCCACCGGCAGCATCACCCGCACGGCCAGCCCTCCCCCCTCCCCCGCCCCGAACGCGATCCGTCCCCCACGCCCCGCCACCAGCCGCTCGGCGATCGCCAGCCCGAGCCCGCTCCCCCGCACCTCCCGATGCCGCTCCGCCCGCCAGAACCGCGTGCCCGCACAGGCGAGTTCGCCCGCCGAGAGCCCCCGCCCGTCGTCGCGCACCTCGATCACCACCTCGTCCCCCACCACCGCGCACGACACCTCGACCCGCCCTCCCCCGTACTTGATCGCGTTGTCGACGAGGATGTCCACCACCTGCGCCAGCTCATCGGCGGAGGCGGAGCAGGGACAGGACCCGAAGCCGGACCCGAAGCCGGAGCCGGAACCAGCGCTGGAACCGGAGTCGGAGCTGGAGCCGGAACCGGCCCTGGAACCGGAACCAGCGCTGGAGCCGGCGCGCCCCGCCTCCCCCGCCTCCCCCGCCCCTCCCACCACACTCACCACGACAACCCCCGCCCCCTCCGCAACCGGCCGCCACACCTCCACCTGCGCCCCGACCACCGCCCCCGCCTCACACCCCACCCCCTGACGCTCCGTCACCGCCAGCTCCCCAGCCCGGTGTTCGGCATCGGCGAGCGTCATCAGGTCGTCCAACAACCGCTCCATCCGCTCCAGCTCACCCGTCACCCCCATGTACGTACGAGCCGCCGACTCCGGCAACCGAGGCTGGAGCGAGTCGATCCGCAGCCGCAACGCGGCCAGGGGATTGCGGAGTTGGTGCGAGGTGTCGGCGACGAGCCGCCGCTGCTGCTCCAGCGCGGTCGTCACCGTGTCGGCCATCCGGTTGAACCCTTCGACGACTTGCCGCAGTTCGGGCGGCCCCCCGGCCCGGACGACCCGCTCGGGCGGCAACCCGGCGGCCAACGCCCCGACGGCCCGGTCCAGCCGGTGCAGGGGACGGACGACCCACTGGGTCGCCCTGCGGGCGAGCAGCACGCAGGCCGCCGCGAACACCCCGGCCCCGGCGAGGACGAGGGCCCAGCGCAGGGCGACGTCGTCGGCGGCGGACCGGACGGAGGCCCGCAGGACGACCGCCCCGGAGACCCGCGTACCCGTCCCGACGGGCCGGGCGAGCAGTACGTCCCCCCGCGACCAAGGGCGCAACGTGCCCTCGGGATAGCGGAGTTGGCTGCGCAGGGCGGCGTCCACGAGGCGGGCGACGGCGGGGTCGGCGGCGCGCATGCCGCCGGTCTGGACGACGGGCGCGCGGCGGGCGTCGACGACCACGACGGCCTCCCCGTACAGCGATGCGTACCGCCGGACCTCGGCGGTGAGCGTCCCGATGTCGCCGCTCTCGGCGGCCTGTTCGGCGAGGGTGGCGAACCGGTCGAGGTCGCCCGCGCGGGCGGCGACGAGCTGCTGGGTGCGCTGGACGGCCGTCAGCGTGAGGAGGGGTCCGGCGAATCCGGCGACGGCGAGCAGGGCGAAGGCGAGGACGACCGTGAGGACCCGGGCGCGCACGCCTCAGCCCCCGAAGCGGTATCCGAACCCGCGGATGGTGGTGAGGAGTTCGGGCCGGCCGAGTTTCGCGCGGAGCTGTGTGATGTGGACGTCGAGGGAGCGGGAGACGGCGAGATAGGCGTCCCCCCACACCTCGTCGAGGAGCTGCTGGCGGCTGACGGCGGCCCCGGCGCGGGAGGCGAGCGCGGCGAGGATCTCGAACTCCTTGGTGGTGAGCCGGACTTCGACGCCGCCGACCTGGACGCGCCGGGCGTCCAGGTCGACTTCGACGTCCCCGGCGCGCACACTGCGCTGCGCGGGTGCGGCGAGGGCGGCGGCGCGCCGGGCCACCGCCTCGATACGGGCGAGGAGTTCGGCGAGCCGGACCGGTTTGACGAGGTAGTCGTCGGCGCCGAGCCGAAGGCCCCGGACGACGGAGCGTTCGTCGCCGCGCGCGGTGAGGATCAGCACCGGCAGGGCGCTGACCGCGCGGAGTTTGCGCAGCACGTCGAGTCCGTCGAGGTCGGGCAGGCCGAGGTCGAGGAGGAGCAGGTCGGTGCCGCGGTGCCGGGTGAGGACCTCCTCGCCCCGGCGGACCCGGTCGGGGAGGTGTCCGGCGTCGTAGAGGGCCTCGGTGAGGGCGCCCGCGACACCGTCGTCGTCCTCGGCCAGCAGTACCCGCACGGGTCGCGCCTTTCCTAGTCGTCCAGCGGCGAGCCGTCGGACGTCTCGCGCATCCGAATGTAGACGAGCAGGGAGACGAGGACGCAGGCGGTGACGTAGTAGAAGTACCAGGTCTCGTGGCCGATGTCCTTGAACCACAGGGCGATGTACTCGGCGGTCCCGCCGAAGAGCGCGACGGTCAGCGCGTAGGGGAGGCCGACTCCCAGGGCGCGGATGGCCGTTGGGAAGAGTTCCGCCTTCACGACCGCGCTGATCGACGTGTACAGGGAACTGATCGCCAGCGGGACGACCATCAACGCGAAGGCGTAGTACGGGTTGTCGGTGTGGGAGAGGAGGGTCAGGGAGGGGACGACGACGAGTGCGCCGAGCACCCCGAAGCCGATGAGCAGCGGGCGGCGGCCCACCCGGTCGGAGAGGCGGCCCATCAGCGGTTGCAGGCAGACGAACACCAGCAGGGCGCAGAAGTTGATCCACGCGGCGGTGGGTTTGGCGATGCCGCTGGTGTTGACCATGAACTTCTGGAGGTAGGTCGTGTAGGTGTAGAAGAACAGCGTGCCGCCCATGGTCAGGCCGACGACGACCAGGCACTGCCGGGGGTAGGAGAGCAGCGTCCTCAGGCTACCCCGGTCCCCGTCGGACCGGGCCTGTTCGAAGCTCTCCGACTCGTCCATGCCGCGCCGCAGCCACAGCACGACGACGGCCCCGGCGGCCCCCACGACGAACGCGATCCGCCAGCCCCACGACTCCATCTGCCCGTCGGACAGCACCGACTGGAGGACGATCTGGAGCCCCAGCGCCGTCAACTGCCCCGCGATCAGCGTCACATACTGGAAACTGGAGTAGTACCCGCGCTTCCCGGGCGTCGCCATCTCCGACATGTACGTCGCGGACGTCGAGTACTCCCCGCCGACCGAGATCCCTTGCAGCAGCCGGGCGGTGACGAGCATGACGGGCGCGACGACACCGATCGTGTCGTACGACGGGGTCAGCGCGACGATCAGCGAGCCGGCCGCCATCAGCGTCACGGACAGCGTGAGCGCCGAACGCCGGCCGCGCCGGTCCGCGTACCGGCCGAGGACCCAGCCGCCGATCGGCCGCATCAGGAAGCCGACGGCGAACACGGCGGCGGTGTTGAGGAGTTGGGCGGTCTGGTCGCCGGAGGGGAAGAACGCGGCGGCGAAGTAGACGCTGAACGCGGTGTACGCGTACCAGTCGTACCACTCGATCAGGTTGCCGACCGAGCCGCGCACGATGTTCTTCGCGACCCTCCGCTCGTCGTGCCGCGCGTCCTTGTCGTGGACGGCGGTGTCCTGTGTGGCCATCGGAAACTCCCTCGTCAGCGGCTCGGAGCAGCCAGAGTCCGGGCGGCGGAGGGCCGGGACAAGATCGTGCGCGAAGTCCTAACACTCCCTTAGGACTTCGGCCGAAGTGCGGGAGCTATGGGCCGTAAATCGGCCAAACGCGGCACCTCTGCGCCGTGCGGACGGGATACTTGGGGCTTCTCACGACTCGACGCGGCGATTTGGGAGCTGATCAGTGGACTCTGCGGTGGGAACGGGCCGGCGGCACGCGGTCGTGGTGGGCGGGAGCCTCGCGGGGCTGCTCGCCGCGCACGCGCTGGCCGGGCATGCCGGCCGGGTGACGGTCGTGGAGCGCGACCGGTTCCCGGAGGGAGGCGGGGCGCGGGCCGGGGTGCCGCAGGGGCGGCATCCGCACGTCCTGTTGCAGGGCGGGCAGACGGCGCTGGAGTCGCTGCTGCCGGGAATCCTGGGGGAGTTGAGGGCGGCGGGGGCGCCGTGGGTGGGGATGCCGTCGGACATGACGCTGTGGCAGAACGGCCGCTGGTTCCGCCGGTTCCCGGCGACGACGCACATCTACACCGGGTCCCGGGGGCAGTTGGAGGATCTGGTGCGGCGGCGGGTGCTGGCCGATCCGGCGATCAGTGTCCTGGAGGGGACCGATGTCGTCGGGCTGCTCGGGGACGGGGCACGGGTGCGGGGCGTGCGGGTGCGGGACCGTTCCGCCGGGGCGGGGGCCGAACTCCGGGATCTGGAGGCCGACTTGGTGGTCGACGCGTCGGGCGCCGGCACGAAGGCCCCGCAGTGGCTGACGGAGATCGGCGCCGGCACCGTCCACGAGGAGACCATCGACACCGGGCTCGCCTACGCCTCCCGGATCTACCGGGGCAAGGGGGGAATCCACCTCGACGACGACACCCTCGGCTACTACGTCTACCCGAACCCGGAGCAGGTGCACGGCGGGGGTGCGCTGCCACTGGAGGACGGCAGTCATCTGGTGATCGTGTCGGGGCTGCGCGGGGACGAACCGCCCACGGACGACGAGGCGTTCGAGGCGTACGTCAAGCGGCTCGCGCATCCGCTGCTCGACCGGTGGCTGGCGGAGGCCGAGCCGCTGACGTCCGCGTTCGGCTTCCGGCGGACCTCGAACGTCCGGCGCCGCTACGACCTGCCGGGGCTGCCGGCCGGGTTCCTCGCGACCGGTGACGCGCTGTGCACGTTCAACCCGATCTACGGTCAGGGCATGGCCATCGCCGCGATGAGCGCGGTCGCCCTGCGCGACGCCCTCGCCGGAACGGGCCGGCGCCGTACGCCGACGACGCGACGCGTCCAGTCGGTGCTGATCGCGGCGTCCCGGCAGGCGTGGGACATCTCCGCCGGGGCGGACCGGCAGATGCCGGGGGCGACCGGGTCAGCCGTCGAGATCCGGCCCGCCGACCGGGTCGCCGGCTGGTACCTGCGCCGCGTCACGGAACGCTCCCCGGGTGACCCGGTCGTGGGCCGCGCCTTCCGCTCCGTCCTGACCCTCTCCGCACCGGTCTCGGCCCTGTTCGCTCCCCCCGTGCTCCGGTCGGTGCTGCTGCGTCCCCCGGCCCCGACACCGGCCGAGCCGCCGTCGTCCCGGGAGGAACTCGGCACGGCTCCCTGACGGCTCGCCGGGTACCCTACTTGCATGGAATCGCAAGTAGGGTCCTGGGACGAGGAGCGGGCCGAGCAGGTCGTCACGGTGCTGAAGGCGGTCGCCGACCCCTCCCGCTACCGGCTGCTGTGGGCGCTCACCGAACGCGAACTCCCGGTCAGCAAGCTCGCGGAGCTCATCGGCGCGCATGTCGCCGCGACCTCCCAGCACCTCGCCCGCCTGCGCGCCGCCGGCCTGGTCGACTCCCGGCGCGAGGGGACGCGGATCTTCTACCGGGCCTCGGGGCCGAGGGTGCGGGCCCTGCTGGAGGGCGCGGTGCTGACGGCCGGCGAGGCGACGGCGTCGCAGGAGGACGCGGAGGGGGCCGGCGCCGCCGTCGGTCCGGCGGTCGAGAAGGCGCGAGCGGGCGCGGTCGATCGGGCACGAGCCGCGGGGAAGACCCGCACCGGCGAGAAGCCACGCCCCGCGACGGCACACTGACAGCACCACGCTCCTACTCCCCCACCCCCTCCGCCCGGTACTCCTGCGGCTCCACGTCGTACGCGTACAGCTCCGCATACCGCCCCCAGTCGGTAGCCGTCTCCAGTTGCCGGGTCACCTGCTCGCTCGTGAAGTGGTGGGCCAGCAGATCCCGGAAGAACCCGGCGCGCAGAATCCCCCGGGGGTTCTGGTGGAGGCTGGTGGTGATGAGCTTGACGAGCGGGGCGTGGACGGCGGCCTCGGCGAAGATCCGCTTGGACTCCTGGACGTCAGCCCCCGCGAACGCCGTCCCCGTCTCCGTGAGCAGCAGGTCGTCCCCGGTGACGGTGCCGAAGCCGAGCAGTTCGAGGGCGTCGACCTGGGGAAGCAGATCGTCGATCTCCAGCCCGAGGTCGTCGGCGAGGTCGGCGAGATCGCAGGCGCCGCCCCGGCTGAGGACGAGTTCCGCGAGCCCGGAGAGCCCGTCGACGCTGGCCGGCGGCAGCGGCGTGTTCGCGGGGGTGCGCTTGTCGAGTTCGGGGGTCTCGTGCCGACCGGGTACGCGCCCCTCCTTCTGGCGGCCGGTCATCGTCCGGTACACCCGGTCGATGAGGTCCTCGAACGCGGCCGAGTCCCGGTCCCGGGGCCGTTCGAGGCCGACCTCGAAGACCTCGCGGATCGTGCCGTACGGCCGTGCGCCGAGGACGACGATCCGGTCGGCCATCAGGACGGCCTCCTCGATGTTGTGGGTGACGAGGACGATCGCCCGGGTCGGGAAGCGCCCCGACTCCCACAGCTCCATCAGCTCCCCGCGCAGGTTCTCGGCGGTGAGGACGTCCAGCGCGGAGAACGGCTCGTCCATCATCAGGACGTCCGGCTCTACGACCAACGCCCGCGCGAACCCCACGCGTTGGCGCATCCCGCCGGACAACTCCTTGGGGTACGCGGACTCGAAGCCGTCGAGGCCGATCAGCTCGATGGCGTGCCGGGCGGCCTGGGCGCGGTCGGCGGGGCCGATCCCCTTGGCCTCCAGGCCGAGTTCGACGTTCTGCTGGACGGTGAGCCAGGGCAGCAGCGCGAACGTCTGGAACACCATCGCGGTACCGGGGTTGGCGCCGGTCAGCGGGTCGCCCTTGTAGGTGACGGTGCCGGAGCTGGCGGGGACGAGCCCGGCGAGGCAGCGCAGCAGCGTCGACTTGCCGGAGCCCGACTTGCCGAGGAGGGCGACGACCTCCCCCGCGCGGACCTGGAGGTCGATGCCGGACAGGACGGGGAGTTCGCCGTCGGCGCCGGCGTAGGACTTGGTGAGGCCGACGGTTTCGAGGAGGAGGTCGTTGGTCATGGTCGTACTCCAAAGCACGTGAGAATCAAGGAAGTTCGGAGGGCAGCGGGCGTTCACAGCGAGTAGCGCTTCTCCGCCAGCCGGTACAGGCGCCGCCACAGCACACGGTTCAGCAGCACGACGTACACGCTCATCACCGCGACCCCGGCCAGCAGGTGCGGGTTGTCGCCCTTCGCGGTGGCCTGCGCGATGTACGCGCCGAGGCCGGTCGCCGTCAGGGTCGTCCCGCCGAAGGTGACGACCTCGGAGACGATGGACGCGTTCCAGGCGCCGCCGGACGCGGTGATGCCGCCGGTGACGTACGCGGGGAAGATGCCCGGCAGGATGAGCCGTTTCCAGCGCTGGAGGCCGGTGACGCCGAGGTCGTCCATGGCCTCGCGCAGGTCGGTCGGGATGGCCATGGCGCCGGCGATGGTGTTGAAGAGGATGTACCACTGCGCGCCGAGCGCCATCAGCAGCGTGCCGCCGATGTTGATGGAGAGCCCGGTCTTGAGGAAGAACCAGACGGCGAGCGGGAACAGGAAGTTGGCCGGGAAGGAGGCCAGCACCTGAACTATCGGCTGGGCGATCCGTGTCAGCCTCGGCGAGAACCCGATCTTCACGCCGATCGGCACCCAGACGACGGTGGCGAGCGCGACGAGGACGATCACCCGGACGAAGGTCGCGAGCCCGAGGAGGAGGGGTTCGCCGAACACGCCGAGGCCGGTGCGGTCGTACAGATAGCGGCCGAGGTCGGCGAGGCCCCACAGGATCAGCCCGCCGGCGACGGCGGTGAAGACGACGTCCCCGGTGCGCCGGCGGGCCGGGTCGACGGCGAGCGGACGGTCGTCGCGGCCGAAGATCCGGGCCGCGTCGCTCAGCGCGTGCCAGGCCGGGCGCAGGGCCTTGGCGAGGAGGCGGGGCCAGTGGGAGCGGCGCAGGAGGTCGAGGACGACGGACTTCTGGACCTCGCCCGCCTCGGACTGCTCGTTCTTGAAGCGTTCCGCCCAGGCGGTGAGGGGGCGCCAGAAGAGGAAGTTGACGCCGATGACCATGACGGCCATGGCGAGGATCGCCCAGCCGACCTTGCCGAGGTCGCCCGCGGCGATGGCGGCGCCCGCGTAGGAGCCGACGCCGGGGAGCGCGTACTGCTTGTTGTTCACGCTGATCGCCTCGGAGGCGACGAGGAAGAACCAGCCGCCGCCGAAGCTCATCATGCCGTTCCAGACCAGGCCGATCATCCCGGAGGGCAGTTCGACCTTCCAGAACCGCATCCAGCGGGTGAACCCGAACGACCGTGACAGCTCGTCGAGTTCGCGCGGGAGGGAGGTCAGGGAGGAGTAGAAGCCGAACGTCATGTTCCACGCCTGCGAGGTGAAGATCGCGAAGATCGACGCGAACTCCAGGCCCAGCATCGAGCCGGGGAACAACGCGATGAAACCGGTTACGGCAACGGTCAGGAACCCGAGCACGGGGACCGACTGGAGGATGTCGAGCGCGGGGATGAGGACGCGTTCCAGCCTGCGGCTCTTGGCCGCCGCGTAGGCGTAGACGAACGTGAAGGCGACCGACGCGGCCAGCGCGGCGAACATCCTGAGCAGGGAGCGCGCCGCGTCGTACGGGAGGCGGGCGGGGTCGGTGTCGACGTGGATGTCGGCGTGCGTGTTGAAGGCGACGGTGGTGCCCTGGCCGACACGCAGGACGGTGTAGAGCAGGACGAGGACGGCGGCGGCGACGGCCGCGTCCACCCAGGAGAAGCGGGCGAGCAGGGGTCGTTTGACAGCACGGATCAGCATCACGGGGCCTCCGCCCACACTCTGCGCACGGCGAGGCGCCCCGGCCTGCGGCGGCACGCCGACGGCGGGGTTCAGTCACCCGGGGAGTGTGGGGAGTGAGAAGAGAAGGGGGTCAGCGAGTGCCCTGGGGGCGGCTCGGACTGGGAGGTTCTGCGCCCATGGCCGCCTCCGTTCCGCGATGCGAGTGCGCCCATGACGGGCCCGACGCGACGAGTCTGCACCTTCTTGCGTCCAGACGCAAATAAAGGCGGGGACTCTTGCCCGCCTCTCACCCGGCATGCGAAAGGGCCCGGTGTCTCCCCAGACACCGGGCCCGTCGTCCGCACCCTCCGCTCAAGGTGCGGTCACCACATGCCGCTCACATGTGGACTGTGGGGGCCGCGTTCTCGTCGGCCTTCGGGACGCCGCTGCGGTAGAGCAGCAGCGCGATGACGGCGCCGACCGCGAAGAAGCCGGCCGACCACCAGTAGGCGGTGGAGTACGACTCCAGCGCGGCGTGCGCCTGGACGAGCTTGTCGCCCGCGTTCCTGCCGTGCAGGTAGTTCGTGGCGGCGCTGGCCGCGAGGGTGTTGAGCAGGGCGGTGCCGATGGAGCCGCCGATCTGCTGCATGGTGTTGACGGAGGCCGAGGCGACCCCGGCGTCGTGCGCGGCGACCCCGCTGGTGGCGAGGGACATCGCGGGCGCCATGACCAGGCCGATACCGAGGCCGGTGACGATCAGCGGCGGCATGACGTGGGTGACGTACGTGCTGTTCAGGTCCAGGCCCGTCATCCAGACCAGGCCGAGCGCGCCGAGGGCCATGCCGAGCGGGACGATCGTCTTCGGGCCGATCCGGGGGACGAGGAAGCTGGTCGCCAGGGTGGCCGCGACCATCAGCGCGCCGACCATCGGCAGGAACGCGAGCCCGGTCTTGACCGCGCTGAACCCGAGGCTGAGCTGGAGGTAGTAGGTCAGGAAGAGGAAGACACCGAACATGCCCGCGCTGGAGATCAGCATGACGGCGAAGGAGGCGCCGCGGTCGCGGTCGAGCAGGACGCGCAGCGGGAGCAGCGGGTGGGACGCCCGGGTCTGCCACCAGGTGAACGCGGCGAGCAGGATGCCACCGGCGGTCAGGAAGCCCCAGGAGCGCGGGGAGGACCAGTCGTGGGACTCGGCCATGGAGAAGCCGTAGACGACGGAGAAGAGTCCGGCGGTGACCAGGATCGTGCCGGGGATGTCGAGCTTGGCACCGGGTTCGCGCTGGGTGCGCTTGAGCAGTATCCAGCCGCCGACCAGCGGGATCACGGCGAGGACGAGGTTGACGTAGAGGGTCCAGCGCCAGTTCAGGTACTCGGTGAGGACGCCGCCGAGGAGGAGGCCGACGGCCGCGCCGGAGCCGGCGATGGCGCCGTAGATGCCGAAGGCGCGGGCCCTCTCGCGCGCGTCGGTGAACGTGGTGGTCAGCAGGGAGAGCGCGGCGGGCGCGAGGAGGGCGCCGAAGAGGCCCTGGAGGGTGCGGCCGACGACGAGGACCTCGAAGTTGGTCGCGGCACCGGCCAGCGCGGAGGCGGCGGCGAATCCGCCGACGCCGACCAGGAAGGCGAGCTTGCGGCCGAAGAGGTCGGCGATCCGGCCGCCGAGGAGCAGGAGGCTGCCGAAGGCGAGGGAGTAGGCGGTGACGATCCAGGTCCGGTCGCCGTCGGAGAAGCCGAGGTCGGCCTGGGCGGACGGCATCGCGATGTTCACGATCGTCGCGTCCAGCGTGACCATCAGCTGGGCCATGCCGATCATCGCGAGGACCCACCAGCGATGACGGGACGCGGGTTCCTCGGCCTGCTTCGTGAGTGACGTCGTGTCCGGCGTCTCGGTGGTCTGTGACATGAGGGCGTGCTCCGATGAGATGATCGGGCGTCTCGCGAACGAAACGGTTTCGTACTCGACAGACGCTACACACCCCGCTAGCGAAACTCAACCGTTTCGATAGTGAGACCAGGATCACACAGGCGATAGGCAACTATCAGATGAGCCCTTGTCGTGAAAACGCTTCCCCGTACGCCGCGTTCGCCCCGTACGCTGATCACCGCAGCCGGTTCGCCCCGTCAGCCAGACGGGCCGCGTCGCAAGAGGGAACCCGGTGGGAATCCGGGACTGCCCCGCAGCGGTGAGCGGGAACGACCGCCGTCATACGCACTGGGTCCGTGAGGACCTGGGAAGCGACGGCCAGTAGGTGCCTCGTCCTCGTACGAGGTGTGCCCGTGAGTCCGAAGACCTGCCGACTGCCCGTGCGCGAGCTGTTCGCGTACGGAGTTCCGGTGACCTCGCGGGTGGGTCGGCGCACAGCAGGCCGTACGGCGTCGCCGTCCGGCCGGTGGCTCCTTCACGCCCTCGTCCCGTCGCCGGGACCTCAGGGAATCGTCTCGTGAAGGAGATCTCCGTGACCACGAAGTCCGCAGCCGCGGCAACCCTGTACGGCTACCCCCGGCAGGGTCAGGGCCGGGAGCTGAAGAAGGCCGTCGAGGGGTACTGGAAGGGCCGCGTCACCGCGGCCGAACTCCACTCCACCGCCGCCGACCTGCGCGCCGCCACCTGGCGGCGCCTCGCCGACGCCGGTATCGACGAGGTCCCCACCGGCGACTTCTCGCTCTACGACCACGTCCTCGACACCAGCGTCATGCTCGGCGCGATCCCCGTGCGCCACGCGGGAGTCGACGACCCGCTGGACCGCTACTTCGCCATGGCGCGCGGCACGCAGGACGCCCCGCCGCTGGAGATGACGAAGTGGTTCGACACCAACTACCACTATCTGGTCCCCGAGTTGGGCCCGGACACCGTCTTCCGCGCCGAACCCGCCAAGCAGCTCGCCGAGTTGCGGGAAGCCCTCGCCCTCGGCCTGACCGCCCGCCCGGTCCTCCTCGGCCCGGTCACCTACCTCCTGCTGGCCAAGCCCGCCCCGGGAGTGGCCGCCGGTTTCGAGCCGCTCACCCTCCTCGACCGGCTCCTGCCGGTGTACGCCGAGATCCTCGCCGAGCTGCGGGCGGCCGGCGGCGGATGGGTCCAGCTCGACGAGCCCGCCCTCGTCCAGGACCGCACCCCGGCCGAGCTGAACGCCGCCGCCCGCGCCTACCGGGACCTCGGCGCGCTCACCGACCGGCCGAAACTGCTGGTCGCGACCTACTTCGACCGCCCGGGCGCGGCCCTCCCGGTCCTCGCCAAGGCGCCCGTCGAGGGGATCGCGCTCGACTTCACCCGGCCCGGCACCCTGGAGGACCTCGCCTCCGCCGGCGGGCTGCCCGGCAAGCGGCTGGTCGCGGGCGTCGTCGACGGGCGCAACATCTGGGTGAACGACCTCGCCGGGTCCCTCACCGTCCTCGGCACCCTCCTCGGGCTCGCCGACCGGGTCGACGTCTCCGCGTCCTGCTCCCTGCTCCACGTCCCGCTCGACACGGCCGCCGAACGCGACGTCGACCCGCAGATCCTGCGCTGGCTCGCCTTCGCCCGGCAGAAGACCGCCGAGGTCGTCACGCTGGCACGCGGACTGACCCGCGGCACCGGCGCGATCGCCGCCGAACTCGCCGCGAACCACGCCGACCTGGCCTCCCGCGCGGGGTCGCCGATCACCCGTGACCCCGCGGTGCGGGCCCGCGCCGCCGCGGTCACCGCCGCCGACGCACGCCGTGAACAGCCGTACGCCGAGCGGGCGTCGGCGCAGCGCGCGCATCTCGGGCTGCCCACGCTGCCGACGACCACGATCGGGTCGTTCCCGCAGACCGCCGAACTGCGGTCCGCCCGCGCGGACCTGCGGGCGGGGCGGATCGGGGCCGCCCGGTACGAGGACCGGGTCGCGGCCGAGATCCGGGAGGTGATCGCCTTCCAGGAGAAGGCGGGGCTGGACGTGCTGGTGCACGGCGAGGCCGAACGCAACGACATGGTCCAGTACTTCGCCGAGCAGCTCACCGGCTACCTGGCGACGCAGCACGGCTGGGTCCAGTCGTACGGCACCCGGTACGTGCGCCCGCCGATCCTGGCCGGGGACATCTCCCGCCCGGAGCCGATGACGGTCCGCTGGACGTCGTACGCGCAGTCGCTCACCGACCGGCCGGTCAAGGGCATGCTGACCGGGCCGGTGACGATGCTCGCCTGGTCGTTCGTCCGGGACGACCAGCCGCTCGCCGAGACCGCCCGGCAGGTCGCGCTGGCCCTGCGGGACGAGGTGAACGACCTTGAGGCGGCCGGGAGTTCGGTGATCCAGGTCGACGAGCCCGCGCTGCGCGAGACGCTGCCGCTGCGGGCCGCCGACCGGGCCGGTTACCTCGCGTGGGCGACGGAGGCGTTCCGCCTCGCGACCTCGGGGGTGCGGGCGCGGACGCAGATCCACACCCACATGTGCTATGCCGAGTTCGGGGACGTCGTGCAGGCGATCGACGACCTCGACGCGGACGTCATCAGCCTGGAGGCGGCCCGCTCCCACATGCAGGTGGCGCGGGAACTCGCGGCGCACGGCTACCCGCGTGAGGCCGGGCCGGGTGTCTACGACATCCACTCGCCGCGCGTCCCGAGCGCGGAGGAGGCGGCCGAACTGCTGCGGACCGGGCTGGCGGCGATCCCCGCCGAACGGCTGTGGGTGAACCCCGACTGCGGGCTCAAGACCCGGGGCTGGCCGGAGACGCGGGAGTCGCTGGAGAACCTGGTGACGGCGGCGCGCACGGTGCGGGCCGAGCTGTACTGACGGACCGCCGAGGGTCCCCGGGCGCACCGGGGGCCCTCCCTCCCGTTCAGCGAAACATCTCCTTCATACAGGAAGTATTTAGGGGTAACACCGGCTGCCTACGGTCCCTCCGTGCTCCCGCTCTGCCGACGCCGTCACGCGGGACATCGGTCCCCGACCCGCAAGGAGACGTCGTATGAGCGTCGAGCCGCAACTGGACGTACGAGAAGAGCCGGCGAGTACCGATCAGGCGACGAAGGAGACGCTGGAGGACTACACCCTCCGCTTCGCGCCCCGGAGCTACCGCCGCTGGACCCCGATGGTCGTGGCGACGACCGCGCTGGGCGGCATCGCCTACATGGCGGACTTCTCGATCGGCGCGGGCATCGGGCTCGCGCACGGCACCGGCAACGCGCTCGTGGCGATCGCCGTCGCCGCCGTCGTCATCTTCGTCACCGGGTTCCCGCTCGCGTACTACGGCGCCCGCTACAACATCGACCTGGACCTGATCACCCGGGGTTCCGGGTTCGGGTACTACGGCTCGGTGCTGACCAGCGTCATCTTCGCGAGCTTCACGTTCATCTTCTTCGCGCTCGAAGGGTCGATCATGGCCCAGGGGCTGAAGCTGGGCCTCGGACTCCCCCTGTGGCTCGGCTATCTGGTCTCCACGCTGATGGTCATACCGCTCGTGATCTACGGCATGAAGGCGCTGAGCAAGCTCCAGGTGTGGACGACGCCGATCTGGCTGCTGCTGATGGTGGGGCCGCTGGTCTACCTGGTCGCCACCGACCCCGGCACGGTCGACACGTTCCTGAACTACGCGGGGACGGACGGCGAGGGCGGCGTCAACACGGCGTCCGTGCTGCTCGGCGCCGGTGTCTGCCTCTCCCTCATCGCGCAGATCGGTGAGCAGATCGACTACCTGCGGTTCATGCCGCCCAAGACCGAGGCGAACAAGCGGAGCTGGTGGACGGCCGTGATCATGGCCGGTCCCGGGTGGGTGGTGCTCGGCGCGCTGAAGCAGGCCATCGGGGTGTTCCTCGCGGTGTACATCATCGCCAAGGTGGGGGCGGACGCGGCGCCCGAGCCGATCCAGCAGTTCCGGGGGGCCTTCGACGCGATGATGCCGTCCTGGCTGGTGGTTCCGCTGGCCGTCGTCCTCGTCGTGATCAGCCAGATCAAGATCAACGTGACGAACGCGTACTCCGGGTCGCTGGCCTGGACGAACTCGTTCACGCGGGTGACCAAGCGCTACCCCGGGCGCATGGTGTTCGTCCTCGTCAACCTCTCCTTCGCGCTGATCCTGATGGAGGCCGACATGTTCAGCTTCCTCAACTCGATCCTCGGCTTCTACTCCAACTGCGCGATCGCGTGGGTCGTGACGGTCGCGACGGACATCGGCGTCAACAAGTACCTCCTCAAGCTCTCGCCGCTCCAGCCGGAGTTCCGCCGGGGCATGCTCTACGCGGTCAACCCCGTGGGGGTCGTCGCGTTCGTCGCCGCCTCCGGGCTCTCCATCGCCATGTACTTCCACGCCCTCGGTGACACCCTCCAGCCGTACTCCCCCGTCGCGGCGGCGCTCCTGGCCTTCGTCCTCACCCCGCTGATGGCGGTCGTCACGAAGGGCAAGTACTACCTCCGCCGCACCGACGACGGCATCGCCGAGCCGCTCCTCGACACCGACGGCAACCCCAGCGCCACCACCTACGACTGCCACGTCTGCCGCCAGCCCTACGAGCGCCCCGACCTCACCGCCTGCGCCACCCACGACGCGGTCGTCTGCTCCCTCTGCCTCAGCACGGACACGGTCGGCGACCACGTCCTGCCAGCCACGGCATAACCCCCTCGCGGTCGGCATACCAGTGACGCCATCCTGACGGCCATGAGCCGCTGGAAGCTGTACGACCACTGGTACGCCGACCTCCCGACCCTCTCCCCGCCCCAACTCCACGAACGCCGCGAACTGGCCGCCTCCCGCTTACGCTCCTCACTCGCCCGAGGCCCGGGCCGCAACCCCAAGGCCGCCCGGGACTGGCGGGAACGGCTGCGGGCGGTGGAGGAGGAGCTGACGCGGCGGGGGGTCGCCTGAACCGGCTGGTGATCCCGGACCGCCGGGACGAAGCGGGATGCGCCGCCACCACCTGGCAGGCGGCAGGCGGCAGGCGGACGGGAACGGCAGCCGCGTGGCGCCGAGTTGCTCGCCGCGTGCCGCCGACGGACGAAGCCTGTCGCGGGCCGATCCCCAGGGCCATGGCCGGCCCCCTCCCGGCCGGAACACAGCATCACCGACGAACGTCAGCCGGTCGCCCCGGACTCCGGCCGGACGACGCCGCGCCCCGGAGCCTGCCCACCGGTCCGGCAGTTCATCACCCCCGACTCGACCAGTCGCACACCTCCGTCGGCGTACGGACCTCGCGGGGGCGAGCGCTCCGGGCCATGACCGAACCCGTTGAACCACCCGGGGTGGTCGAAACCCTGGCTCGAACACGGCGCCACCGGCGAACGTCAGCCGGTCGTCGCCGGACCCCAGCGGGACGAGGCCGCGCTCACCGGTCCGGCGGAAGCACCTTCCCGAGCCGAGCGGCCGGCTCCGGCGACGCCCCGGCACGGACCGGGTGCGGATTTCGGCAGCGGTGGCGCTGAGTGGTGTCTTTCTCCGTCACGAGGTCTTACGTAATGTGATCGCATGATCATGTTAGGTGAGCAGTTCGGGCCGGAGTTCTGGGACGACCCGTATGCGACGTACGCGGAGATGCGCCGGGAGGCGCCTGTGCGGAGGGTGGTCACGCCGGACGGGCTGCGGGTGTGGGTGGTCAGCCGGTACGACGATGTGCGGGAGGTGCTGACGGACCCCCGGCTCTCGAAGGACGCGGAGGCGGTCGGGGAGCTGTTCCGGCGGAACACCGAGGCGGGGCGGGCGCCGCGTACGGTGGGCCGGAAGACCGCCGGGCACATGCTGAACAGCGACCCGCCCGCCCACACCCGCCTGCGGAACCTGGTGTCGAAGGCGTTCACGCCGGGCCGGGTCACCGCTCTCCTCCCCCGTGTCGAGGCCCTCTCCGCCGCACTCCTGGACGGCCTGGCCGGCCGCGAGGAGATCGACCTGGTCGCCGACTACGCGTTCCCCCTCTCCATCACGGTGATGTGCGACCTGCTGGGCCTCCCCGAGGGCGACCAGAAGGCGTTCGGGCTCTGGACCCGGGACTACAACGCGACGGGCACACCGGAACTGGCGAGCGCGGCGGCCGGCCACATCACCACGTACCTCACGGACCTGATCGGCACGAAACGCGCCCACCTCGGCGACGACCTCCTCTCCGCCCTGATCGAGGCCCGGGACGTCGACGACCGGCTCTCCGGCGAGGAACTCGTCGCGATGGTGTTCCTCCTGCTCAGCGCGGGCCACGAGACGACCGTCAACCTCCTGGCGAACGGCGTGCGCACCCTCCTCGTCCACCCGGCCGAACTGACGAGACTCCGCGCGGACCCGGCCCTGCTGCCGGCCGCCGTCGAGGAGTTCCTGCGCTACGACGGCCCCGTGAACCTCGCGACGTACCGCCGCACGACCGCCCCGGTCACGATCGCCGGCGTCGAGATCCCGGCCGGCGAACTCGTCCTCGCCGGCGTCGCCTCCGCCAACCGCGACCCGGCCCGCTTCCCCGCCCCCGACCGCCTCGACCTCACCCGTACCCCGAACCGCCACCTCTCCTTCGGCGCCGGCATCCACTACTGCCTCGGCGCCCCGCTGGCCCGCCAGGAGGCCCACATCGCCTTCCGCGACCTCCTGCACCGCTACACCCACCTCGAACCCGCCGTCCCCCTCTCCGAACTCCCCTACCGCAGAAGCCTGCTGATGCGCGGCCCGGACGAACTGCCGCTGCGCGTACGGGAGGCGGCGTGAGGGAGGCGCCGTGAAGGAGGACCTGCTCGCCCGGATCGAGACGTACCGGCTGCACACCGAGGCCGGCCGCCCGGACGACGCGGCGCGCGCGGCCCTGGACGTCGCGACCGCCCTGTTCCAGCGCAGCGAGGACACCCTCGGCTCGGGCTGGCTGGGCCGCGCCCGCCGCCTCCTGCACGGCCGCCCGGAGAGCGAGACGCACGGCAGGATCGTCTATCTCCTGGACGTGGAGGGCGAGTTGGACGGCCCCGACCTGGACGGCGTGATCGCGAGCGCGCGCCGCGTGCAGGAGCTGGGACGACGGCACACCTCCCCCACCCTCACCGCGCTGGGCGTCCTCGGCGAGGGCCGGGCGCTGCTGCGGCAGGGCCACATCGAGGCGGGCACCCGGCTGCTGGACGAGGCGCTGCTCGCCACGGTCTGCGGCGAGGTCGACCCGGACGCGGCCGGCACCGTCCACGCGCATCTCGTCGCCGCCTGCGCCGAGTCGGGCGACGTGCGCCGCCTGATGGAGTGGACGCGGGCGCTGACCCGCTGGTCCGAGAGCCTGCCCGCGCCGGCGCTGCTCGCGGAGCTGTCCCGGGTCCACCGGGCCCAGCTCCTGCTGCTGCGCGGCGACTGGGACGACGCCGAGAAGGAGGCCACCCGGGTCTGCGAGGAGCTGGCCGGCCTGCGCGTGCGCAACGTCGGGGAGGCGCACTACGTCGTCGGCGAGGTGCGGCGGCTGCGCGGCGACCTCCCGGGCGCGGAGTCCGCGTACCGCCACGCGCACCGCTACGGCCGTCAGCCCCAGCCGGGTCTGGCGCTGCTGCGGCTCGCGCAGGGCCGGGCCGCCACCGCGCTCGCCTCGATCCGTACGGCGCCCGCCACCCGCGACCGTCTCACCCTGGCCCGGCTGGGCGAGGCGCACGTGGAGATCGCCCTGGCCGCCGGGGACCCGGCCGCCGCCCGCGCCGCCTCCGCCGAGCTGGACGAGGTCGCCGCCCGCTGCGGCACCTCGGCGCCGGAGGCCGCCGCGCTGCACGCCCGGGGCCGGCTCGCCCTCGCCGAGGGGCGGGTGCGGGAGGCGCTGCCGATGCTGCGGGACGCCTGCTGCCGGTGGGCGACGCTCGACGTGCCGTACGACGCGGCGCGGATACGGGTGTTGCTGGTCCGGGCGTACCGGGCGCTCGGCGACACGGACGCCGCCGCGCTCGAACAGGGCGCCCTGGAGGAGGAGTTGGGCAGGCTCGGGGTGGCGCCGGACTCCGCGCGGGGCGCGCTGACGGCGCGGGAGGCGGAGGTGCTCGCGCTGGTCGCCGAGGGGCGGACCAACCGGGAGGTGGCGGGGGCGCTGGTGGTGAGCGAGAAGACCGTGGCACGTCATCTGTCCAACATCTTCGGGAAGTTGGGGCTGGGCTCGCGGACGGCCGCGGCGGCGTACGCGTTCGAGCACGGGCTGGCGGTGCGAAAGGGGTGACGGCATGGGTGAAACGACCCACGCGGCCCGGGACGGCGTGCACGGTTCTCCCGATGCCGGGCCCCGCGCGCCCCCCGTAGAACGGGAGCACCGCACATCGAGGACGAGGAGCACCCCATGGCCAGTTGGAGCGGGACCACCCGCCGTCAGGCGCTCACGGGAGCGGGCGCCGCCGCGCTGGGCGCCACGGCGTTCGCCGCGCCCCGGGCCGAGGCGGCCGGCCGCGTCGCCTTCCCCGCCGGGCGCCCGATCCTCATCCGGCACGCCACCGTCGTCACGATGGACCGGGGTGTCCTGACCGACACGGACGTCCTGGTCGAGGGTGAGCGCATCAAGGCCGTCGGGCGGCGGCTGACCGCCCCCGCGACGGTGATCGAGGCGGACGGGGGGCTGCTCGTGCCCGGGTTCGTCGACACGCACCGGCACATGTGGCAGACCTCGCTGCGGGGCGTCGGCGCGGACTGGACGCTCGGGAACTACGCGCGGTGGATGCTGGAGAAGTGGGGTCCCCTGTTCCGCCCGGAGGACGTGTACGCCGCGAACCACCTCGGGATGGCCGAGGCGGTGAACGACGGGGTGACGACGGTGACGGACTGGTCGCACGGCCTGCGCACCCCGGAGCACGCGGAGGCGGCCGTGGACGCCCTGTTCTCGGTGCCGGGCCGGGCGCGGTTCGCGTACGGCAACGCCTTCGCGCCGGACCAGAGCTGGGTGACGGACGGCCGCGTGGACCAGATCCTGCGCGGCCGGTTCGACGGGCGGCCCGACCAACTCGTCACGATGCAGCTCGCGTTGGAGGCGAGCGACACCGAGGACGGCCGCGCGGCGCTGCGGTTCGCCCGGGACCGGAACCTCCCGGTGACCAGCCACGCGGGCGTGTTCGGGTTCTCCGGCGATCAACAGATCCGGTTCCTCGACGAGTTCGGCGCCCTCACCCCGTCGCTGACACTCGTCCACGGGGGTTCGCTGAGCGACGACTCGTACCGGCGGATCGCGGCGGGCGGCGCGTACCTGTCCGTCGCGGCGGAGAGCGAACTCAGCGCGGGCCAGGGCTATCCGCCCACCGCGAAGGCCCGCGAGTTCGGCATCCCGGTCTCCCTCTCCATGGACACGGTGGTGTGGTGGAGCGGCGACATGTTCTCCGCGATGCGGGCGACGCTCGGCGCGGACCGGGGACTCGCCCATCTGCGCGCCCACGAGGCGGGCCACGCCGTCGCGGACAACGCGCTGCGCGCCTCCGACGTCCTGGAGTACGCGACGCTGGGCGGCGCGAGAGCCCTCGGGCTCGACTCCCTGATCGGCTCCGTCACGGTCGGCAAGCGCGCCGATCTGGTCCTCCTGCGCACCGACACCGTCGCGATGACGCCGACCCACAACCCGGCCGGCCATCTCGTCTTCCAGGCGGGCCGGGGCGATGTCGACACGGTGCTGGTGAACGGCCGGGTCCTCAAGCACCGGGGCGAGCTGACCGGCGTGGACCTGGGCCGGGCGCGGCGGCTCGTGCGGGAGTCGTTCGCGTATCTGCGGTCGCGGATTCCGGACGCTGAGTGGGAGGCGGCGCTGAACCCGCCGCGCTGACGTCAGGCGTCCGGCACCCAGCTCCCGTGGAAACCCAGGGGTACCCGCCCCGGCAGCTCGATCCGGGCCAGGGGGTGTCCGCCGAAGTCCTGGGCCGCGAGGATCACCAGGTCGGTGGCGCCCCGGCCGGGGTCGTGGACGTAGGCGAGGACGTAGCCGTCGTCCTCGTCGCGGGAGCCGGGGCGCGGCACGAACACCGGCTCGCTGACGGCCGCCCCCTCGGGGAAGCGGTGCAGTTGGCTGCTGCCGCGCGACAGGTCGTGTTTCACCAGGTGGTTGGTGAACTTCTCGTCCGGCGGGACCCCGTCGACGGTCTCGTAGGCACGCCACATCTCCGCCGTGCTCGCCGTGTAGGCGTACCGGTGCCTGCGGGACACCAGCGACTCGTTGACGCGGGGGAATTCCTGCGGCCGGTCGTCGAGGCGGGTGCTGCGGACGCGGCCCGTGCGCAGGTCGACCGTCCAGCGGTCGAGCGTCGGGGAGCCGGTGGCGGAGGGGCCGCCGGTGCCGCGTCCGGCGACGTGGAAGGGGGCCGGGAAGGCGGTGTGGTCGATGACGACGGTGTCGCCCTGGTCGTAGGCGTTCAGGGTGTGCGAGTAGTACACGGGGGCGGTCTCGAACCAGCGGGTGGTGCCGCCCGTGCGGGGCAACAGGCCGATGCGCATGGGGTGTTGCTCGTTCCACACGTACGGGACGGTCGCGCCGGCCTCGGCCGCGGCCGGGTCGAAGGTGACGGGGACGTCCACGATCACGACGTACTTCCGGGTGAGCGCGAAGTCGTGCATCATCGGCGCGTCGGCGACGGGGACGCGGGTGGTGCGGGCGACCCGTCCGGTGCGGTCGATCATGAGGTGGCGGACGTGGTCCCAGGTCGGGTAGTAGGCGATCGCGTGGAGTTCGTCGGCCGCCGCGTCGTACTTGGTGTGCGCGGTGAACGCGCCGGTGAGGGTGGAGCGGAAGTCGTGGGGGCGGACGGTGTTCAGCTCGCCGTCGAGTTCGTAGGGCAGGGGTCCGCTCTCCTGCATCGCGAGGATGCGGCCCTTGTACGGGATGACGTGGGTGTTGCAGGCGAAGTCGTCCGGCGGTACCCGGCCGGGGTAGGTCTCGCCCAGCTTGGCCGTCACCTGCGAGGACCGTACCCAGCGGTTGCGGTACCACTCCGCGCGCCCGCCGCGCAGCCGGACGCCGTGGACCATGCCGTCGCCGAGCATCCAGTGGTGGGCGCGGACGTCTTCGAGGCCCAGCGCGTTGGGGCCGTTGCGCAGGTAGCGGCCGTCCAGATCGCACGGGACGCGGCCGGTGACGGGGAGGTCGAAGGCGGTCAGCTCCTCGGTGACCGGCGCGAAGGCGCCTTCGAGGAAGGGGGTCGCATCAGCCGTCGTTCGCATGGTCGCACTTCCCTCGCCTTTCGCCCTCGCGGCGCCCGTGAGAGCCCCGATCACGCTCCCCGCCCCCACCACGGCCGCGCCCCGAAGGACCCTCCGCCGAGTCTGTCCCGCCATCGTCTTCCCCGTCCGCTCGTCGGCGCCGCCCCCTGTCGGCCGGTCGCCTGAACGGGGTCAACACTCCTCCCCGGCGGCCGGGAGCACAGTCGGCTCAGACACCCGGTCCGGAGGTGGTGCTGACACCACCCCGGCGCAGGCGCCGCCACAGGAGGCTGCCGCCGACGGCGGTGAGGACGACCACGGCGACGAAGGGGCCGCCGAGGGTCAGCAGCCGCTGGAGGGAGGGCGCGGCGGCGAATCCGACGCCCGCCTCGGCCCCGGCCCACAGCACGGCGGCGACGACGCTGTAGGGGGCGAGGCACCGGTAGGGCAGGCTCGTGGCGCCGGCGAAGTGGGGGGCGAGGGTGCGGACCACCGGGAGGAAGCGGGCGAAGAAGACGGCCCGGCCGCCGTGCCGGGTCATCAGCGACTCGGCCCGCCGCCAGGCGGCCCCGGGGACCCGGCGGCCGAGGTGACCGGCGCGCAGCCGGGTGCCGAGGAACCGTCCGGTGCGCTGGGCGAGGAAGTCACCCAGCACGACGGCGGTGACGGCCACGCCGATCACGAGGAGCAGGCTGACGTGCCCGGTGCGGGCCAGCGCCCCGGCCGTCAGCATCAGGGTGAGCGTCGGGACGAAGGCGCCCACGAGGAGGACGGACTCGGCGAGCACCGCCAGGCCCAGGACGGTGCAGGTAAGCGCCGGGGAGAGGTGTCCGAGGAGGTCGGAGAGGGCGTTCACAGCGGGTTCCCGGTGCCGCCGTCGGGCGCGGGGGCCGGCGGGGACTGGAGGTGCCAGGCGTACGCCGGGGGCAGGTTGGCCCAGACGGTCCAGCGGCCGACGGCGTACCGGCGCTGGTAGCCGGCCATCACCTCGTCCACCGCCGCGTGCCGGCGGGCCTCCGCGCGGGAGGCGGTGAGCGCGCGGGCCCGGCGGGTCCCCAGGTAGGCGAAGTACGTCAACGTGCCGCCGGGGTGCAGGAGTTCGATCAGCCGGGACATGATCAGGTCGACCTGGGCGGGGGCGAAGTTCGTCAGCGGCAGCCCGGAGACGACGACGTCGTACCGCTCGTCGGTCTTGAAGTCCTCCAGGTACGTCTCGTGCACCTCGGCCCGTACGGAGTGGGCCGTCAGCCGGGGGTGGGTGGCGGTCAGGGTGCGCAGGCGGGTGGCGAAGCGGGGGTTGGCCTCGACGACGTCGAAGCGGCTGCCGCGCGGGAGGCGGTCGGCGAGGGCGCGGGTGAAGGGGCCGGTGCCGGCGCCGACTTCGAGGACCGAGAGCGGCCGGGGCCCCTGGGCGTGGACGGGTTCGGTCAGGGCGCGGGCGAGGGCCCGGCCGCTGGGCGCGACCGCGCCCGTGGTCCGCAGATCGCGCACCGCCTCGGCCAGGAACATCCGGCCCTCGCCTCGGCGGGGCCCGCTCGCACGGTCGGGAACAGGGGTCCGGTGATTCATGACCTCGACGCTAGGAATCGCCGGGGCCCGCCGGATCGGCTGTTGTGCGACGGCGGACCCCTACGAAAGTCGGGGTCGCCGATGCCAGATCGTCGAGGGCCAGTCCGTCCCGCTCTCCGTACGATGAGCGCAGCGACGAGGAGGTACCCGGACCCCCACCGCACAGAACGGCGCCCCCCATGATCCGCACGATGATCGTCGACGACGACGCCCTGGTCCGCCTCGGTCTCACCGACCTCCTCGACACGGACCCCGGCATCGAGGTCGTCGCCCAGGCGGCGGACGGCCTCCAGGCGGTCGAGCGGGCCGCCGCCCACCGGGTGGACGTCGCGCTCGTCGACGTCCGTATGCCACGCCTGGACGGCATCGCCGCGACGGTCCGGCTGCGGGCGCTGCCGGACCCGCCGCGCGTGATCATCCTGACGACGTTCGACCTCGACGCGTACGTGTACGACGCGCTCTCGGCGGGCGCCGACGGGTTCCTGCTCAAGGACACCGACCCGGCGGAGATCCTGCGGGCCGTGCATCTCGTCGCCGGCGGTTCGGCGATGCTGCACCCCGCGGCGGCCCGCCGGCTCATCGACCGCTATCACGCCACCGGCCACGCGCAGGCGGTCACGGCACGGTCCCGCCTGGAGCGGCTCACCCCCCGGGAGCACGACGTCCTCCTGCTGCTCGCCCGGGGTGACACCAACGCGGACATCGCGGCCCGCCTCGCCATGCGGGAGAGCACGGTGAAGGCTCATGTCAGCCGCATCCTGACGGCCCTGGAGGTCACCAACCGCGTCCAGGCGGCCCTGCTCGCGCGGGACGCGGGGCTGGGCGGCTGACGCCGTCCGCCGAAAGCACCGGGAGGGCGGCCAGAAGGATGACCCCGCCCGCTCCGACCCCCTACTTTCGTAGGACACGGCTCTCGCACAACGGCCGATTCGCCGAGGGGACTTCGTCCCTAGCATCGAAGTCATGACCGACTGGACGGACGTGCGCCGCCGTGACCACGGGCTGTGGGGTGCCGAAGCGGCATGACCGAGACCCGGACCGAGCCACCGCTCTCCCCGCTGCGCCGGGCGATACGGGGCCCGAGGCCCGACGCCGTACCCGCCCTGATCGCGCGGGCCTGCGTCTTCGTGGGGCTTCTCGACGTCCTCGCGGGTGTGTTCACCCGGTTCCGGTTCAGCCGGATGCACGCGCTCGCGGAGTCGCTGCCGGGCGCGTTCGGGCCGTTCGCGGCGGCGCTCTCGCTGAGTGCCGGGCTGCTCCTGCTGCTGCTCGCGCACGGGCTGCGGCGCCGTAAGCGGCGGGCCTGGCGGGCGGCGGTGGCGCTGCTCCCGGTGGGTGCGGCGGCCCAGTTCACCTTCCGGCACTCGGTGGTCGGCACGGCTGTCTCGCTGGCGCTGCTGGCCCTGCTGATCCGGCACCGGCACGAGTTCGCCGCCCTCCCGGACCCGCGCAGCCGCTGGCGGGCGCTGGCCAACTTCCTCCTCATGGGGGCCGCTTCCCTCGGCCTCGGCCTCGTCGTCGTCAACGCGCACGAGCGGCAGACGGTCGGCGACCCGGACGCCTGGGCGCGGCTCGCGCATGTCGTGTACGGGCTGTTCGGCGTCGAGGGTCCGGTCGACTACACGGGTACGGCGTCGTCGACGGTGGCGTTCTCGCTGGGCGCGCTGGGCCTGCTGACGGCCGTCACGACGATCTATCTGGCCTTCCGTCCCGAGCACCCCGCCGCCCAGCTCACCGAGAACGACGAACTCCAGCTACGCGCCCTCCTCGACAAACACGGCCGCCGCGACTCCCTGGGCCACTTCGCCCTGCGCCGCGACAAGGCCGTCGTGTTCTCCCCCAGCGGCAAGGCGGCGGTGACCTACCGGGTCGTGTCCGGCGTGATGCTCGCCAGCGGCGACCCCATCGGCGACGTCGAAGCCTGGCCCGGCGCCATCGAACGCTTCATGGACGAAGCCAAAGCCCACTCCTGGACCCCCGCCGTCATGGGCTGCTCCGAAACCGGCGGCGAGGTCTGGACCCGCGAAACCGGCCTCGACGCCCTCGAACTCGGCGACGAGGCGGTCGTCGACGTCGCGGATTTCTCCCTCGCCGGCCG